>NZ_CP150239.1:220000-405000 GCF_037975215.1 Solibacillus sp. FSL R5-0449
TCGAAGACAGACGCAGAGAACTGAAACATCTAAGTACCTGCAGGAACAGAAAGAAAATTCGATTCCCTGAGTAGCGGCGAGCGAAACGGGAAGAGCCCAAACCAAAGAGCTTGCTCTTTGGGGTTGTAGGACACTCTATACGGAGTTACAAAAGAATGAACTAGACGAAGCGACTTGGAAAGGTCCGCGAAACGAGGTAAAAGCCCTGTAGTCAAAAGTTCATTCCCTCCAGAGTGGATCCTGAGTACGGCGGAACACGTGAAATTCCGTCGGAATCCGGGAGGACCATCTCCCAAGGCTAAATACTACCTAGTGACCGATAGTGAACCAGTACCGTGAGGGAAAGGTGAAAAGCACCCCGGAAGGGGAGTGAAATAGATCCTGAAACCGTGTGCCTACAAGTAGTTAGAGCCCGTTAATGGGTGATAGCGTGCCTTTTGTAGAATGAACCGGCGAGTTACGATTACGTGCGAGGTTAAGTTGAGAAGACGGAGCCGCAGCGAAAGCGAGTCTGAATAGGGCGAATTAGTACGTGGTCGTAGACCCGAAACCAGGTGATCTACCCATGTCCAGGGTGAAGGTGAGGTAACACTCACTGGAGGCCCGAACCCACGCACGTTGAAAAGTGCGGGGATGAGGTGTGGGTAGCGGAGAAATTCCAATCGAACCTGGAGATAGCTGGTTCTCTCCGAAATAGCTTTAGGGCTAGCCTCGTGATTGAGAATACCGGAGGTAGAGCACTGTTTGGACTAGGGGGGCATCTCGCTTTACCGAATTCAGACAAACTCCGAATGCCGGATATTTATACACGGGAGTCAGACTGCGAGTGATAAGATCCGTAGTCAAGAGGGAAACAGCCCAGACCACCAGCTAAGGTCCCCAAGTAATCGTTAAGTGGAAAAGGATGTGGCGTTGCTTAGACAACCAGGATGTTGGCTTAGAAGCAGCCATCATTTAAAGAGTGCGTAATAGCTCACTGGTCGAGTGACGCTGCGCCGAAAATGTATCGGGGCTAAACGATTCACCGAAGCTGTGGATGCATACTTTGAGTATGCGTGGTAGGAGAGCGTTCTAACAGCGTTGAAGTCAGACCGGAAGGACTGGTGGAGCGGTTAGAAGTGAGAATGCCGGTATGAGTAGCGAAACATGGGTGAGAATCCCATGCACCGTATGACTAAGGTTTCCTGAGGAAGGCTCGTCCGCTCAGGGTTAGTCGGGACCTAAGCCGAGGCCGATAGGCGTAGGCGATGGACAACAGGTTGATATTCCTGTACCACCTCCTCACCGTTTGAGAAATGGGGGGACGCAGTAGGATAGGGTAAGCACGCCGTTGGTTGCGCGTGTTCAAGCAGTAAGGCGTGTATGTAGGCAAATCCGCATACTATAACGTTGAGCTGTGATGACGAGCTCGTATGAGCGAAGTTCCTGATTTCACACTGCCAAGAAAAGCCTCTATCGAGGTGAGAGGTGCCCGTACCGCAAACCGACACAGGTAGTCGAGGAGAGAATCCTAAGGTGTGCGAGAGAACTCTCGTTAAGGAACTCGGCAAAATGACCCCGTAACTTCGGGAGAAGGGGTGCTTCTTTGGGTGCATAGCCTAGAGAAGCCGCAGTGAATAGGCCCAGGCGACTGTTTAGCAAAAACACAGGTCTCTGCAAAACCGTAAGGTGACGTATAGGGGCTGACGCCTGCCCGGTGCTGGAAGGTTAAGAGGAGCGGTTAGCGCAAGCGAAGCTGTGAATTGAAGCCCCAGTAAACGGCGGCCGTAACTATAACGGTCCTAAGGTAGCGAAATTCCTTGTCGGGTAAGTTCCGACCCGCACGAAAGGCGTAACGATCTGGGCACTGTCTCAACGAGAGACTCGGTGAAATTATAGTACCTGTGAAGATGCAGGTTACCCGCGACAGGACGGAAAGACCCCGTGGAGCTTTACTGTAGCCTGATATTGAATTTTGGTACAACTTGTACAGGATAGGTAGGAGCCAGAGATCTCGGAGCGCCAGCTTCGAAGGAGGCGTCGGTGGGATACTACCCTGGTTGTATTGAACTTCTAACCCATGCCCCTTAGCGGGGTAGGAGACAGTGTCAGGCGGACAGTTTGACTGGGGCGGTCGCCTCCTAAAGAGTAACGGAGGCGCCCAAAGGTTCCCTCAGAATGGTTGGAAATCATTCGTAGAGTGTAAAGGCATAAGGGAGCTTGACTGCGAGACCTACAAGTCGAGCAGGGTCGAAAGACGGGCTTAGTGATCCGGTGGTTCCGCATGGAAGGGCCATCGCTCAACGGATAAAAGCTACCCCGGGGATAACAGGCTTATCTCCCCCAAGAGTCCACATCGACGGGGAGGTTTGGCACCTCGATGTCGGCTCATCGCATCCTGGGGCTGTAGTCGGTCCCAAGGGTTGGGCTGTTCGCCCATTAAAGCGGTACGCGAGCTGGGTTCAGAACGTCGTGAGACAGTTCGGTCCCTATCCGTCGTGGGCGTAGGAAATTTGAGAGGAGCTGTCCTTAGTACGAGAGGACCGGGATGGACATACCGCTGGTGTACCAGTTGTCTTGCCAAAGGCATCGCTGGGTAGCTATGTATGGACGGGATAAGTGCTGAAAGCATCTAAGCATGAAGCCCCCCTCAAGATGAGATTTCCCATTACGCAAGTAAGTAAGACCCCTGAAAGACGATCAGGTAGATAGGTTCGAGGTGGAAGTGCGGTGACGCATGCAGCTGACGAATACTAATCGGTCGAGGACTTAACCACATTTTATTGCACAAACTCAATGAAACGTTTATCCAGTTTTGAAAGAATGATCTTTCTAAGGGTTTCAAGACACAAGCTAGTCGAGGAAACGACTGAGTGATTGAAGGAGCGTACTCAAGTACGTGACTGAAAGAACGAAGGAAGTTGACGAAGGATAGCGCCGTGTATTGGAAGCCGTAATAGTGAAGTGATGATGGCAAAGAGGTCACACCCGTTCCCATACCGAACACGGAAGTTAAGCTCTTTAGCGCCGATGGTAGTTGGGGGCTTCCCCCTGTGAGAGTAGGACGTCGCTTCGCTAGAATATTGGAGGATTAGCTCAGCTGGGAGAGCACCTGCCTTACAAGCAGGGGGTCGGCGGTTCGAGCCCGTCATCCTCCACCATTTCTAAAATGCCGGTGTAGCTCAGTTGGTAGAGCAACTGACTTGTAATCAGTAGGTCGAGGGTTCGACTCCTTTCGCCGGCACCATTTAGAGAGCCATTAGCTCAGTTGGTAGAGCATCTGACTTTTAATCAGAGGGTCGAAGGTTCGAGTCCTTCATGGCTCACCAGTTTTATAAAATTATACATACTGTCAGATATAAATGATCTTAAGCATTTTGCGGAAGTAGTTCAGTGGTAGAACACCACCTTGCCAAGGTGGGGGTCGCGAGTTCGAACCTCGTCTTCCGCTCCAAAATGCCGGGGTGGCGGAACTGGCAGACGCACAGGACTTAAAATCCTGCGGTGAGTGATCACCGTGCCGGTTCGATTCCGGCCCTCGGCACCATTTTATAATTCTTATTTCTAATAATGCGCGCCCGTAGCTCAATTGGATAGAGCGTCTGACTACGGATCAGAAGGTTGTGGGTTCGACTCCTGCCGGGCGCGCCATAATATATTTACTGACATATTCGGAATGTAGCTCAGCTTGGTAGAGCACTTGGTTTGGGACCAAGGGGTCGTAGGTTCGAATCCTGTCATTCCGACCATCATTTTGGGGCCTTAGCTCAGCTGGGAGAGCGCCTGCCTTGCACGCAGGAGGTCAGCGGTTCGATCCCGCTAGGCTCCACCATTTATATTTTATTCCCTTTGGAGGTATACCCAAGTCTGGCTGAAGGGATCGGTCTTGAAAACCGACAGGCGGGTAACACCGCGCGGGGGTTCGAATCCCTCTACCTCCTCCATTTTAATATTTTTTTCTTCAAATGTTGGTCCCGTGGTGTAGCGGTTAACATGCCTGCCTGTCACGCAGGAGATCGCCGGTTCGATCCCGGTCGGGACCGCCATTTTTTTTATGGGTTTGTAGCTCAGTTGGTAGAGCATTAGATTGAAGCTCTAAGTGTCGGCGGTTCGATTCCGTCCAAACCCACCATACTATGGGCCTATAGCTCAGCTGGTTAGAGCGCACGCCTGATAAGCGTGAGGTCGATGGTTCGAGTCCATTTAGGCCCACCATAGTATTATTCCGAAGTAGCTCAGTTGGTAGAGCATCCGGCTGTTAACCGGCAGGTCGCAGGTTCGAGTCCTGCCTTCGGAGCCATTGGCCCGTTGGTCAAGTGGTTAAGACACCGCCCTTTCACGGCGGTAACACGGGTTCGAATCCCGTACGGGTCATATACACTTGAATGAAAACACATTGCATATTTTGCAATGTGTTTTTTTGATGTTTTCTTTATTTCTTGACGAAAGCATCGGCTGTTTGATGTACTCATAGTAAGGTATTATAAAGTTACAATAGAAAGGGCTGTCTGAAAAGAACATAGGGGCAAGCCCTTTCTGCATAAAACAGTGGGAGCAGGTGGAAAAGTGAATGCGATAATAAAAACAGGTAATAAAGCAGTCTACCCGATTATTTTCCCTTCTGACTATAGTGGATTGGGAAGTATTAACTGTTATGTCTATCAAAATGGTGAAGACTATACATTAATTGATGCGGGCATAAAAAATGAGGAATTTGAGCAGTTTTTTTATCAGAAATTGAAAGACTATAATATTGAAATTAACCAAATTACCCGTATTATTTTAACACATTTTCATAATGACCATATAGGGGTGGTAAATCAAATTACGAATGTTTATCCGATCCCTGTCTATGCCAGTCATATCGCCATTCCTCGTCTAAAATGTGAAGATGATTACTTACAGCAAAAGCTTACCTTTTACTATGAATTGTACGAGCAATACGGCGTACCGGAATTTGCCCGTGAACGAATGTTAAAAATGGAGAATACGCTTCACAATAAAGAACATGTGATAATCTATCCGCAGATTTTGAAACTGAGGGAAGGTCAAGAAGTCGGAGGATTACAAGTAATCGCTGCTCCGGGACACTCACCGGATTCAATCTGTTTGTTTGATGAGGAGACGGGCTGGTTGTTTGCGGGAGATTTTTTGTTATCTACCGGCATGACCAGTGCTCTAATTGATCATGACGATTCAGGAACCATAACGAACCCGTTTAGCCAATATATAGATTCGATTGAAAAAATGAATACTTATAATGTGCATACCGTGTTTGCCGGCCATAAAGGAATCTATGAAAACTTAAATGAAGTGATGGAGAAAAGCTTAAGTAAAATAGAATACAAACTGCAAAAGGTTATATCCAAAATTAGTGAAGGCCATCATACGGCGAAACAGTTAGGAGAAGTAATCTACGGTGAGCGCTTTACAAAATATTTTACATTTATCATTTCTGAAATAATCGGGTTAACGCTCCTTGGAGAACAACGCGGTTTAATTGTGCGTGAACTGCGTAACGGGGAGTGGTATTTTACGATTAAAAGTTTGATTGAGCATAAATGAAGCAGCTGTCCGGGGGTATAATAGCCTCCTTTTTTCTATAAGTTCATATTTTCACTCGGAATAATCTGGAGTATAAAAATATATTCTAATATTTACCTTTCCTACAGTCATAAATACATTCTTTTTTATAATTAACTACCTATTTTTGTTCTAAAATATGGAATATGAACCGATATAAAAAGTATTGAGTTATGTACATAAATAGAAATATTAAGGAGAAATCTTATATGAATAAATCTAAAAAGATATTAGCAGCATTAGTTGCAGTTCCTGCTAGTGTTGTTGTTGCAGGGGTAGTGCAGGCTGAGGAAATGACTACTTCACAAACTTTTGAATTTAAGAATAGCTTTACAGGTAATTCCTCATTTATAGAACAAACAAGCACAAAAACACTTTCAATAGATAACGAAGAAGATTTGAAAAATCAGATTTTGTTTGAGTTGGCGAATTTTAATAAAGGATTTACGATTACATATACAGGTACAGAAATTGCTTCATATAAAATTGCAATTGAGAAATTAATGGGAGAAGTATTATCTGAATTAAACACATCAAAAGTTGTAACAACTTCTTCTAATGACACTGTAACATTTGATGTAACAGAAATTTATGGGATTTTTAATAATATGCGTGTAAAAGCGACTGAAACAAAAAATGATGATGTATTAACATCGGTAAAATTAGATTTCTCGCTTAACTATTACGATACCATCACAAATGGTCAACCTACTAACTTTATAGCTGCAAAGGCTAAGTATAGTGATATTAAGTCAAAGGTAGATGAGGCAACAGGTCAAGTTGCAAAAATTAAAGTTATTCATGACTATGTAATTCAAAATACGCATTATGTAGCTACCAATCATAGTGTAGCTTCAATAAGCGGATTATCATCCCATGCCTATGCTTTATGGATGTATACTCTACTAAAACAAGTTCCATCAATGGAAGTCCGATATGTATATGGAATTGTAAATGGAGAATATCGTTCATGGAATATTGTAAAAATCGGTACGGAGTGGTATCACCTTGATGCAGCAAGTGATGATTCAGCAGAAAAAAGCGACAAGCGTATTCAATATCGCCATTTCTTGACATACACACCAAATGAGCGTCGTATTTTAAGTGAAAAAAACGCTGAAATTACAGATACAACATACAATTATTTCAAAATAATCGACAATCAAGCACAATCAACAACTCATATATATTATCCTAATGCACAAACATCAGGAGAAATATATCAGTTAGATTTAACTTCACTTACATCAACTCCATTAGCAATTGACCGTAGTAATGCAACGACAGGTACAGGTCGTATTGTTTATTATGAGCAAACGTCTGGCGATGCAGCAAATATTGAAGTTGTAAGGAAGTACTTATATTTTATAAATGATAGTCAAGGAAAGTATTTATATCGATATGAACTTAATTCAAGCAAACTTGAATTGATTTTAAAAGAGCAGTTGCAGTCGATTGAATTAGGTACAAATATTTTAAATTATAAAACAATTGATGGAGAATCTGGATTTTTGCCATTGTCACGGATAGAAGATTTGAATAATGAGTTGGCAAATAAGGTGAATTCAGAAATTCAGAAATTAGTAGATACAGAAGATCAAACTACACAAAAGTTTAAAGAAGCGGTAATGGCCACACGTCAATTATATTTGGCACTGACAGAAGGGCAGCGATTACTAGTATCTAATTATCAAAAACTTGTAGAAATCGAAGGAACTTTGACCAGCGATGTAAAAACATCTGCCGTTGTGGATATTATCAACAAGTTAGATGAAATGGATGAAAGTTATGTTAAAAATGTCGATGATGCATTAAGTGCCTATAATGGACTTAGTAATAAAATGGCGGTTTATAATTATTCTATTTTACAAGAAGCGGTGAAAAAGGTTGATGCTGCACGTCAATTAAAAAAGAACTTAGATTCAAAAGTAGCGAGCGTGACAAATGAAGACCCGTTTGCACAAATTCCGGATTTCATCGTATTTGTTGAAGATTTTCTGGAAAAATTTGATAGTTATTTACCATCGATTCGAAACGGCGTTCCAGGACTGGGTGATATTGAAACTTATCGTGAACGTACAGTAAATCTTCGTCGAGATACAGAGGATTTTGTTAATACAGTAAAGATTATAGATGAAGAGGCATTGGATTTTATAACAACTATGGAAGTCATAGAAAAACAGTACGATGATCTTCTCTCAAGTCAAAAACATATTATTAAAAGTGCTGATGGCAATATAGTTAATGAAAAGCTTGCCTTAATGACATCGATGAAGGGTCAAATAAAAAAATTCAATGAGTTGATGGACAGTCTTTCAATATCCGATACTATTACGGATGATTTTGTTAGTAAAGTACAACAGGCGCAATCACTATATAATGACATGAAGCTAGCACAGAAAAATGCTATTTCAGAAGAAAATACTGAAAAACTAAAAGCTTTAATTGATCGCATAAATGTAATTTCTGAAGATGTATCATTAAAAGCTTTGATAAGTGCAATTACAGCGCTGGATTTTGCAGAAATGACTTCTTTAGACAATTTAGTAAGCCAGGTCACATCAGCAGATACGGTAAGTGTAGTTGCTGCCAATTTAGGTATTACAGAAGAACAAGCGATTGCATTATTATCAACAGATGTAAGAACAAAGTTAGTTGAATACCGTCAGTTGAAAGAGTTAGCTATTAATTCAGCAAAGCCATTAATAATTGAAATGGGTGCCCTTGATGACGAATCTTCGGCAACAACTATTATGGAAGTAAGACAGCGATATACGAATTTAATTGCTACGGATAGCCGTTTTGAAAAGTTCTTTATCGAGGAATTGAAAGAGTTAAACGCTCAAGAAAAATGGATTAAAGAAGCGCTACTTACAGCAGAAGCACAAAATATTATTGTAAATATTGAGCTATTATCTGAGGAATCAACTTATTCAGAAGTACAGGCCGTTTATCAAAGTTATCAGGCATTATCAGATGAGGTAAAAAATCTTGTAACAAACAAAGAAAAATTACTGGGATTATGGGATAAAGTATCAAAGGATGCAACAGCTTTTCAAAAAGCAATCGATGATGTAAATAATGCAATTGAAGCATTAGATAGTCAATCGACAAAAGAAGATATTGAAAATGTTCGTGCTGCTTATAATGAGCTTACACAAGAACAGCAAGTGAAAATAAAGAATTATGGGAAACTTGATTTACTTATAGAAGCTTTAGAAGCATTGGAAATAGAACTTTCAAACAGAATTGCAGCTGAAAAGGTAGTTGAACTAATTCAGGTTCTTAATAATGAATCAACACCAAATGAAATTAAAGCTGCTCGTGATGCTTATACTGATTTGACAGAAGAAGCAAAAAAGCTAGTTCCTAAGAAAGTATTGGAAAATCTAGAGTATTTTGAATTAGTATTGGAGTCGCAAATTGCACAGGCTGAAAAAGAAGCGAAAGTTGTGATGGATCGTATAAATCGCATTGATAAAACGAAATACACTGATGCTCAAATCAAGAGTATTCGAATGGCGTACAACGCATTAAGTGATCTTGCGAAATCGTTTGTAACAAACCTCAATATTTTAATTGATGGCGAGAGCTATATTATTTATCAAAATACAGTTGTGAAGCAGGCAAAGCTTGATGCCAATGCATTCGATATCTACATGAATGATGTTAGCCGTAGTTCGACAACACAGGAAATTGCAAAAGCCCGTTCACTATACAACAACTTATCGGCGGAAGCAAAAAGACATGTAACAACATTGGAAAAGCTTGTCCGTCTTGAAACAATGTGGAGAGACCCGTATTATATTGAGCTTGTGTATACGTACTATCCAGATTATATCCATGATATAAAGCCTGGTGGAGTAGTCATTGAAAAGCCATCATACGACCCGCTTTACATTCCGGACGATTCGGCGAGTACTGTGGCGACAACGATTCCAAAAACAGCAAGCTGGTCACAATATGAGACGATGACTTACCAAAATGGACGCTATTCAACACAGATTACTTCTTCTCAAGTGAAAAACAACGCAGACCGGAATATCCGTTTAAAAGCAGGAGATATTGAAATTGTTATTCCTACATCAGAAATTCAAAGCTCTACAGCAGCGGTTGGAGTGTCTGTAAGTGTGACGAATAACCAGTTGAACATTCAGTTTACAGAAGGAAATCGTGCAAAAACATTTGCAAGTACAGTAGAAGTTCATGTTCCGGTATCAAAATTAAAAGCGAATACTTCGCAAGTTGTTCAGCGTGTTACCTCAACAGGTACGTCACCGTCATCATTTAAAGTGGATGGCTCAACATTCATTATCCGTACAGCGACGGGTGGTACATTTAAAGCAGCGAACAGCAATGTCATCTATACGGATATTCCAAATAATGACCAAGGACGTGCGATACGGGAGCTGACAAAGCGCGGTATACTATTTAATACAAAAAACCGCCTGGTGCAAAGCTCTAAACAAGTAAGCAGACTTGATGTTGCAGTGATGATTGCATCTGCACTTGATGTATCGAGTAACACTAAATCAAAATATATGGATATAGCCAATACACAGCAGTTGAAACTCGTTCAAGGTTTATTGGAAGCGGGAATTATGAGCGGGGCTACATCGAGCCGGTTTGGACCTAATGCCTCTGTGACAAAGCAGGAAGCAGCCATCATTATAGCCAACATGTACCGTTACTTAAATCAGGATTTGGCGAAAGCGTATAATGAACTAAACTTCAGCTATACAGATATCGCAAACCTGACATTTGAAGCACGTCAAAGCATAGCGATTTTAGAGCTATTTGGAGTTGTTGATGGGGAAGGCCTATTTAATCCGGAGAAAGCATTATCGCGCGGTGAGTTTGCCGAGCTTATATACAATGCATTAATAGCAATCGACTACTTATAAAATTCGTAAACCTATGATTCCCACTCAGGAGTCATAGGTTTTTTAGTGGAAAACAGCTATGTTGGGATAGAAAAAGGAGTCGGATGCTCTGACAACTCCTTTACAAATGCGCTATAATTAACAACTACAGCACACATGCACAAAAGGAGTTTTCGCATGGTCTATTTATCGATGATTTTCTTCAAAATTGTTGCACCGATTTTAATTTTACTTATTATAGGTGCTATTTTACAGCGCAAGTTCCAGTTTAACCTTAAAGCCTTATCCCAACTCATTACATACTGTTTTATGCCGGCAGCAGTGTTTATCAATATTTATGAAACTTCCATTGAAATGAATGTACTCGGACAAATTACGATTTTTATTATTTTGTTTATCGGTGCGCAAATGCTGTTAAGTCAGCTGCTCGCAAAAATGTTAAAACTTGATAAAAAGGAATCGGCTGTTTTCAAAAACAGTGTTGTCCTTATCAACTCGGGCAACTATGGAATTCCGGTGGCACAAATGATATTCGCAACGCAGCCGATTGGGGTAGCGATTCAAGTCATTCTTGTTATTTTTCAAAATATGACGACCTATACATATGGCTTGTATAATTTAATCTCATCAACAAAATCCGGAATAGCAATTGTCCGGGACTTTTTGAAAATGCCGATCGTTCATGCGCTAATTATAGGCGCGGCATTGAATTACTTTCACGTCCCGATCCCGGAAACATTCAGTATTCCACTTGAACATATTGCAGGCGGATTTGTGGCGGTTGCCCTTATTACATTAGGGGCACAGCTTTCTACAATTGAAATGCGGACAATGTTCAATAAAACTATTTTTGTCAGCTGCTTTACACGGTTGATAGTCGGTCCGGCAACAGCACTTCTCATTATTTTCGCACTTGGCCTGGATGGGGTAGTGGCACAGTCTCTATTTATCGCAAGTGCATTCCCGACATCCAGAAACAGTTCCAGCTTGGCGCTTGAGTATGATATCGAATCAGCTACAGCAGCTCAGACAGTACTGTTTTCAACGATTATCAGCTGTTTAACAGTGACGGTTGTAATTTATTTATCGACAATTTTATTTGCATAGACAAGGGCTGCAGTAAAGGTGAATTCAACTTTTACTGCAGCTCTTTTTACATAAAAACCGCAAGTATCCCCTCAGATACTTGCGGTTGTAAGCGATTATAGTTGGATATCAATAACGCTTTCGTAATCTAGTAAACACTAGATATGAAAAGCTAGTGAATTTAACAATTTGAGCAAGAAGCTAAATTCATAGAGTACATGTTAATACATACTTATATTATTTTACGTATGGGTTTGAAAGGTCCATACCATCTAATGAAAGACCCATTGCCTTCGCTACACCTTCACCATATGCTGGATCCGCTAAGTAGCAGTGTAAAATGTGACGACGTTTGATGAATTCTTCAACACCGTTCATTTCAGCAGCAGTTGTTTCGAATAAACGTTGTTGCTGTTCTGGTGTTTGAAGACGGAATAATTTACCTGGTTGCTCGAAGTAGTTGTTGTCATCTTCACGGAAGTCGTAGATGTCAGCTGGACCATCAAGAGCTAATGCAGGATCTTTGTATTGTGATTGACCTTGTAGGGCACCGTAGCTATTTGGATAGTAAGTAATAGCTGCACCACGGTTTCCGTCAGCACGGCCTTGTCCATCACGGTGATATACCATGAATGGGCATTTTGGTGTGTTTACAGGAATTTGGTGGTGGTTAACGCCTAAACGGTAACGAGTTGCATCTTGGTAAGCGAATAGACGCGCTTGTAACATACGGTCTGGTGAGAATGAAATACCAGGTACAACGTTTGATGGAGCGAATGCAGCTTGCTCAACATCAGCGAAGTAGTTTTCCGGGTTACGGTTTAATTCGAATTCCCCAACTTCCATTAGTGGGTACTCAGACTTGTACCAAACTTTTGTTAAGTCGAATGGGTTGTCCTTAGAGTTGCGAGCTTGCTCTTCAGTCATCACTTGGATGTACATTTTCCATTTCGGGAAATCGCCTTTTTCGATTGACTCGAATAGGTCACGTTGTGAAGATTCACGGTCTTTACCGATAATTTCAGCAGCTTCTGCACCTGTTAAGTTTTCGATACCTTGTTGAGAACGGAAGTGGAATTTCACGTATACGCGTTCGCCAGCTTCGTTGATCATTGAGTAAGTATGAGAACCGAATCCGTGCATTTTGCGGTAGCCGTTTGGAATACCACGGTCAGACATTACGATTGTTACTTGGTGTAACGCTTCTGGTAATGAAGTCCAGAAATCCCAGTTTGAGTTACCGTTATGCATGTTTGTTTTTGGATCACGCTTAACAACGTGGTTTAAATCCGGGAAGTGTAATGGGTCACGGAAGAAGAATACAGGTGTGTTGTTACCAACCATATCCCAGTTACCTTCTTCAGTATAGAATTTTAATGCGAAACCGCGAATGTCACGCTCTGCATCAGCCGCACCGCGCTCACCTGCTACAGTTGAGAAACGTGCAAACATTTCTGTTTTCTTACCAACTTCAGAGAAAATTTTTGCTTTTGTATATTTTGTGATGTCATGCGTTACAGTAAATGTACCGAATGCACCTGAACCTTTTGCGTGCATACGACGCTCAGGAATTACTTCACGGTTAAAGTTTGCTAATTTCTCAATTAGAAATACATCTTGTAATAAAACTGGACCACGACGACCAGCTGTTTGTACATCGTCGTTTGATACTACTGGAGCACCAGTAATAGTTGTTAAACGTTCATTTGTCATATGTAGTTCCTCCTAATATTTTTTGAAAAACTCTTCTTAAATAATATAACAAATCTAAATCATAATTTCTACTAGATTATAATAATTCTTTTTAAGGAATCTTTATATTAAAGAATTGGTTATTGAAAATAGACATTAAGGAAAATTCGGATAATATAGTTTTCTAGTAAATTATACCTTTTCCTAGCGGGGAAAGGTAAACATTGCTCCACGTTTTTGGTTAATAATAGCTTTTTCTTTGTTAATCGACAAATGTGAGGAGTTCTTCTATTATTTTCTATATAATAGAGGCGATTACCATACGAAAGGACATGGTTATGCAACTTACATTAACTTTTATCATTTTGGCAGTTACGATTATTTTATTTACGACGAATCGATTGCGGGCAGATCTTGTCGCAGTAATGGCATTATTATCATTTGTTATACTGAATATTTTAACACCTGCTGAAGCGCTGGCGGGGTTCTCGAATTCTGTAGTTATTATGATAGCAGGGCTATTTGTTGTCGGGGCAGGTATTTTAAGAACGGGACTTGCCGGTATGGCAGGAAATCTTCTATTAAAATGGTCGGGGGATAATGAGCTCCGTCTCTTTATTCTGCTGCTTGTCATTGTCGCAATTGTCGGGGCGTTTATGAGCAATACAGGTACGGTCGCGTTAATGCTGCCGATTGTTGTGTCAATAGCAATCAGCATTAAAGTGAGCCCGTCCAAATTTTTAATGCCGCTATCCTACATTGCGAGCATGTCGGGGTTGATGACGTTAATTGCGTCGCCGACAAACCTGATCGCTTCGCAAACACTTGTTGATCACGGCTTCGAAAAACTTGGATTTTTCACAATAACTCCAATCGGAATTATTGCGACGATTACCGTCATAATTTATTTAGTATCAGTACGTAATGTGCTGTTGCCGAATGAAGAAAACCGTTCGCAGTCAAGTGCGGGCTATAAGCTTTCTCCAAAGAAAATTGCCAAGGAATATGATTTGCATGATAAACTGTTCCGCGTTGCCGTTACCGAGCATTCGACAATCTCGGAACAAAAGCTGGCTGATTTGAAGCTTCCGGCAACTTATCATATTTATATTATGAAAATTAAACACGGTGCTGCACAGGAAGGACTTAATTTACGGCCGATGACGTACCAGGAGCTGGCGGGTCCGACAAGTGTTATTCATGTCGGCGATGAGCTGTATGTTCAAGGTATGGCAGATGATGTAGCACGCTTTGCCCATGATTTTGCGTTGACCGTTCAGCCGTTTGAAAATCATGCGAAAGAGCTCGTTACGAAAAAAATCGGTGTGGCGGAAGTATTATTAACACCGCAATCACGTCTTATTAAGGAAACGGTCAGTAAAATCGGATTCCGTGAAAAATACAATTTGAACATTTTGGGGATTAACCGTAAAGGTGACTACTTACTGAAAAACATGGCCGACCAGAAGCTACGTTTCGGTGATGCAATTTTAGTGCAGGGGACATGGGATGAAATCGAGCTGTTGTCCCGCGAAACGCAAGATGTGGTCGTAGTCGGACAACCACGCGAATTAGCAGGAGCCATTGCAGCAAACGGAAAGGCACCGATTGCCGGTATGATTATGCTGCTGATGATCGGGCTTATGGTATTTGAAGTATTTGATGCCGTCATTGCGGTATTAATCGGGGCCGTTCTTATGATTATTACAGGCTGTCTGCGCAATATGGATGATGCCTACAGTAAAATGAACTTCGAAAGTATTGTACTCGTAGCGGCAATGCTTCCGATGGCGACAGCGCTTGAGAAAACAGGGGGGATGACGATTCTCGCAGAAGGCATTATCAGTGTGCTCGGCGATTTCGGACCATATGGTGTATTGATGGGGATTTATTTACTGACAGCTGTTTTCGGGCAATTTGTTAGTAATACGGCAACAGCGGTACTTTTTTCGCCGATTGCCATCACTGCAGCACTTGCTATGGATGCGAACCCGTATACCTTTATGATCGGGGTAGCAACTGCTGCGAGTATGGCGTTTGCAACACCGATTGCATCTCCGACAAACTCCCTTGTCTTAACAGCTGGCGGCTATAAATTTATGGATTTCGTCAAAGTTGGTGTTCCGTTACAGGTTATTATGTTTATCGTCATGATGATTGCGGTGCCATTGTTGTTTCCGTTTTAAAGTGATTATTGGAACAATTTCGGTTTTGTGATCAATAACTTGTTGAGTTCTATTCCGCGGAAAGCGTCCCCGGAATTGAACTTAATTTTTTGCTGAACCGGCTGTTTTCCTTACCTGCAATCTATAGCGGTAAGGGGTTAACTGGTAGTATTCCCGGAATACTTTAGTGAAGTAATTGCCGTCTGTGAAGCCGACCATTTCTGCGATTGATCCGATTCCCAAACTCGTTTCTATTAATAACTTTTCGGCTTGCTGTACGCGATACTGCTGCAAATATTTCTTGAATGGTATGCCGCGTTTTTTTGAAAACACATTGCTCAAATAATTGGTGCTTATATTTAATTCGTTTGCGGCATGTTGTAATGTCAGCTCAGCATTAGTATAATAGCGCTCGATTATTTCAACAGCCAGCTCCGTATAGTCAGCAATCTGCTGTTGCTGCAAATTTTTTCTCGCATCGATCAAGCGTTGTGTAAATAAAATAAACTCCTGTACAATCGCATATAAAATCGGATGCTCTAAAATAAAATGGAACAGTGAGCGGTATTGCTGTTCCATTTTTGCTTGCTGCTGCAGATGATACTTCATCATAAATCGGCGGATTTGCGCTAAAATACTCGTCAAATGAATTCGCACATCATCCTGATGGTAATAGGTAGAACCTTTTGTTAGCGTATATAAAAAAGTTTTAATTGCTTTCAAATCACCGTTTTCAAGGCTTGTAATCCAAAGCTGCTGTTCCTCAGGAGTTAAAAGCGGATCAAGCCTTGTCACATGGAGTGTTTGCGAGCTTTTAAAAATATGGGAATACCCTTTATAAAAGCGCTGCGCCAAAGTCTTTTTACATGCTTGATACATAGTAAGCAATGTTGTCTCCTTACCGTCATAAACAGCAATATTGAGCGATTCCCCACTGAATTTCTCCCATTCCTGGCTCATGATTCGAAGCTGTCTGAATAGATTGGTAAAAACATCGATTTCAACAATACAAATCACCCGGTTTTGCAGCGGCAAGGCTAAGAGATTATGAAAAATAGGCAGTTCAATGAGCCACTCATACAGCATTAAATTATGCTTGTAATCTGCACACTCAATTAAAAAGAAGGACTTTCCATCTAAAGAGAAATTCCCTGGCTTATTTAAATACAAATCCGAATATAATTGCGTCTCGACTGGAACAGTACTTTTTGAAGTAGCTGCCGGCTTAGTCGAAGGGATTTTCAGCAAAGCAGACTTTAATTGCTCCAATGGCACAGGCTTCACAAAAAGATCGATCGCTTTTAAGCGGATTGCTTTCATTGCCTGCTGAAAGATAGGTTCCGCTGTAATACCGATAACGGGAATGGCCTGTTTTTGTAAAAACTGCTCTATAGAAGGAGAAACAAGTTCCATTTCTATAAGAAGTACTTCCGGCCGTGTTTCTTCAAATGCTTCAATTATTCTACTGCCATCTATTACACCAACTACTTCAATATTCCGCATAAAATAATTTTTTGAATACCACTCAATTCCTGCAATTTCTTCAAAATCCCGCTCAACAATTAAGATTTTCAATCAAACACCACCTTTAATAATTACTATTTCATATATAAATACTAAAAATCATCCAAATTAATTTTACTTTCATTAAATTTTACTATAATCGATGTTTTTATTCTATTTATTCGGAATTGAAAGAAAACTAGAATGGAGATTACAAAGGAGTGGTGGAATGACAAAGTACCAGGAGGAACAGGAACTGCCGAAAGTTGGACAGTTTGAAGTGAGTATTTTCATGAAAATGGTGTTTTGCAGCTTAATCGGGATTTTTAGTTTTTTTATCACATTTGAATGGAATGGAAAAACATCGATTTTAATCGACCATATCGTAAGTGCATTCACGACATTCACACCAACGTTAGTAAACGGGTATGTGTTGATTCTTTTAGTACTTGGAGCATTTTATCCATTTGTCACGAAAAAGTGGAATACCTCAAAAGTAAATATGGTGTTATCTATTTTTAAGTTGGGCGGACTTGTTGCAGGGGTAATGCTTATTTTTGGATTTGGTCCGGCATGGTTGTTTAATCCGGATATCGGTCCATTTTTATTAGAAAAACTTATTAAGCCGGTAGGACTCGTCATTCCAATCGGATCGGTTTTCTTAGCATTGCTCGTTTGCTATGGCTTACTAGAATTTATAGGGGTACTCATGCAGCCGGTAATGAAACCGATTTTCAAAACGCCTGGCCGTTCAGCTGTTGATGCGGTAGCCTCATTTGTTGGCAGCTATTCGGTTGGCTTAATATTGACGAACCGTGTTTATAAAGAAGGAAAATATACAGCGAGAGAATCAGCCATCATTGCTACAGGCTTTTCTACAGTTTCAGCTACTTTCATGGTAGTCGTTGCGAAAACATTGGATTTAATGGAATACTGGAACTTATTTTTCTGGGTGACATTAGTTGTGACATTCGTCGTTACTGCAATTACAGCCCGGATTTATCCATTAAACAAAATTAAAGATGAATACTATGAAGGCTCAACACCTCAGCCTGAAAAAATCGTAAAAGCTGATCGTTTAAAAGTAGCTTGGGCAGAAGCGGTAGATGCAGCAAAGACAAACCCGTCTTTACCTAAAAACTTATACATTCATTTAAAAGAAGGTTTTATTATGGCGATGGGGGTCATTCCTTCTATATTATCCATTGGACTATTAGGAATGGTATTGGCAATTTATACACCGCTGTTTGACTGGCTGGCATATATTTTCGCGCCATTTACGTATTTACTGCAAATTCCGGATCCGATGCTGACAGCTAAAGCGTTGTCATTATCAATTGCGGAAATGTTCTTACCGGCAATGATTGTAACAGAAGCAGTTCTAGTAACGAAATTTATCGTAGCCGTTATTTCGATTTCAGCTATTTTATTCTTCTCAGCTGTCATTCCGGTTATTTTATCGACAGACATTCCGTTATCAATTCGCCAAATGCTCATTATCTGGTTTGAGCGAGTTGTCTTAACACTCATTATCGTTACGCCAATAGCATTTATCTTATTCTAACTTCAAATTAAGGGAGAGATTTTTATGGTATATAAAACAAACATCCGTGCACCACGTGGTTCAGAGCTTTCATGTAAAGGTTGGACACAGGAAGCGGCAATGCGCATGCTGATGAACAATCTGGATCCGGAAGTAGCGGAAAATCCGGATGAGCTGGTCGTATATGGCGGTATCGGGAAAGCGGCGCGTGACTGGGAAAGCTACGAAAAACTCATTTCAACATTAAAAGAACTTGAAAATGATGAAACGATGATTGTGCAGTCCGGAAAACCGGTCGCAGTATTCAGAACACATGAAAATGCACCGCGCGTACTGATCGCCAACTCGAATCTAGTGCCTGGCTGGGCGAATTGGGACCATTTCTATGAACTGGAAGAACGCAATTTAATGATGTACGGGCAAATGACGGCGGGTTCATGGATCTATATCGGGGCACAAGGAATTCTCCAAGGAACGTATTTAAGTTTTGTGGAAGCAGGGAAAAAGAAGTTTGGAACAGCCGACCTTCGTGGTAAGTGGATATTAACTGGTGGTATGGGCGGTATGAGTGGTGCCCAGCCATTAGCCGGTAAAATGGCGGGTGCGGTCATTTTAGTTGTTGAAGTGGACCGTGCAAGAATCGAACGCAAAATAAATGAAGGCTACTGTGATTACCTTGTCGAAACAGTAGATGAGGCGATTGAGCTTGTAAATAAGTTAACAGCCGCTAAAGTACCTGCATCAATTGGTTTAGTAGGAAACTGTGCGGACATTAACCGTGAGCTGTTAAATCGTGGCATGATTCCGGATTTCGTGACAGACCAGACATCTGCGCACGACCCGATTAACGGCTATATTCCAAACGGGATGACGTTGGAGGAGGCACTTCAATTGCGCAAAACAGATGTGAAAACATATGAGCGCCGAGCAAAGGAAACAATGGCAGAGCATGTACGGACAATGCTTGAATTCCAGCAGGCAGGTGCGGAAACATTCGACTACGGAAACAATATCCGTGCGTATGCAAAGGAAATGGGTGTGGAAAATGCTTTTGATTTCCCTGGATTTGTACCTGCCTATATTCGCCCGTTATTCTGTGAAGGAAAGGGACCTTTCCGCTGGGTAGCATTGTCAGGCGACCCGGAGGATATTTACAAAACAGATGCTTTGGCTAAAGAAATGTTTGCTGAAGATAAGGCATTAGTAAACTGGATCGATATGGCGCAGAAAATGGTGAAATGGCAAGGCTTACCTGCCCGCATTTGCTGGCTGGGATATGGCGACCGCCACCGCTTTGCCCTAAGAGTGAACGAAATGGTCGCAAATGGTGAATTAAAAGCGCCGATTGTATTCGGTCGTGATCATTTGGACTCTGGATCTGTCGCTTCACCAAACCGTGAGACAGAAGGGATGCAGGACGGATCGGATGCTGTATCAGACTGGCCATTATTAAATGCGCTCGTCAATACGGCAGGCGGTGCAAGCTGGGTGAGCATCCATCACGGCGGTGGTGTAGGAATGGGCTATTCCCAACATGCCGGCCAAGTACTAGTAGCTGACGGAACAACACTTGCTGCAGAAAAGATCAATCGCGTGCTTATTTCAGACCCGGGTATGGGGGTTGTACGCCATGCAGATGCAGGCTACGATATTGCAGTTCGCACAGCAAAAGAAAAAGGTATCAATATGCCGATGCTAAAAGGATGATGAACTTTGGCTATTTTAATAAACAATGCAAATGAAGTATTAACAATGGAATGTGATGTGAAATTACCGCGCCGCCGTGAGCAAATGAGCGAGCTCGGTCTGAAAAAAGAGGTAAGTGTATTAATCGAAGACGATCGCATTGCAATGATTGCGCCTCTTGATGAAATAAAACAAGAATATCCGCATCTAGTAAGCGATGCCGAGGTTATTGATGCACGCGGGAAGATTGTTATGCCGGGTCTTGTTGACTGCCATACACATTTAGTACATGGGGGGACACGTGAACATGAGCTGAATATGCGCCTTGCCGGAAGGTCCTATATGGACATTATGAATGCAGGTGGCGGGATTCACTATACGACGACAAAAACGCGCGAAGCGAATTTTGATGAGCTATACAACAAAACCGTTCAGCACTTAAACGTGTTTTTGCGTCACGGTGTTACAACGGTTGAAGCAAAATCAGGCTACGGCCTTGATCTTGAAAACGAACTCAAACAGCTTTATGTTGTAAAGAAACTGCAGGAAGAGCATGTTGTCGATATCGTCTCTACTTTTATGGGTGCACATGCTGTTCCGAAAGAATTTAAAGGCAATGAAGATCAATTCGTGAAAATTATAATCGAGCAGATGATTCCAAAAGTGGCGGAATTGGGGCTTGCGGAATTCAATGATGTCTTTTGCGAAAAAGGGGTGTTCACACCTGAGCAATCCCGCCTGATTTTGGAAGCGGGGAAAGAATACGGACTGACACCGAAAATTCATGCAGATGAAATTGAGCCGTATGAAGGCGCGGAACTCGCTGCAGAAGTAGGGGCCATCTCCGCAGAGCATTTACTCGTTGCTTCAGATGAAGGAATTGCAGCTATGGCAAAGGCCGGTACGATTGCTGTACTCTTGCCGGGAACCGCCTTCTTTTTACGCGCACCGTATGCAAGGGGTCGCCTGATGGTTGATAGTGGTGTACCTGTAGCAATTTCAACGGACTTTAATCCGGGTTCTTCGCCAACGATCAGCTTGCCGTTCATTCAAAATTTGGCATGCATGAACATGGGAATGACGATGGAGGAAGTGCTTTGTGCAACAACGATCAATGCCGCCCACGCGATAAAACGTGCTGATCAGGTCGGCACGCTCGAAAAAGGAAAACAGGCGGATGTACTGATTTTGGACGTTCCGAATTATAAGCAGCTTCAATATTTTTACGGGATGAATCATACCGACACTGTCATTAAAGCAGGGAAAGTCGTTGTGAAAGGTGGCAGCTTACTGTGAGCGCTTTTCTAGTAAGCCCGGCAACTTCTTGGAATCGGGTGGAATCTGAAGACTTGAAGGTTAAAGACTGGATTGTACCAAGTTATGCGGAGCTTTCGGAATCCTTTGATGTGGTTTTAACAGGGGTCCCGCTGTCCCGTTCGTCGATCAGTGCTTCGGCAGCTTCGGAATATCCGGATTTTTTCCGTAAAAGTTGGAATCTGTTTACGACGTATTCGATTGATGAGGATGTGGATATTCGGGAACTACGGGTTGCGGATGTTGGCGATGTGAAAATGCACGGAACGAATATTTTGCAGTGTCATGACAATATCGAACAAGCGATGATGGATATATTGAATAATTGTCCTGCGAGCTTCTATGTACAAATTGGCGGAGATCATTCGGTTACTGCCCCGGTTGTAAGGGCTTTTGCAAATTCTTCCGGCAAACGAATCGGTATTTTACAGTTTGATACCCATCTGGATTTACGAGCAACGGAATCAGATGGACCGACAAATGGTACGCCGATCCGTCAGCTGCTTGATGCAGGGATAGTGAAGGGTGAGGATGTGTACAACATCGGGCTGCACGGTTTTTATAATGCCCCGAGCCTTATTTGTACTGCGGACCATTATGGGGTGAATCGTATTACGTTAAAGGATTTCCGTCGTCGTGGCGCGGAGTCCATAATCGCTAATGTCATGGAAGAGCTTTCTGGAAAAGTAGATATTGTTTATGTGACAGTTGATATGGACGTACTTGATATTGCATATGCCCCGGGAGTTCCTGCGTCTACACCAGGTGGGATGCGGACAGAAGAGCTTTTTGATTTGCTTTATGAAGTGGGGAAATACGAAATTGTAAAAGGTATGGATTTTGTCTGTGTCGATCCGCATCGTGATACACGTGAATTGCAGACAGTAAAAGCCGGAGTGTACGCGTTTTTAACGATGCTGGTATCGAGATTTGTTCATTTGAAATGAAAAGCTGACCGAATTTCTTTTTGGGGAATTCGGTTTTTTTTATGGAGTGAAAAATAACAAAAATGGATTAATAATCAAAACAGGGGGTAAAGGAGGAAAGAAAAAGCAGACATCGCATTGGATGTGGCGAAAAAATAGTTAAATGGGCTGTTTGAAAAGTTTAACCGCTTTTCGAACGGCCCATTTTATTTGAGGAGAGATCTGGTTTTCTAATAAATTCCCGAGATTTTCTAATATCTGTACTCAAGTTTCTAATAAATCGTCCATTTTCTAATAAAACAAATGGATTTTCTAATATCGACCCTCAATCTTCAAATATACAGCTGAAAGTTTCAAATATAACCCTCAAGTTTTCTTACTCTTATTTCTTCTAATAAAATGCAAGCTACTATAAAAGGAAAATTTATGAAACTTCTCCTCACCTCCACTCGTAAACAGTAACAATTACTTTCACAAAGGGAGGTCTGTCATGAAACGTAAAATCCTGTTCGCATTCATCGGAGCACTGCTCTTACATATTCTATATTACGCAATACTGCTGTTAATTGGTTTGGTTCAAACATTCTTCTACAAGCCGCAATTCGCACCGGATACGGTTGGGCTGCAATCTGAAATGGTATTCGGATTTTGTTAACCGAGGATCCCCGGTTTTTCTGCTCGGAAGCTATATCGGGGTGGCACTTCTTATATTCGCTGTACTCAGTTTAAAAAAGAAAGGCGTGAATAGCATTGATCGAAATTAACGGGAAATATACAAACGCGAAAATTTATACAAACACACCACAGGAAGTAGCGATTCAGCAAATTGATGAACTCGTCAATCAGCCGTTTATGGAAGGGACAAAAGTACGAATTATGCCCGATTATCATGCCGGAAAAGGCTGTGTCATCGGCACAACAATTCAGTTGAATGCCCGTGTTGTACCGAATCTCGTCGGCGTTGATGTAGGATGTGGGGTGCTCGTTTCGGAAATCGGTAAAGGTAACATTGATTTTAATGAACTTGATACAACAATCCGACGTTTCGTACCGAGCGGCAATGAAATCCATGAAACTGCACTAAATAGAATGGGCGCTGAACTTTTTGCAAACGAAAACTTCATCGCACGTGGCTTGCAAAATGAATATACAGGCCGCTCGCTAGGTACATTAGGCGGCGGCAATCATTTTATCGAGCTTGCAAAAGATGAGACGGGAGTTCATTATTTATTGATTCATACGGGCTCGCGCTATGTCGGGGCAAAGGTGGCGAACTGGCATCAGAAGCGTGCATTTGAGTCATTGCAGCGCGAAGATTTATCCGAAAGAATTGCGGCAATGAAGGAAGCCGGAAACAGCAAGGACATTCAAAAAATGGTTAATGCCTATAAGAATGAAAATCCGGTTGTGCCAAAGGATCTGGCATATTTAGAAGGCGATCTGTTCCGGGATTATATTGCGGATATGAAACTGGCACAGCGTTTTGCACATGAAAATCGGATCCATATTGCCAAGACAATCGCCGAGCATATGAAGTGGGAGTTCGCGGAGCAGTTTGATTCCGTACACAATTATATTGATACGGATGCCATGGTTTTGCGTAAAGGGGCAGTGCGGGCGGCAAAGGATGAAAAGCTCGTCATTCCGATGAATATGCGGGACGGTTCTCTTATTTGTATCGGAAAAGGAAATGCCGAATGGAATGAATCCGCCCCACATGGAGCAGGCCGGATTTATTCGCGGACAGCCGCAATGAAAAACCTGTCGATGGATGATTTCAAACAGACGATGCAAGGGGTTTGGACAACTTCGGTAAGTGAAGAAACACTCGACGAAGCACCAATGGCCTATAAGCCGATGCAGGAAATTGTCGAGCAAATCGGAGAAACGGTGACAATCCAGAAGCACGTGACACCGGTTTATAATTTCAAAGCGAGTGATAAATGGAAGAGATAATCTAAAAACCACTTTATGAACAAATTTAGTCATGTATGAAATATACATGTTTTAATCGGTTGTTGTTTCATTGTGTTTCCTTTTCCAAGAGGCCAAAATAAGGCTAGAAGGGGATGAAATAGATGGCAACAACGACTTCAATAGTGCATGAACGTATAGATTTCCTTACTTTATATAAAAAAGAAACAAATCAGACAGAAGAGTGGCTGAAAAAGCGTTTGGAAGATGCCCAGCATTCGGACTTTATTTTATCGACAGATGAGCTTACATACGGGGCGCGAGTTGCATGGCGCAACAGCAATAAATGTATCGGGCGCCTGTTTTGGAATAGCTTAAACGTGTTTGATAAGCGCCAATTATTAAATGAAGCTGAAATTTACGAAGCACTTCTTAACCATATTGATTTTGCGGCCAATAACGGGAAAATCAGACCGGCTATAACACTGTTTGAACCGGACCGTGTACGCATCTGGAATCATCAGCTCATCCGCTATGCCGGCTATGAAACAGATAGTGGGATTGTCGGAGATTCCGATTCGATCGAGTTTACGAAAATATGTGAAAGCCTTGGCTGGTGGGGTGCACGTACTCACTATGATGTACTACCACTTGTCATTCAAGTTGATGAACGGGAGCCTATGTTTTTTGATATTCCGAAAGAGCGTGTGCTGGAAGTGGCGATCACCCATCCGGAGTATGATTTTTCATCATTAAATATGAAATGGTATGCAGTTCCGATTATTTCGAGTATGCGTTTTAATATTGCCGGTACTGATTTTCCGGCAGCCCCGTTTAACGGGTGGTATATGGGGACAGAAATTGGTGCGCGCAACTTGGCGGATACGTACCGCTATAATTTTCTCCCGAAAGTAGCAGAAGCAATGGGGTTGGATACTACAATGAATGCATCGCTTTGGAAGGACCGTGCACTAGTTGAATTGAATGTTGCGGTTCTTCATTCCTATAAAAAGGCGGGCGTTAGTATTGTCGATCATCATACAGCAGCTCAGCAGTTTCAGCTGTTTCAAGTGCAGGAAAATAAAAGCAACCGCGATGTAACCGGCAACTGGGTTTGGCTTGTACCGCCACTATCTCCTGCAACGACAGATCTGTATCATGAACCAATTGCCAACACGATAAAAAAACCAAATTACTTCTACCAACAGCAGCCATATTAAAATAGGTGTGCAGGAAGCGAAAGCCTCTGCACACCTGTTTCTTTACCTTTTATTTAACATAATTTGAATCAATTCATCACGATCGATTAAATAAACGTCATTGATGTCGGCAAGTTTTTCAGCCTGGCGTGTAAAATGACTGTTGGTGACAACCCATGCTTCAGTTGCCTCATACATTTTTACCGCACCGATAATTTCCTGAACGGCTTTTACACCGACCGTACCGGAATAGCGTTTTGCCTGGACAGCGATAATATCTTTTCCGTCCTTTAGAATAAGGTCTGCACCGTAGTCACCGCTCGTTGCGGTATAGCTCACTTTAAAACCGCGTCGCTTAAATAATTCTCCTAAAAATCTCTCGAAATCCTCACCGGTCATTTTGTCGACTTCACGGATGCCGGATTTCCGTAACTTCCTCGTCTTCAGCGATTTCAGCCAAATTTTAAACGCGATATATAGTACGAAATAAGCGACAATTCCATAGCCGATCCCTTCAGCTGTTTGTGTGACATAAAAACCAGCTGCACCAGCCGAGGCGATGAAAAACAGCGGGATAACCGGCAGGCGTTTTTTATTTCGTTTTCTCTTTTTACGCAATAGTTCTGTACTCCTTTTGTTTACTAACGCTATTATATCATAAAAGGGTACATACGTTTGGTTATATCGTCCGATTGTTTGCGCTCATAAAAGAAGCAAAAAATAACAGTACAGAAATTAGGATAAACAGCATCACCGGGATTGACCAGCTGTCCGTCAAATCATGGACATAGCCGAATAGAATCGGTCCGATTGCGGCAATAAAATAACCGATTGATTGTGCAAATCCTGAAAGTTCAGCTGCATCATAGGCTGTCTCTGTACGCAGAGAAAACAGCATCAGTACTAAACCGAATGAAGCCCCACCTGCAAAGCCCAATAAAATCATCCAGACAATAGCGAGACTTGTCCATTCTATCAACACACCAGTAAATCCAACTAAGTAACAGATTGTAAAGAAAACAACGATTGGTCGTTGTGAAGCGATTTTACCGGCGATAATCGGAATAATAAATGTCATCGGAATTTGCGAAAACTGCATAACGGACACCATCCAGCCGGAAGCAGTAGCATCAAGTCCCTGACTAACGAAAATTTCCGGTATCCACGCGGACGAGCAGTAAAATATAAATGATTGAAAACCCATTGCTCCAGCGACTGCCCAGGCAAGCGGTGATTTCCACATATGCGTTTTCGTCTGCGAAGAGGGCATATGTAATTCGACTTTTTCCTGGCGCAAAATCGGCAGCCAAATCAGCATTGTAAGAATACCTAAAATAATCGTAATTCCAGCTGCGATTTGCCAGCCTGCGCTTGCAGCAATAGGATAACTGAAGCCTGCAGCAAGTCCGGAAGAAATGTTCATCGATACGGAATAAATCCCTGTTAATAAGCCGATATGTAATGGGAATTTCCATTTGAAAAAACTAGGGATAAGGACATTACCAAATGCAATTGCGACCCCGATTAATATTGTTCCTAAAACGAGTAAAGATGTTGCCCCAAGTGAACGCAGTAAAATCCCTACACATAGCAAGATGACGGAATAAAATAATGTCCATTCCATCCCAAACTTACGGGCAATACGCGGTGCAAATGGCGAAACGACCGCAAAGGCAATTAAAGGAATAGTCGTTAAAAAGCCTGCAAGAAAGTTCGATATCCCAAGGTCGTCACGAATAAATGAAATAATTGGTCCGATTAATGTAATCGGTGTACGCAATGTTGTCGCAAATAAAAATACGGCGACCATAAAATAGATGAGCGGTCGGTTGGATAGTATTTTTTTGCTGTTTTGATTTAATTGCTCGGTGTCCATTTTAATTCTCCTTTTGACTAGTAATATATGTTTGAGTAGTATGAATACTCTTAAAAAACAGAATAAAGATGAAGTCATTGCTATCAAAAAAATGTTATGTTAGACTTTTAATCATTGTTTCAATTAAATAAAACATTACCTCATGTAGATTTATGAGGTAGAGGTCGCAATCATTAAGACTAGTATAGCTGAGATTAGGAAGAATCGGTGAAGCTTTATGAAAGGAATGGTTGCCGAAGTGTTATTTTTCTTCTTGAAAATAATGCTGGGGCTGTTTCCGATAAGGAACAGAACTGTCACATGTGTGAGCATGTGTTGAGCTATCTTTCAAGTTTGTTGAGGTGTAAATATAACCATCACAAAAACTTGTGGTGGTTTTTCTTTTTACGGATTTAGGCGAGAGTGGCTAAAAAGTTGCGGGGATTGGCTAAAAAATACAAAAATTTGGCTAAAAAACTAGCTCAGTAGGCTAAAAAACGTATAATTTTGGCTAAAAAACCACCTCAATTGGCTAAAAAGTTAAAGCGGCTAATGGACAGCCGCACTTATTGCAACAGTATTGGCTAAAACAAAGGAGTTTTTAAGATCATGAGTGAGATTAAAATAGATCAGCTCGGTAACAAAAATGAGCTGAAAAGAGGATTAAAAAGTCGCCATGTAACGATGATATCGCTTGGCGGAACGATCGGTACAGGTTTATTTTTAGCATCAGGCGGTGCGATTGCACAGGCAGGTCCTGGCGGGGCATTGCTCGCATATGCACTGATCGGCGTTATGGTGTATTTCTTAATGACATCATTAGGGGAAATGGCTGCCTATATGCCAACATCCGGTTCGTTTAGTACGTATGCAACAAAATTTGTGGATCCGGCTTTAGGCTTTGCACTTGGCTGGAACTATTGGTACAACTGGGCAATTACAATTGCAGCAGAAATTGCGGCTGTTTCGTTAATTATGAAATACTGGTTCCCGGACAGTTCGTCGATTTTATGGACAATTTTATTTATCGTAGTCGTTTTATCATTTAACTTAGCATCTGTAAAAGCTTTCGGTGAAGCGGAATACTGGTTTGCGATGATTAAAGTTGCGACAGTCATCGTCTTCATCATTGTCAGCTTCCTGATGATTTTCGGTATTTTAGGCGGGAACGATCCGGTCGGCTTCACGAACTTCGTGAAAGACGACGCACCGTTTAATGGCGGTTTCCTTGCACTGTTCGGTATTTTCCTTGCAGCCGGATTTTCATTCCAAGGTACGGAAATGCTTGGGGTAACGGCAGGGGAAACAGATGACCCGGGCAAAAACATTCCAAAAGCGGTACGTTCAGTATTCTGGCGTATTTTACTGTTTTACATTTTCGCAATCGGCGCAATCGGATTGCTTATTCCATATACGGATTCACGTCTTTTGTCAGAAGATATTGCGACAAGCCCGTTTACATTAGTATTTGAAAACTTAGGTGTGGCATTTGCGGCATCGGTTATGAATGCGATTATTTTAACGGCAATGTTATCAGCAGGGAACTCTGGATTATATGCAGCAAGTCGTATGCTTTATCAGTTAGCGGTTGAAGGCAAAGCGCCAAAACTGTTCATGAAAGTAACAAAGCGTGGTATTCCAATGTATGCACTTCTTGCTACTTTGGCAGTCGGTTCATTAGCATTCCTTGCATCATTTTTCGGTGACGGTGTCGTGTACATTTGGTTATTAAATGCTTCCGGTATGTCCGGCTTCATCGCTTGGCTCGGCATTGCAATCAGTCATTACCGATTCCGCCGTGCATATGTCGCACAAGGACATTCTTTAAGCGATTTACCATATGTATCGAGATTCTTCCCATTCGGTCCGCTATTCGCGTTTGCCCTATGTATGATTGTCGTACTAGGTCAAAACTATATGGCGTTCATGGGCGGAACAATTGACTGGTACGGTGTTATCGTTTCATATATCGGTTTACCACTGTTTGCTGCTTTATGGTTTGGCTACAAATTTAAACACAAAACGAAAATCGTTCCTTTAGAGGACTGCGATTTATCGAATAAATAATTTCTGAAACGCAATGTGAGCTTACAGGCTTTCATTGCGTTTTTTATTTATGCGGAATATTTGTCCTTTAGGAATAAGTGAGAGTGATTGAGGATTATGCTAGACTGATTGAGGATAATCTGTACAAAATTGAGGAATAATTTCCTCGAGTACGATGGCTGCAAGAGTGGTATTATAGAAGAAACAAAAATTGAGTAACACAGAAGAATAAGGAAGTGAAAACATGCCTATTTCAAAAGGTTTCTATAAAAAAGTATATCCGTGGTTAATAGGGGAAGATAGCAAAGATGTGCTGTATCGACCGTTTCTTACAAAGGGGAACCCGTACAAGTCCCGTATTTTCCTAGTAAGTTCGCATGCGGTGCCGTTATTTAAAGTGGAAGACCGAAGCGAGCAGATTTTTGCGGAGTCGCTAGTGAACAGAGAGCTTTTCCACGACCTTTACTTAAGTGAAATTAAAGGGGCACCTCGGGAATTTAAAGGCTCATTACAGTTTGAAAACTGGCTGGAAAAACAGCACCAGGAACCGCTCATTTATACATCATTAAATACGTACCAGCTGGAATCAGCGGATGAAGCGAAAGTAGCTAAAAAAGTGGATCCAGCTAATTTTGAGCGCGGAAATGTCATCTTTAAAGAAGTAATGGATGAGTTTCAGCCGGAAATTATAATTTTGCAAGGGACTGCTGCATACGAGCTATTTAAAGCACGATATGCTGATCGGTTAACAATCTTTAATGAAGAAGTGACGAAAGTACAATTATTGGAGCAGGCCGGGCCGTTTGCGGAAATGGTTTATGAAGATGGCAAAAAAGTGTCGATTTTCGTTACCCGCAGCATGAGCTACTTCGGTGCGGACGGTTCAAAGTTCGAACAATTTAAAGAGAATTTAGCAAAAATATTAGAAAATAATGTCTAAAACCGAACATTATCCCAAATAAAATTCACTTTTTAACCAAATTTCCGAAAAATAAGAATAGTTTTTTTATTCAAATGTTATTGCAAACTATCATTTCCATGATTATAATTGGAACATTCATATTGTTAAATTAAATATTCGCCACTCATATAATAGCAAGGATAAGGCTTGCAAGTTTCTACCGGTTTACCGTAAATAAACCGACTATGAGTGAAGCATGCTTAATGAATGTATTTGTCCAATTATTAAAGATTTGTACAATACATTTGTTATTACTTTTGAACTTACTCGGAAGTCTTGCTCCACTCATCGTAGGGAGCTTGCCTTTCGAGTTTTTTTATTTACATTCAAATGGGAAGGGGCTTTTATCATGAAGCTTTTAAAAGAAAAAATAGAAAAAGAGGGCCAAGTGCTTTCAGATACAGTGTTAAAAGTAGATTCGTTTTTAAATCACCAGATTGACCCGTTGTTAATGAAAGAAATCGGCGACGAATTTGCGAGACGTTACTCGGATCAAATCATTACGAAAGTATTGACGATCGAATCATCCGGTATTGCACCTTCAACCTTTTTAGGATTAACACTAGGTGCACCAGTTGTCTTTGCCCGTAAACGCAAATCCCTGACATTAACGGACAACCTGTACACATCAAAAGTACATTCATTCACGAAAAACGAGACAAATGAAATCTCAGTATCGAATAAGTTTATTACGGCAGATGATAATGTTGTGATCATTGATGACTTTTTAGCGAATGGCGAAGCATTGAAAGGCTTAATCGACATTGCGAACCAGGCAGGTGCAACAATTGTCGGCGCCGGTATCGTAATTGAAAAAGGTTTCCAAGAGGGCGGAAAAGTTTTACGCGAGCAAGGACTGCGCATCGAATCATTGGCGAATATTAAATCATTGGCAAACGGCAAAGTAGAATTTTACGATTAATTAAGCAGCACATATTTCTAAAAGGTAATAAAGTTCAAACGATGTAAATTGACTCAGCAAGAGTACACATATATTGGAGGAAAACTTTTTATGAATAACACGAAAGCAACAATGCTTGGAATTCAGCATCTGTTGGCAATGTATGCAGGAGCCATTTTAGTACCGTTAATTATCGGTGGGGCATTAGGATTTAGTTCAGCGCAAATGACGTATTTAGTCGCAATCGATATTTTCATGTGTGGGGTAGCAACACTGTTCCAAGTATGGAAAGGTAAAGTGATCGGAATTGGATTACCGGTTGTATTAGGCTGTACATTTACAGCGGTAAGCCCGATTATTGCAATCGGTTCTGGCGGCGGCCTAGGTGATGTTTACGGCGCGATTATCGCATCTGGTTTGATTATCGTATTAATCGGTGGTCTTTTCGGGAAACTAATCAAGTTTTTCCCGCCTGTTGTAACAGGTTCAGTCGTAACGATTATCGGAATCAGCTTAATTCCAGTAGCCATTAACAATATGGCTGGCGGACAAGGGGCAGCAGACTTTGCATCAGGTTCAAATGTGGCGTTAGCGTTTATTACATTATTAGTTATTTTAGTAATTTACCGCTTCACAGTTGGCTTCGTTCGTGCAATTGCTATTTTACTAGGTATGGTGTCAGGTACAGTGATCGGCATTTTCATGGGCAAGGTTGATTTTACCCCAGTTGCCGAAGCTTCTTGGCTGCACATTATGCAACCATTCTACTTAGCAACACCAACATTCAATGCTTCTGCTATTTTAACGATGACATTGGTGGCAATGGTATCACTAGTTGAATCAACAGGTGTTTACTATGCATTAAGTGATATTACAAAAAAAGATTTAACTTCAAAAGATTTATCTAAAGGGTACCGTGCAGAAGGACTAGCATCGATTATCGGTGGTATTTTCAACGCCTTCCCGTACACAACATTCTCACAAAACGTAGGACTGATCCAAATGTCAGGCGTACGCGATCGTAAAGTAATCTTCATTACAGGCGGTATGTTGGTAGCACTTGGATTCCTGCCAAAACTAGCTGCATTAACAACAATCATTCCAACACCAGTACTTGGTGCAGCGATGTTGGCAATGTTCGGTATGGTAATTACACAAGGTGTTAGAATGCTGGCACCGGAAATCGCAAAATCAATGGAAAACGCAATGGTCGCAGCACTAGGCGTCGGTCTAGGAATCGGCGTTGCCACAGTACCAGGCATTTTCGAAAACCTTCCTTCATGGATGTCTATTTTAACTTCGAACGGGATTGTTGCTGGGTCAGTAACGGCGATTTTCTTGAATGTGTTGTTTAACATGGTTGGGACGAAGCGTGTTGATCCGATGCATGTGATGGAGTAGGAAGAGTTAGGAAATAATTCGAATTAAAAAAATCCCAAGAAAGGGCCAGGCAAATTGGCTTTTACTTGGGATTTTTAATTTGAATAGGATTTAGAATCTCAATAAACCCAGTGTGAGGATGCCACATAACCTTACAATGGATATTTGGGAATTTTAACACACGGACGGAATTGTATGTGCACCTGAGACCCGAAATTATTATTGGTACGTATAGTTGGCGTTGTTTAAGTTAGTTGAAATATCTTTAAGAAAGGTATCGAGTGTTGCATCGCCATTTGAAGAAGTTGCACATTTTTCATTAAAATCATCTGCAGACTTTCCCTGTGCAAGCATAGTAGCAAGTGAAAAAATATTAGTGCCATTGTGTTTGTATTTAGCTATAGATGTATCGATTTTACCGACAACACAAATTCTCGAATTTGAAGCAATAATTCCACTTCCTTGACCAGTATTAGTCATTACTAAATCTCCTTCAACGAAAATTTTGGAATTTGATACCGTCCCATTAATAAGTTTTGCATTAAAATTTCCAGATACATAAATAGTGGAATTTGAAATGCTTCCAGTTCCATTATGGAATGTTAAATTGCCCCCAGTATAAAGAATCGAGTTTGATAGACCATGGGTAAAGTTATTAGATACTTTCATATTGCCATCGATGAACAGATGGGTGTCTATAACGTTCTTAATATTATGAGCAGTGTAATCTTTGGAGACATGAATATTTTTATTAACAAAATCTTGATTTCCGCCGGTTTCATAATTTGTGTGTGTTATTAAAGGCGCGGGAATATTTTGACTTTGTACAGGTTTATTTGACCTAATGCCTGGAACAATACTAGGAGTATTTATTGTTAGATTGTCATTAATTAGCTTCACTAAATCGATTGTAAAATCGCCAACTACCGTACTTTTTTGTTCGTTTACAGAGCTAGTACTCTTAAATTTCACTGTAACTTTAGAACCTTGAAAGATAATATCACTATCGCTTTGTGAGATTTCGTAGGTATATGGATAATCATTTGTTGCCTGAATTTGAGTATTAAGTAGAGAACGTACAATATAATTTTCTTTATTAAATGCTCCTACTGAACGGTCTAATATATTAGATCCATTAATTTCAAGTTTAGGGATAGAAGGGTTATTTAATTCATTATTTGCTTTAATGTCACTTATTGCTTGAACAAATTTACTGTGAAGTTCATCATTTAAATGGTAAATCAAGGCGTTTCGATAATGGATAATTCCCATTTCAGCAATATTTACTGCTTGCATATCGACTTCAATTTTATTATTTTGTTTTGCATTCGTATTAGTAAGACTAAATAGTGTAATTCCTAAAATAGAAAAAATAATAATAACTAATAAAACTAAAACTATAGTTATCCCATTTTCATTTTTAATAAGTTTCAACTTCCTCACCTACAATCTTGATAAAATAGTTGTGATTTTATATGGCTTTTGTATATTCTTGGAATCCTTTACTTGAATTTCAACTGGTATATATTTAATATATTTCGGGTTGAACTCCTCAGATTCTATTACTGTTGTGCCATCTTCGTCTGGTAAAGTGAGCACGTATTGAAAGTTGACATTTTCAATAACTTGAGAACAACGAGTAGTCCCGCTCTCCTCGAATGTATTAAATGTAATTCTTGAAGGGCTTTCTTGATTGATCGTATAACGAAGACCAGATTCTTGACACTCTCGCCAAACAACTAAAATATAATTAGCCTGTTGCTGGAGTTGAGATTTTGTTGATTGTTTGTTTGAAGTTGACATAGCACTAACAAGAAGTGAAGAAATAGTGATAATAACAAACGATGAAATAGCAATAACGCCAAGGACCTCAACAAGCGATAGACCACGTTGTGATTGTATAGACCTCACATTATCTCCCCCCTTCATGATAAGTAAATGACTCACTTATTAGTTTTTCCTTTTCTTTTACTAAAACATGTACTTTTCGTAATTCGTGATAGTAGTTTCCTTGCTCAGGATTTATATTGATTTTGTAAATGATTTCATAGGGCTGAGCGCTCTGAGTATCTATTTTGACAAAAATATCCGGATTTATATTAGAGTCAGGTACCGGATTCTGCAAATCATCTAATTCATTTTTTAGCTGATTAAAATTTAAAGAATCATATTGTTGATTAAACTGAGCTGTATATTGTCTAGCAATATTAGTTGCTTGAATATTGTTGTTATTGATTGCATTAAACTTTGCTCCAGAAATGAAAAATGTAAAAAAAGAAAGTAACACAATAGCTAATAAAACAATAGAAGCAAGTACCTCCACTAAAGAAATTCCACGCTTTTCCTTCAATAATTTCATAATATCCCCTTCCTTCTTAATAACAGTAATATTAGTGAATTAAACGACCTAAAACATACTATTCATAATTAATAGTATAAAAACAGTAATTTGAATATATTGTAGGTAAAATGGAACGTATAAAAATAAAAATAAAATTTAAATAAAAAATATGTAGTTAAAAAGTAATCTTTAATGTATTATAATAGTAACATAAGAGTGCATTTGGAAAAAGATATAAAAAATATTTATATATAAAGCGGAATTTTAATCATAGTATATTGAATTTATTATAATATTTTCCATCTATTATTTATATAAATAAACATATGTTTTATGTTTTTTCTTAAAATGATTATAAAAACAGATTAATTTTAGTTATAAAGTCCTTATTTATACATAGTGGATTAAAGTGATTAGACGGGGTGAGTAAATGAAAATTATCTTTAGGTCAATAATCCCAATAACTTTGTTAATAGTCCTTTTATCAATTTGGATTCCGAACTTTATAGTAAGTTCGATTGCATCCGCTGATAATAATGCAGCCGGTTCCACAATCGGAGGGATAGAGACAGATGACTTGAAGGGGGAGGAGTTAAAAGTATTGCTGACTGATGCTGTTAACGACTGGTACACCCAAAACCTAACTGTCACTGGCGGGGGCACTTCAATTGAAGTGAACTCATCCACATTCCAGTTTGATATTGAAAGTACAGTAGCAAACTATGAAAATCAGATACATAAGTCATGGTATGCATTTTGGGAAGATACACCTACAGTGCATCTCCCACTAATTGTTTCTCCTAGTGAAATAGTGAAAAACGAGATTAGTAATGTTTCGTCATGGAATACGGACTTGACGTATAGCAATGTACAACTGAATGCCGCGTATTTAAAAACAAATCCTGTTGAAGCGGTTGTCATAGATGTATCGGTACTGGAAACAGACCGAATTTCATTATCAGTCGAACCTATGCCAGAAGGGGCAATGGGCATTAATGAACTGGTTCTTGCATTACATGAAACGGTAATAGAACCGCAAAGGGCTTTTTCGATGATTGAAAAGCTTGGTGATACGATAAATTTGGCAAACCGTGAAGCTATTAATTTTGTTGCATCAAATCTATATAATGCAGCATTGAGTATTAATGCGGAAATACTGGAACGTCATTCGCAAAATGAAATCCCTTCCTATTTAAATGCTGGCTTAGAAGCAAAGGTGGATCCACTTGCAAGTGAGGATCTCAAATTCGCAAATAGTTCATCCAATCCAGTTGTTTTAAAACTGATTATGGAAGAAGGAAATTTGAGGACTGAGGTATATACACCTGCAAAGGAAACGGAAGTAGGTGTGACAGTTTCGCAGGATGAGGAAATCCAGCCCCGTACAATTACACGTTATTCCGCAAACCTGGCAATTGGTCAGACTGAACAAGTACAGGAAGGTGCAAAAGGCTTACGTGTCTCGGTATATCGTACAGCTTTTGATGAACAGAAGCTTGTGAGCCGAGATTATTACCCGCCTGTTGACCGGATTATTTTGAAGTCTTCCAAACAACTGGAAGTGAAGACAACAACAGAAAATCTGAACAATGACCCTGCCTATCAAGTGGATTTAGATGGAGACGGTTTCCCGGATGGTGAAACTACGAACGGAAATGGACAAAGCAATGGATTAACTACTCCAGTTAGCGGGTCCCAAAATACTGGTTCAAATGAATCTAACAATGCTGAAGGTTCTGGATCAAACAATTTCGCAAACGACGGCGCTGAAGAGGAAACTCTTCCACCTGGCAGCTATTACGATAAAGGAGGAAATTTAATTACTCCAAAATAAAGGAGGACGTAAAATATGAAGGCGAAATCGAGAAAACGTTTAGGTGACTTGCTTTTGGAGTCAGGTGTTATTACCGAATCACAGCTTACTTATGCACTGGCAAACAAAAGCCGGGATGAAAAACTTGGGGATTTTTTCATAAAAGAAAGTATACTGACAGAACAACAGTTAATTGAAGTACTGGAGTTCCAACTAGGTATTCCGCATATGACATTAAGTAACTATGTCATATCACCAGAGCTGCTGCAGCTTGTACCGAGGGAACTGGCAAAACGTGCAAATATTATGCCGGTGCGTCGGGACAAAAACAAGCTACTTATTGCGATGGCAGACCCGATGGATTACTTTGCGATTGAAGAAGTCCGCATGGCAACAGGCTGTCAAATCGAAACGAGTATTGCGACAAAGGACGACCTGTACCGGACGATCACGAAATACTATGACCTGCAGGCTTCGATGGATGCAGCTTTAACTGAAATAGAAGTTAATACACCGGAAGTGCAGCAGGAAATTACGGATGAAGATTCAGCTATTGTCCGACTCGTAAACCAGATCATCAATAATGGGGTCGCCCAGCGTGCATCTGATATTCACTTCGACCCGCATGAAACAGAATACAGAATTCGTTACCGTGTTGACGGTGTCCTTCGTACAGAAAGATCTCTGCCAAAGCATATGCAAAATATGATGACGGCCCGAGTAAAAATAATGGGCGGACTGAATATTACGGAAAATCGTATTCCACAAGATGGAAGGTTTAAAGTTAATATCGAATTTAAAAGTGTCGACATTCGTCTTTCTACATTACCGACTGTTTACGGCGAAAAAATCGTTATGCGTATTTTGGATATAAGCAATGCCGCAACAGACATATCACATCTAGGGTTTACTGAAAACAATGAAGTGATTTTCAGGAAGATGATAGAAAAACCGAATGGCATTGTACTCATTACAGGTCCAACTGGTTCGGGGAAATCTTCTACTTTATATGCCGCACTTTCCAATTTAAATAATGAAGGTGTCAACATAATTACGGTTGAAGATCCGGTCGAATACCAGTTAAATGGTGTTAACCAGATTCAAGTAAAAGAAGAAGTAGGGTTAACATTTGCAGCGGGGTTACGTTCAATCTTACGGCAGGACCCAGACATTATAATGATCGGGGAAATCCGTGATTTGGAAACCGCGCAAATTTCAATTCGTGCATCATTAACAGGTCATCTTGTATTAAGTACACTACATACAAACAGTGCAATTGAATCGATTTCAAGGCTGCAGGATATGGGAACGGAACCGTTCCTCATTTCTTCTTCGCTTGTCGGTATCGTGGCACAGCGACTTGTACGTCAAATTTGTCGTGACTGTACGACAGAAGTAGAACCTACAATTAGGGAAAAACAAATTTTTGCAGATAATGGGTTAGAAGTAAAGAAAATTCGAAAAGGTCGCGGATGTGCAGCATGTGGAAACACCGGATACCGTGGGCGAATTGCTATCCACGAGTTGCTGCCTGTTGACCGTGGTTTAAAGGATCTCATTTTAAATGGTGCAAGTGGCTATGAGATTAGTGATTATATGCAAAACGTAGGACATAACACATTACTGCAGGATGGTTTATTAAAAGTGCTGGCCGGGGTCACAACGACCGAAGAAGTGCTGCGTGTGGCGACGATTGACTAGGGAGGAATGGATATGACATTGAACATACAAGATTTACTGCAGCATGCGTATGATGAAAATGCTTCCGATTTGCATGTCACTACTGGCATCCCTCCTGTTTACCGAATAAATGGTCAGCTGAAACAATATGGCGATGTAATTGTAACGGCGGAAATGATTGAGCAAATGGTAAAAGATATTTTACCATCTTACAAAGCAGCTGAGTTTGATGAAAAGGGTGAAACTGATTTCAACTATTCATTGAAAGACTTTTGCCGCTTCCGTGTAAATGCATATCATCAGCGAAATGTTGGTGCAATCGCAGCTCGTCTTATCTCGAGTGAAATTCCGACAATTGACTCACTGAATATGCCGAATGTGCTGTACGATTTAGCAGAAAAACCTCAAGGACTAATTTTAGTAACTGGTCCAACTGGTTCAGGTAAGTCAACTACACTAGCGGCAATGATTGATTATATTAATGAAACAAAATCAAAACATATTATTACACTGGAAGACCCGATTGAATATTTACATTCGCATAAAAAATCGGTAGTGAATCAGCGTGAAATCGGAGTCGATACCGGTTCATTTGCAAATGGTCTGCGTGCATCGCTCCGTCAAGATCCGGATATTATTCTAGTGGGGGAAATGCGAGATTTAGAGACGATTTCTACAGCGATTACGGCAGCAGAAACAGGTCACTTAGTATTCGGCACACTTCATACGTCAAGTGCACCGACAACCATTGACCGTATTATCGATGTATTCCCGCCACATCAGCAAGGGCAGATTCGAATTCAATTAGCTAACGTATTGCAAGGAATTATTTCACAGCGATTATTCATTCGTAAAGATAAAGCAGGCCGGGTTGCAGCAACAGAAATTCTCGTAAGTATTCCGGCTGTAACAAATTTGATACGAAATGAAAAAATTCATCAGATTCCAAGTGTGATGCAGACAAATCGAGCGTTAGGGATGCATACATTGGAGACATCCATACAAGCGCTTGTTTCTTCCGGTAAAGTTTCATTGGAGGAAGTACGGCCATATTTGAATGTGGGTGATTACAGTTGACCGTATTTAAATATGTAGGACGAACAAAGATGGGGGCAACGCAAAAAGGGACGATTGATGCAGCGAATAAAGCAGCCGCCATTTCGAAGCTTCGTGAAAAAGGCATCAATCCTCGAGAAATCGAAGAATCAAAAAGTCTTTTGCATATGGAAGTCAGCCTTGGCAGCAAAAAAGTAAAAACACAGGATTTTGTTATTTATTGCCGTCAGTTTGCGACGTTGATCCGAGCAGGTGTTTCTCTCGTAGAAGCGACTGATATTTTAGCAAAGCAGGCGACAAGCAAGCCACTAAAAAAAGCACTTGTATCTGTAGAAGAAGACATTCGTTCTGGTATTCCATTTTCCGATGCGGTAAAGAAACATCCGAAAGCATTTCCCGAACTATTCGTCAATATGATGCGTTCAGGGGAGGCGACAGGGAATATCGATGACACGCTGGAACGTCTAGCGAATTCGTATGAAAAGTCATTCCGCTTAGTCAAAAAGATGCAATCGACGCTGACATATCCTGCAATGCTTCTAGTAATGATTGTAGTTGTCGTGTTTTTCATGCTAATCTTCATTGTCCCTACGTTTGTCGAGTCATTTGAGTCGATGGATGCCGAACTCCCGACTTTAACGGTATGGACAGTTGCTTTAGGGGATTGGCTGAGACAATATTGGTGGTTCCCGATTGGAGCACTGGCTATTGGAGTTGTAGTATTTCAATATCTTTATAGAAATAATGAACAGTTCAATTACACCGTCCATTATTTCATGCTGAAGATGCCGATATTTGGACCGCTTTTACAGAAAACAGCGATTGCTAGATTAACACGCAATTTATCATCTTTATTTAGCAGTGCAGTTCCCATATTACAGGCGTTGACGATTTCACAAAAAGTATCCGGCAACCCGGTTATAGGAAAGGTCGTAATGGATGCACGAGCAAGTTTGGAACGAGGAAGTTCATTGACAGAGCCGCTTGAAAAAAGCTGGATTTTCCCACCGATGGTAACGAGCATGACGAGAATTGGTGAGTCTACCGGGTCGCTTGATTATATGCTTGAAAAAATTGCGGATTTTTATGAAGAGGAAGTTGACAGAAATGTTGATACTTTAAAATCTCTGATTGAACCGTTAATGATTGTATTGTTGGCCGGGGCAGTTGGTATTATCGTAGCGGCAATATTCTTGCCGATGTTTAGTCTATATGAGCAAATGTAAACGGAAAATAGAAGACGTTTTGCAAGGAGGTATCGAAGCGATACAAAGCGTCAGTGCAAAAACAAAATTATTTAAAATAAGAGGAGGATTTAATATGTTTAACACATTAAAAAAACTTATTAAAAATGAAAAAGGTTTATCTTTAGTGGAGCTTTTGGCAGTAATTGTAATTTTAGGTATTATTGCTGCGATTGCGATTCCGGCTATCGGGAATATTATTGCAAATTCTGAAGCAAAAGCAGAAGTTGCTGATGCAATGCAAGTAATGAGTGCTGCAAATATTTATTTTGCTGATAACCCAAGTCAAACATCATTTGCTAAAGCTAATGCAGGAGATTATATAGAAGGTGTAGATAACTTAGAGAGTTTTACTGTTACTAAAGCTTCACCAAATACAATTGTTTTTAAGGGAAAACGTGTTTCTACTACTACTGGTCTTACATTGGATCAATTGTCTAAAGCCACTGTTTCTGAAGGAACTGTTAAGAGTTGGCCGGCTGCAACTAATTAATCATCCCCCAAAGAACACCCAACCCATCAGCGCTTGGGTGTTCCATTGAGTGATGATTGCGCCACCAAAACGGCGCTTCTCAAAACAGGTAATACATTAAAGGTTAAAGGGGAGGGTCCCTCTATGTTCAATATGAAAAGAAAATCGCATGTATCCATCGTCATCAGTGATTATGTAATGCGTGCACTCGTTTTAAAAGGCGCAACAGTGGATCAGCCCGTGATATACGAAATGCCCTTACCGAAAACTGCGGTCCAGGAAGGGGTTATTCTTGATGAGATGGCGATGTATGATCTCATTAAATCAAATGTCCAAAACTGGGGCGGAAGAAAGCAAAATGTGCGCTTCCTTGTGCCGGATACATCGATTTTATTGAAAACATTCGAGCATCCTGCTGATTTAAGCGGTAAAAACCTGAAAGAATACGTGCAAATGGAAGTGGGACAGTCGATTCACCTTCCATTTCAGGAGCCTCTTATTGATGTCCATGACCCGATTGATGGGGACGGAAAGGCTGTTTTGTTTGCCGCGCCGCCTGATGAAGTTGGGAAAATGATCGGTCTATTGTTGGACAACCATTTAAATCCGCAAGTTGCCGATATTCGAGCTTTATGTAATTTACGTTTGCTTGAACATATCCAGTTTATCGATTCGAATCGTACATATTTGGTGACGGACTGGTCAATCAATGAATTATCGATTTGTATTTATTCAAACGAAGAAGTAGAGTTTCTGCGATTCCAGACGATTGATACTAATCCGGATGACTGGCAGCAAAACATTGTTGAAAATGGCGAAGTCGAGTTTAACTATACAGCCGATTTAGATAATTTCCGTGCAGCAACGACAGACCAGGTGCTTGAAATTGACCGGATGATGAACTTCTTTAAATTCTCGCTCCATAAAGGAGAAAGGGAAGTGGACGAGATCATCGTTATGGGGGATCACCCGCTACTACAGTCGATCGAAGTACTACTGAACGAAAATCTGCCGACACCGGTAAGCATTGTCAATGATTCATTAATCAATAAGCATTTTCCAAACTGCAAAGCAAAGCATGCGACTTTGCTGGGACTTGCTTTAAAGGAGGTTAACGAATGATTCCGGATATTAACCTTCTGCCCAAAATTGAAAAGGGTGCGACAAGTTTAAAGTTAGCCTTTATATTAGTTGGGATTTTATCAATATTGACAATAGGCTTGCTGGCAATCACTTATTTCAGTGCGAAAAGCGAAATTGCGAGTGCTATACCTGAACGTGATTCGTTATTGCTGACAAGAGACACATTAAATGCCGAGCTAACTACTTCGCAAACAGGGAGTCAAGGTTCATTGGAAGAATCAGTCGCTTTTGTTGAACGTGTTTCATATCCAGTCTCTCCGATTATAGTTGAGACAAGAAATTTATTGCCAACGGATACATACTTGCGTTCTTATGCATTTTCTGAGACAGGAGTACAAGTAGCGGTAGATTTCGAAACATTGAATGCTATTTCATCATATGTAAGCCAGCTGGAAAAAAGTCCGTATTTTAGTGATGTTCAAGTGGGGACAATCCAAAACTTTGAACTTAACCCAACTGGTGAAGAAGTTAATGATACACAGCAATTCACGGAAGTACCGCGATATAGCGTGGAAATTTTCCTTGTAATTGATCAATTGCACGTAGCTGCTGGAGGTGAAGAGTAATGAATTCCATCTCAAGTAGTAAAAACGGGACACTCCTCATTGTAATTGCATTGGCGATGGCTTTGCTGTTTGCTATGTATTACTATGTCGTAAAACCGAAGCAGGACGAGGAACAGATGATTCGTTCCGAGATTAATAGTCTTCATACAGAAATTGCAGCAATAGAAGAAACAATTGCAACAAATCAGTCACAGCAATCTCAAACGAATGAAAATGAATTTGCACTACGTAAAAAAGTGCCGGATAACCGGGAAATTGATGAGCTGATTTTATCGATTGAGGAAATGCAGTATGTAACAGATTCACGTATTCAAAGTATTGATTTCAACAACTATGATGCACTTGTTTCTAGTTCGGGACTACAAGACCCGCTTTCTACACCGGAAACGGAAGAAGGGGCTGTATCTGATTTAACACAGAGTGCTATTGATCAAACGGAGGGTACGGAGGCATCAGAAGAATTGCCGGTTTCCACAATCGCTGTAGAAACATTACCGCCTTCACTGAAGTTAGTTACATTTAACATTAATGTGGCGGCACCAAATGACGTAAATTTACTGCAATTCATTGAAGAAATTGAAAAGAAAGAACGCGTGATGCGAATCGATATTATTGATTTCGCGCTTCCGGGTGAAGAAGACAAATTTACGGAAGAAGTATCGGAAATCGTAACAGCCGACATTCAAGTCACAACTTTCTACTATGAGTAACATTTAGCAGGTACAAGTAAGGAGCATCTAAAATGGAGATTATGTATACAATATTTGCGGGGATTTTCGGATTGGTTTTCGGTTCGTTTTACAATGTAGTCGGATTACGGGTACCGAAAAAAGAGTCGATTGTGACACCGCCATCTCACTGTGTCCATTGCAATCGACGTTTAAGGGCTTTTGAACTCGTACCTGTTTTTTCGTACATATTTTTACGAGGGAGATGCCGGACATGCGGTGTGAAAGTATCGCCGATTTATGCGTTTACTGAGCTTGTTACAGGACTGCTGTTTGCGTTTGCTACATGGCAGCTCGGCATCACATGGGAATTGGCAGTAGCTTTACTGTTCATATCACTATTGGTCATTATAAATGTTTCGGATATTGCGTACATGCTTATTCCGGATAAAATATTATTGTTTTTCCTGCCGCTACTAATCATTGGTAGAATTCTTTCTCCGCTTGACCCGTGGTGGGATAGTATTGCCGGTGCCGCAATCGGATTTTCGATATTACTGTTAATCGCAGTCATTTCTAAAGGCGGAATGGGCGGCGGTGACATTAAGCTGTTTTTACTGATCGGATTAGTGTTGGGAACATTTAATACGTTATTAACCTTATTTTTAGCTTCGGTGATCGGGATGATTGTCGGAATCGTCATTTTGAAAATTCGTGGGAAAGGGCGCAAAACCCCTGTACCGTTCGGACCATCAATTGCTATTGCCGCGATCATCGTATACTTTTACGGTGACCAGCTAATCGATCTATACTTAGACTTATTGCTATAATGAATAATCGGATGCCCTGGAATTACTTTTCTGGGGCATTTTTTGCTTTTTTATAAGTTGAACTAAAGCATCACTCTTTTTCAAGCAGGAAGAGAATGCCTCCCACTGTATTCGAGGAGTGGCGAATAAAGATTGCAAACTGCCCAATTAAAATTGAAAGTGGCGATTATCCGCTTGAAAGTGACGATTAAGTGAACCGGAGTGGCGAATACCGCATCAAATTTGGCGATTACCCGTGCCAAAGTAGCGAATATCATGTCACCGCCCGCTGTAAGAAGGTTATGTGTACCAATTTGAGGAATAAATTTTCATAGGCAACCGAGCAGATGCCTTCCTGATATCGAGGATTAACCCTTATAAAATGAGGATTAAAAATGCATTTGAGGATTATCTGTTCACGAATGAGGAATAAACAGCACCAAATGAGGATTAAGATACCTATATCGAGGAGTATTCAGCATGAAGTGAGGATTATCTCCTCCAAACTGAGGAATAAATTTCCCATACGCAGCCGGTCGAACTTCTGCTGCTGTGCTTTCGAGGCAGATGAAGTACTACTTCTGTTAATGTAGGATAAAAAGGGGTGTCCTGAATTCATTTTCTGGGCATCCCTTTTAATACGCGTTAATAATCTATTATAATTTTTTCAAACGGGTGATTCGTCAATAGTTCGTATGTTGCAGTTTCCACTGCACTTTCCACGGTATTTGCTAAAACTAGTATACGGTATTTATCAAAATCTTTATAATAGGCGTCTGCTTCAACATATTGAGTCGTTTCGCTCTGTATATTCCTGCGAATATTTATGACGATTTCATAACCATCCTTTACAAATTGAATTTTTTTCAATAAAAACAACCTCCTCAACAATAGTTTATTACTGGATAAAAGTAATTGACTAAACTTGTTGGAAGGTTGTGTAGGATCGCTAAAAATTATTCAGCATTTGGATAAATCATCGTTTTTGGATCAACATAACGTTCAAATTCCTCTTCAGTTAAAAGACCTGATGCGATAGCCGCTTCTTTTAAAGTTGTGCCTTCTTTATGCGCTGTTTTTGCGATTTTCGCCGCATTTTCATAACCGATATACGGGTTTAACGCAGTTACAAGCATGAGTGAATTTTTCAAATTAGCATCCAATACTTCCATATTCGGTTCGATACCGACTGCACAATTATCGTTGAATGATTTCATCGAATCGGCCAACAGACGTGCTGATTGCAGGAAGTTGTAGATGATAACCGGCTTGAATACGTTCAACTCAAAATTACCTTGTGATGCTGCGAAGGCTATTGTTGCGTCATTGCCGACAACTTGTGTTACGACCATTGTCATCGCTTCACTTTGTGTCGGGTTAACTTTACCTGGCATGATTGATGAGCCTGGTTCGTTTTCGGGAATCGTAATTTCACCGATCCCTGAGCGAGGACCGCTTGCCAGCCAGCGTATATCATTGGCAATTTTCATTAAATCTGCAGCCAATGCCTTCAATGCACCGTGTGCTGTCACGACTTCATCATGACTTGTCAGTGCATGGAATTTGTTTTCCGCAGATGTAAATTCAATGCCTGTCAGGTTGCTGATTTCTGCAGCTGTGCGGGCACCGAATTCCGGATGGGCGTTAATGCCTGTACCAACAGCAGTACCGCCAATCGCAAGCTCTTTCATGAACTGCGTGTTCACCATAATCATTTTTTCACATTTTAACAGCATATGGTGCCAGCCGCCAATTTCCTGGCCTAGTGTAAGCGGTGTAGCATCCTGTAAATGGGTACGACCGATTTTAATAATATCGTTAAACGCTAATGCTTTTTCTTTCAATGTCGCCTGTAACAGCTTTAAGCGCGGCATTAAATAGTTCTCTACAATTTCGACTGCAGCAATATGTAGCGCAGTAGGGAATGTGTCATTCGAGCTTTGTGATTTGTTAACGTCATCGTTTGGATGAACTTTTTCATCCGATCCGGCTGCCGTCAGCTTTTCATTTGCCAAGTAGGCAATTGTTTCGTTCACATTCATATTTGTCTGTGTACCACTGCCTGTTTGCCATACTACAAGAGGGAAGTGCTCATCCCATTTGCCTGCAAGAATTTCATCGGCTGCTTGCACAATTGCATCCTTTTTCGCATCGGACAGCTTGCCTAATTTATTGTTGGCGATGGCCGCTGCTTTTTTCAAAATGGTCATGGCACGAATAATTTCAATCGGCATTCTTTCTGTCCCAATTTGGAAATTTTCCTTGCTTCGCTGTGTTTGTGCACCCCAAATTTTGTCTGCTGGTACACGAATTTCACCTAAAGTGTCTTTTTCAATACGGAATTCCAACTAAATCATCTCCTTTAATATATGTATACCCAATTTTCCATGAAAAAATGGCAAATCGTGTGAGGGGATTTGCCATTCTTCCAGGAGAAAAGATAAATCCTTTTATCTTTCCGAAATATGAGAAAAGTAATTAATGAGTTTCGAATCTGAACTGGGGGGAACAGTATCGAAAAGGTTTTACTAACCTTACAATGATAATGATAATCTTTATCAATTAGGAAGTCAATACTTTTATTGAATAAATTTTTAGAAAATTCAATTTGCTGAATTTCTCAATATGTAAAACAACGCCGAAAGCACCGAACCGAATAGGATACTTTAGACGTTGTTGTTTTTGGTATTCACTTAGGAAGTCATCCCCTTATTTTTGTTAAACTATTTTCACATAAAAGTCCCGGCCATTTGTCAGCTCAGGAATTTCTATATTTTTTTCGTTCTTATAATAGTCTGAAATAATATTTGCAAGACCCGCATAACCATTTAATAATGTGCCTTGTTTGATTTCTTTAGCGATATTATGGAACTCAAAATAGTAAAGTGCATCATCGCTCAACCCGTATAAAATTCTTTCAATATCTGCAAGGGGAATGTTGATGCCTCTCGTATATCGGCACTCGCGCTTATACGTATGGTGCGGAATATTTATTGGTGTTGTTTCATTAATCATCGTCAATTGGTTCATAGTGTGTCCTCCTTGAATAGTAAAATATAATTTATTTAATATATTATATCCCAAAACTAACGTCTGTAATCAGAAAATTTACTAAATTTAGACATTTACATAATGTTTACCAATCATCTCCTTGCTGCATCTCCTCCGCCACCATCTGTAAATCATAAGCATTGATAATCAACAGCTCGTATTCATCATGCTGCTCCATATACTTTTGGATGAGGCTTAGTGCATATTTTGGGGAACCTTCATTTTCTTCATCGTAGACGAGCAATGTCGCATCCGTGTTATCGATAATGAACTTGTCCTTTTCGATAAACTGCCATGGAGCTTCATATGGGCGCTTCGTCACGCTTGTCACAAAATCGGCCTTACTTACTATATGCATATAGGTCTCTTGTTTATGCTCATTCCAGTTTTTCTCCTGTTCCAGGAAGGGGGTGATAATGGAATATTTAAGTTCCGGGTAATCATTTTTAAGTTCCAGTACAACTTGTGCTGCCCATGTTTCGACACCTTGCTGGCCGCTGATCACGACCCATTCCAATCCGTCTTCTATTAGGATGCGCAGCTGGTTTTCCAGCGCTTTTTTAATAACCGGAACACCAGGGTGCTTGTCATTAAATATTCCGAGTTCATGCGGACGGTAGCCCGTAATAAAAAGTGATTTCATCATAAGTCTCCTTTACTCACCATCAATAAAATAAGGGCACTATGCATAACACAGCGCCCCCTTAATATACTATCTATTCACTAAAAACAGCTTTAATCTGCTCGATTGCCCAATCTAAGTCTTCTTTTGAAATGACTAGTGGTGGGGCGAAGCGGATTACTGTGTCATGTGTTTCTTTGCAAAGCAGTTTGCGTTCTGACAGTTTTTCGCAGTAAGGGCGAGCTGATTCGTGAAGCTCAACACCTATGAAAAGACCGCGTCCGCGCACTTCTTTAATCACCGGGTTCTCAATTGTCTGAAGTTGTGCTTTAAAGTAGTCGCCAAGCTCCAATGAACGCTCTGTCAGCTTTTCATCCAGCAATACATCGATCGCAGCAATCGATACGGCACATGCCAGCGGGTTGCCGCCGAAAGTCGAGCCGTGTGAACCTGGATTGAACACACCTAGGATATCGTCGTTTGCAACAACTGCTGAAATCGGATAAACTCCGCCGCCCAGCGCTTTCCCTAAAATGTACACGTCCGGTGTCACATCTTCCCATTCACAGGCAAACAGTTTTCCTGTTCGTGATAAACCTGTTTGGATTTCATCTGCAATAAACAAAACATTATTTTCTTTACATAAATTATACGCTGCTTTTAAGAAGCCTTCAGTCGGGATGATAATGCCTGCTTCTCCCTGGATCGGCTCGACGATAAATGCTGCTGTATTCGGTGTAATGGCTTCCTTCAATGCGTCAATATCGCCGTAAGGAACTAATGTGAAGCCCTCCAGCATCGGACCAAATCCGCGCTTATATTCTGCTTCCGAAGATAGTGACACAGCGCCCATTGTACGACCGTGGAAATTGCCGTTACAGCCGATAATTTGCGCTTTGTTTGCTTCGATGCCTTTTACTTCATATCCCCAGCGACGGGCTGTTTTAATGGCGGTCTCGACAGCTTCAGCGCCTGTATTCATCGGCAGCACCATATTTTTCCCCGTTAGCTTACTAACCTTTTCATACCAAACGCCTAATGTCGCACTATGGAATGCGCGTGACGTAAGTGTCACCGCGTCGGCCTGATCTTTTAACGCCTGAATAATTTTTGGGTGGCGATGACCTTGGTTTAAGGCAGAATACGCCGAAAGCATATCTAAATAACGGTTGCCTTCAGGATCTGTTACCCAAGAACCTTCTGCTTTTTCGATTACGATCGGAAGTGGGTGATAATTGTGTGCCCCGAATTTTTCCGTAGTTGAAATAAGTTGTTCTGATTTTGATTTTGTTGTCATGATGAAATCCTCCTTAAGCAAATTTACTTGTAAAACAGATAAATCTATTGCAAAAGACAGAAAAAATTACATATACGATGCAGGTTTCTTCCAAATTAATGTTAACAGAATACCGAAGAAGATGACAACCGTTGCAAAGTAATATGGGTAGTTAATATCAATATCGAATAGCATCCCGCCTATAATCGGGCCGAAAATATTGGCCAAGCTTGTGAACATCGAGTTCATTCCGCCGACGAAACCTTGCTCATTGCCGGCTATTTTTGATAAATAGCTCGTAACGGCAGGACGGAATAGGTCGAAGCCGATAAAGACGATACATGTAACAAGTAAAATAGCAAAATATGAACTGACAACGGTCATTAAAAATACGAGAATCCCCGATACAATCAGACTGTAGCGAATGAGTTTAATTTCTCCCCATTTTTGTGCAAGCCGGTCAAACAGTAATACTTGCGCAACTGCCCCGAAAATTGCACCACCTGTAATAATGATTGCGATATCCATAGGCGTAAATCCGAATTTATGGTCGACAAACAGACTGAAGAACGATTCGAATGCCGCGAGTCCAAATGACGCAACAAAAATCAGAATAAACGCGATCAAGTACATCGGCTCTAAAATCCGTTTGAATCCGGATGTTTGTACAGGTGCATTTTCCGCGTTTTCCGCATTACGTTCCGGTTCGCGTAGTAAAATGATCGATAAAATTGCTGCTGTTGTACCGAGTGCACCTGCAAAGTAGAAGGGCACGCGTGTACCGAAATCAGCTAAAAATCCGCCGATGCCAGGTCCGATAATGAAACCGGTACTAATAGCCGCACTCATATAGCCAAGTGCTTTTGGACGTGTTTCCATTGTTGTAATGTCTGCAATAAATGCCGTAACAGCAGGCATAATAAATGCTGCACTGATACCGCCCAATATACGGGAAATGAAAAGAACTTCTATCGTCTTCCCTAAACCGAATAGAAATTCGGAAATACCGAAAATAAATAAACCAAGAACGATCATAATTTTACGTCCGTATTTATCAACCGCTTTACCAGCGAGCGGTGAAACAATTAGTTGTGCAATTGCGAATGCGGCTGTTAAATAGCCGATAACCTGGCCGCTTAATTGCAGTTCATTCATCAAAGTAGGGAGTACCGGGATTACTAAACCAATGCCAAGAAAAGCGATGAACAGGTTTAATAATAGTAACCCTAATGTTATTTTATAGTCTTTCATTGTTATTGCTCCTTATTAAGTTGTGAAAAATCGTTAATCCGCACTTCCTAACATAAACCCTACAGTAGCTATAGAGTCAATAGAACAGATTTAAGTAGAAGTAAAATTAGTTAAAGTAGCTTAATTTTTAATTCCACAATAAACTGGTCTTCTTCGTTTGGAGAATAGTTAAGGGGCATGAAGATTTCATAGACAACCGGAACAACCTGTAACTGATGCTCTTCTATATAGTGATAAAGCTTTTGATATTGTGTTAAATAAGTATCCCGTTCAAAAATGAATGCAATGCATACGTAGCGTCCGACAGGTATCGTTTTCACGTCCATATCAGATGTTAAATGGGTAATATACCGGTCTGTAATGAGAGGCGTGAAAACATGACTGTAATGCAAATCATCCAGGCTGTCGTATTGCTCGTAAGGAAAAATACATCCGTACCGATTGCTCAGCAAGCTGTTTTCAACTTCCAATGTTTTAATTAAGGAACTGTAGTACGTATTTGGGATATAGTACGGTGTCAGTTCGTTTGTTTCAATCGATAAAATCCGTACCGATTCTTCATTTTTGAAATAGACCGTATCCATCACATCGATTGCGAGCTGTTCTTCCATCTGCCTTTTCGTTTTATACAAGGACTGCTGAATTTCGTACATGCGAGTCATTTGCTGTTCAATGACGCTTTCCTGCTGCTGCAAAAAGGAGAGAAGCTCGGCAGGGGTGAACTGCTGCGCTGCTTTAATTTCTTCCAATGAGACACCGATATACTTCAATGATTTAATAATGTCCAGATGATAAAATTGTGAGTCTTTGTAGTAGCGGTAATTTGTTTTAGGATCGACAAAGGAAGGTTTGAATAAGCCGATCTGATCGTAGTAGCGTAATGTTTGAATAGAGATATTCGTCAATTTGGAAACCTCACCGATTGAGTAATGTTTTTCTTCCATAGCGTGTCCTCCGAAGTACAATGTTATCGGTATCGTACCATTAATGGGGGATAGGGGTAAATTATTTTAGGGACGAGAAAAAATCACACCCCAATAACTCATGAGATGTGATGTACATTCAATATTTCATATCCGTGGCTAGATGAACAGGGCTTTTCCTGCTGTAGAAATAGCCGAAGAGTAACAGGACAAGTGCGAGTGTAACGGTGCCCCCTGCAAACAGCAGTGGTGCTTTATACGTGTGGAAATGCGTTTCAAGACGAGACGCAATGACCGGTCCGATAATTTGCCCGATCGCATAGAACGTAGTCAGTACAGATACGACATAATTGCTTTGCTTTGGAAACAGCTGTCTGGAATAGGAAGTCGACATTGTTACGAGTCCGACAAACGTAAAACCAAACGACATTGCCGATACGAGTACGCTCCATGCTGATTGTGTTAAAACAGGAAGCAGAATTCCGATGATCTGCAAAGAATAGGCGGTAGTCATCATCGAAACCGGAGAGAAGCGGGACATGCACTTCATCCAGATCGGTGCCGAAGGAATAGCAGCGAGCCCGGCCAGTACCCAACTATAGCCGGCATAGGCACGTAATGATTCGATATTATAAATAATGTCGACTAAAAAAGTGCCTGTAATAATATAACCGAGTCCTTCCAAGCCATATGCGATGATCAGCCATGGCATAAAGCCGCGCCAAATATTGTTGTCCGCAGACTTTGGTTCTTTTATATGATTTGCAACGGTTAAATGCCGCCATAAAAAAGTTGTTGTTGTCAAAAATAAGATGGATAATGCACCAAGCCCAAGCCATGAACCTTGCCAATTAAAGCTGGCTTCGAAAAATGGTACGAAAAGACCCGATAACGCGATACCCAATCCAATCCCGCTAAACAAAAAGCCGCTCCAGCGCGTTAAAAGATTTGCCGCTAAATAATCCATTACAATACTAGAGGTCAGAACAAATATAAAGCCGCTTGTTAAGCCGGCGATAAAACGTAACACTATCCAGATTAAATAAGATTCAACCAATCCCATTAAAATGATGGAGAATACATTCAGAAAAACATTTATTAATAGGAAGTTCTTTTTTGACTTGGAAATAAAGCCAGCCCCTAAAGCGCCGATGAAGTATCCAATGTAATTGCTTGATGCGAGCCAACCGCCTTGTGAAAATGATAAGTTTTCATCAACACGCATGAACGGTAAAATCGGTGTGAAAGCAAAACGGCTAATCCCCATGGCAACAGCTAAAAATAAAACTCCCCCTAAAATAACACTGAAATGTTGACGGTTCATGAACATCCCCCCTGGAAAAACATCCCTTACGTTGATTGTAACACTGTTAAATTCAAGAGTAATAGAGAAAATACTTGCAGAAATGAGAAGAAAATAAAAAGAGATGAACCGGAAGTAGAATACTTCCGTTCATCTCTATATAATCCCCTTATGAATGAGCAGGTGCTCCCTGTTTCCCTTTGCTGTTGGCAATTGCTTCTTCTTGTGCACGCTGTTTTTTCTTTTTGTTTAAATCTGAACGTAATAGTAAAGAAATGCCTAAAGAAATTGCGATTAAGAAGCTGAATAAATAGAACACTGGAATATAGCTGTTTGTCGCTTCGTGAATTGTTGATACGATAATCGGACCAAAAATACCACCAAGTGACCAAGTTGTTAATAAATAACCGTGAATTACGCCAAGTTGCTTCGTACCGAATAAATCACTCGCAAATGCTGGTAAGTTCGAGAAGCCACCGCCGTAACAACTAACTACTAAGAAAATGAATAGTTGTAAAAGAAGTGCATTTGTCGTAAACGGTAATGTAATAAAGGCAATCAGCTGAATCGTGAAGAAGATCACGAAGACGTTAGAACGACCGATATAGTCAGATCCAGCCGCCCATAGTAAACGACCGCCACCATTGAATAATCCCATTAAACCAACCATTGTTGCAGCCGCAGCTACTGATAAGCCCGCAATTTCCTGAGACATTGGCGAAGCAACGGAAATCATCATTAAACCAGATGTAACGTTAATTAAGTGCATTGCCCAAAGCATCCAGAACTGCTTCGTACGAACAGCTTCACGTGCTGACATTTGAGCGATTTCCTGAGTTTTTGTTTTACCTGTAGCGACAGCTTCCTCTACTTCACCTGGCTTAGGTGGAGCGATGTAAAGTGCGCCAATCATCATTAATACAAAATAGCTAATACCTAAAATAAAGTACGTGTTAGAAATTCCTACAGCATCCATTAGACTTACGGCAACCGGCGCTGTAATTAATGCACCTGAACCGAATCCTAATACAGCCATCCCTGTCGCTAAACCGCGACGGTTAGGGAACCATTTAACAAGTGTTGATACTGGAGCGATATAACCGATCCCCATCCCGAGACCGCTTAATAACCCGTAAGTTAACCAATATAAAACAACCGAATCCATAGCGATGGCAATCCCTGCGCCACCTTGACCTAAACCAAAAAGTACTGCAGCAACCATCGCTGCTTTTCTCGGTCCTAATTTCTCTACTGTACTACCAAATAGTGCGGCAGCAAAACCTGCTAACCCCATCATAATTGTAAACGCGATTGTAATTTGCGATGCATCCCATCCAAGCTCTGCGGCGATTGGATTTTTATACACACTGTATGCATAAGCTCCACCGATTGAAAGGTGAATAGCGATTGCTGATGCAGCAATTAACCAACGATTCTTTTTCAAAAATATTCCCCCTCACACAAAAATAAATATCAGTTATACGACATTTCTCTACTTGGAGTAGTTATGTCAAAAATATGAACGTCCATGTACATAAACTTAACACTAACTTATTATTTTGCGCAAGTAGAATTTACTAGAAATAATTATCTCGAAAAAACATATATTTCTCTTTTGTGTAATGAAATTGTGCTTAAAGTAAATATTTTTTGATGGTCAAAATGCGTAATAACATTGATAAATCAAGGTTTTGCAAGGTTTTAGTATTAGTTCAGTATAACAATCTTTGAAGAAGAGGATAATATTGTAAACTATAATAAATCGTATTTAAATAACTAAAAATACTTAATTGTGCTCATTTTTTCTCTTATATGCTTAAATGAGATGAACTGAAAATACTTTTGGATTCATAATATAACAGTTACTAATACACGTGAAATTAACTTGAAAGATACTTTATGCATTGGTAAATCAACGTTTTGCCTACAACTCAGCCCTGAAAAACTATTTTTATTATTAATTTAAAAGAATTAGGCGAAACTGTTTATAACAGTTGAAATAAAATGAAATATTTGAAGTTACGCCGAAGAATTTTGTTTAAAAAAGAAATTTTCTCGAGAGATGAAGGAGATTCTTTACTTTATTTACCTTAAAAAAGCCTGTAAATAGCGGCTGAAATTCACATAAAAAATGGAACTGGAGGGATATGTATAAAAATGCTTAAGCCTCTATTTGGACTTAAAGAAATTAATTGACGTGTTACGTTCTGTTCTCTAAAGTCAAATTAGTGATAAGAAAAGAGGCGAATTTTTATGAAAAAAATAGATCCAAAACTATTATCCGAACGTGAAAATTATAAGTTTTTGATTGGCTCCATTATTCCAAGACCAATTGCTTTTGTCACATCCGTTTCCAAAGAAGGTGTTGTAAACGCGGCACCCTTTAGTTTCTTCAATATTGTATCTTCAAATCCGCCGATGATTTCGGTAAGTATCCAACGAAAAAAAGGGGAACAAAAAGATACAGCGAGAAATATTTGTGAAAATGAGCAATTTGTTGTTCATATTGTCGATACTGATAATGTAAAGCAAGTAAATGAAACTGCAGCGAACTTGCCGCCAAACGAAAGTGAAGTAGCACTTGCGGGAATGACATTAGTAAAGAGCGAAAAAATCGGTGTCCCGGGTGTGAAGGAAGCGAAAGTCCGACTGGAATGTGTCCTTGAAAAAGCATTGGAACTTGGCGGCGATGATGAAACTGTCGGCTGTGATCTGATTATCGGAAAAGTCGTGTACTATCATATAGAAGAAAGTCTGTATGAAGAAGGTCGAATAGATCCGGAAGGGCTTGGCGCGATCAGCCGTCTTGCTGGAAATGACTATGCAAAAATCGGTGCGCAATTCACAATGAAACGCCCTGAGTAATGAAGGAGAACAACGAACAATGCAAATCAAATCAATTGAATTATTTAATATTGAGTTACCGTTAATTGAACCGTTTATCGTAAGTTACGGAACTTATCCGAACATGCCGTCCATTATTGTAAAGATGACATCACAATGCGGTTTAGTCGGCTGGGGGGAAGCGGTGCCGGATGAACATGTGACAGGTGAAACATTGGAAGGCACGTATGCTGTATTAAAACATACGCTGGCACCGGCAATGATTGGGGAAAACCCGATGAATTTTGAAAAGATCCATGCCAAAATGGACGCGCTTATCTACAGTGCTCCGGCTGCCAAAGCGGCAATCGATATCGCTTGCTTTGATCTGGCTGGGAAAAAACTTGGAGTGCCTGCCTACCAGTTAACAGGCGGACGTTACTATGAGAAGTTTCCGATTACACATGTGTTAAGCATCGGAACACCTGAAAAGATGGCAAATGAAGCGGCAGAACGTGTGGAAATGGGGTACAACTCATTCAAAATGAAAGTCGGACGCGATGTTGCGAGTGATGTTGCCCGCATCAAAGCAGTACGTGAACGTGTCGGGAATGAAATTGCGATTCGCGTTGATGTTAACCAAGGCTGGGTAAACAGTTCAACAACGATGCAAGCAGTTCGTGAGCTGGAGAAATTGAACATCGACTGGCTTGAACAGCCGGTACATGCAGATGATATTGATGGCATGGTTGAAATTAAATCGAAAACATCGATTCCTGTCATGATTGACGAAGGTTTACGCGGTGTACGTGAAATGCGCGAAATTATTGCGAAGCGTGCAGCGGACAAAGTGAATATTAAATTGATGAAGTGTGGAGGAATGTATCCCGCGATGAAGCTTGCCCATATGGCGGAAATGGCGGGAATTGAATGCCAAATCGGTTCAATGGTCGAATCATCGGTCGGTTCTTCTGCAGGTTTCCATGTTGCATTTTCGAACAAAGTATTTACGAGTGTAGAGTTAACCGGACCGTTAAAATTCTCGAAAGATATCGGAAACCTTCAATATAATGTTCCGTTTATTCAGTTGAATGAGTGTGCAGGGTTAGGTGTCGATGTGGACGAATCGGTTTTAGAGGATTTAACACGTGAACATAGTGTGGTGCAGTAAATGATCACGTCGGGCTTTTTAGGGAATGAACGATATGAAGTGTATTTACTGGATGAAACACATATTCCGGAACTGATCACTTTGCAGCAGGAAGTAGTGGATGCACTGCCGGATAAAGCAATATTGCAGCCGCTTGATCATGAAGAGCTGAGCTTTATTTTAAGCGGGAACGGGCTGATGATCGGGGTATTCGTTGAAGGAAAGCTAATTGCATTCCGGGCACTGCTGGAACCAATGATTGATGAAGAACATTTAGGCTATGATATTGGCTTGAAAACAGAGGAAGAACTGCGAAAAGTGCTGTATCAGGAAATCTCCAATGTACATCCGGATTATCGCGGTTATCGTCTGCAGCGTACGATGGCGGACATCATTATGCAGCAAGTGGATGAAACGAAATTTAATACGGTTTGTGCAACGGTTATGCCTGGCAATATCGCAAGTTTGAAGGACAAGTTTTCGCAAAATATGCATATAGCAGCATTGAAGCTGAAGTATGGCGGGAAACTGCGCTATGTATTTATGAAGTCACTTCCTTATAAGGAGTATGAGTGGACTGAACAGCAGTTTGTCCCGATGGAAAATACAGAGGCGCAGCAGCAGCTTCTTAAATCCGGCTTTATCGGTATATCAATGAGAGCGGATGGGCCGGACTGGCTGATCCAATATGTAAAATAATAAAGGATGTGGCGATAATCAGTTAATCGCCACATCCTTTATCGATTTAATTCCGTCCATGTCGTATGAATACTCCTTTAAATATCATTGTCGTCAAAGCAATCTAGATCGTAGCAATCACCGTTATCTTCGTATAGGTAAGATACGTCATTTTCGTCAGATGCAATGTAAGTATAGTTTGGCATGTGTATCAACTCCTTTTCATAATTATAAAATATTCAGAAAATTAAGTAAAGTGTTTTTTTGAGAGGTAACATCTTGTCGGAATTGCAATAAATCCCGTGAAATCTATATTTATAGGCATTGGTTTCGCTTTCATTTCTATATAAAAATGATATATTTAATTTATTTTCATACAGGTTTTCATACATAAATAGCTATCTGATGAAGAATATAGCAGTGACATTTTTGAAACTTTCTGTACGGAAAAATGGTATATATAAGAAAAGGGGAAGGAGTGATTTTGATGGAGAAAAAGCCGTTCAATGATGCGGATGAGCATTATCAAAAGCATGTAGGTTCTCCAACTTCTTATAATATGAAGCAAATGCCCAAACCGATTCGGATAATCGGCTATTTTTTCTTCGGTTTCATGGCGATTGCTGCTACTATAATGATTTTACTAATACTATTGGACAAAATTCTCTAGGATAACCTGGAGGATTTTTTATTTTCTTAAGTAGATATAATATTCAACACGAAAGATTAATATACTATATATTAATCACGTTTTATCTAAATTCTGTATTTTTAAGAATAATTTTCTGCTTTATGTTAATATATTTGTAATTAACTACAGATGGGGTGGGAAGCATGGAGCAACATATTTTTGTCTCGAAACTTATACCTCCGACACCAGTCAACAACTATTTAAGAAGAGCAAAATTAATGAAAAAGCTTTCGGATTGGCCGCATGCAAAGTGTACCATTTTACATAGTAGCGCAGGTTACGGGAAAACATCGCTTATTAGTCAATTTTTGAACGACCAGAAAACAAAATCCTCCTGGTATCAGATTACGCCGGATGATGACTCAATATTTCCGTTTTTACGTCATTTTATCTATAGTATTCAGCAGCATTTCCCATCGTTCGGCGAAAAGTTAAAAGGGTGGGATGAGACATTAAAGTTTCATAATATGGAAGAGTTACTGCAGCTTTCAAAACAAATCGCCAATGAGCTTCATCGTATAAAAGAACCTTTTTTAATTGTACTGGACGATTATCATCATGTGTCACACGTCTTTCCGATCAACTACATTATGAATCAGCTGCTTCAATTTTTACCTGCCAACCTCCATATCATTGTCGCAACGAGGAAAATGCCTGAGTGGAGCTGTTTGTTGACGCTACGTATGAATAATCAGCTGATAGAATGTTTGGAACCGGAATTTACTTTTGCGGAAGAAGATGTTCAATACTTGTTTGAAGCTTTTTTTGACCGGCAAATAACGGATGAACAAAGCGAATTCATTATGCAAATGACGGAAGGCTGGGCGATGGCGATTATGCTGCTTGGCTATAAAGCGAAATATAGTCAGGAACGGCTCATCGATATCGCAGAAGGATCGGTCGGGAATTTCTTTGCGTACCTTTCCGCTGAAGTATTCGATAAGCTGGATGAGCAGCTGCAGCTTCAGCTTCTTAAGTTGGGCATTCATCAAGTGATTTCGCTCGATGTCATTACAGAGCTGTATGGAACGGAATGGATCCAGCAGGTGAAGCCGAAGTTGGAGGAGCTTGCATTTATCACACCATTGGCAGGGGGAACAAAATACCGTTTCCATGCACTGTTCCAACAGTTTCTACAGCAGCGGCTGAGTGAATATTATCCGGATCTGCATGAGGAATTTCATGAACAGGCGGCACGGTATTATGCCGATGAAAATTTAGGTGTATTGGCTGTTACACATGCAACCCAGCTGAAAAACAACCGGTACTATATCGAGTTACTGATGCAATTTGCGCCACAGTTTATTGAAGCAGGGCAATTTGAATTTTTACTTGAACGGCTGAAGGATTTTGCGATTGAAGAAAAACCTTATCAGCTTCTTTATTATGAAGGGGAATGTCAGCGTTACCGCGCACAATATGAACGGGCAAAGAATGCATACAATGAATGCTTTATAAAAGCGCAGCTGCAGCAGGACCGGTTATTTTTAATGCGTTCACAGTTTGGGCTGGCCAATATTTATTTGGATACACTTCAGCCGGTTTTTGCGGAACATCATCTACAGCAGGCTATTACTTTATTGAATGAAGTAGAAGTGAGTGAGACAGAACGGCATCTGATTAATAGTTTATATACCGAAAACCTGATTAACTTAGGGAAAGCGGGGGAGGCACTGCGCTGGAGCCAGTCGCAAAACCTGCAGTTAAGCATTAACAATATCGATGCGCGTCTTTATTTGCGCCACGGTCAGCTGGATAAAGCGAAAGAGTTGCTGAATATGCGTGTTTCCAAGCCGTTCCAATGGGAAGAAGCACACCGCACGACCGATCTACTTCTTGTTTTAATCGATGTATTGATGGGTGAAAATACGCAGGCCTATAGCCGAATTATTGAAGGCGGAAAAGAAGCACTCGTCGATATGCCATATACACTTGCGCTGACAAAGCTGCGTAAAGGGCTGGCATTGCTGAATATGGAGATGAAAGATTTTGAACGTGCGAAAGGCTGTTTTGATGAAACACTTGAGCTCCTCAATCTCATTCATGTAAAGCGCATTACTGCCGAGTGTTATATGGGGCTTATTTTATATCATCGCGACAATGTATTTGAGGCGAAGCGACATGCACAAATCGGACTGAGGGAAACGAATAAAGTACAGGATTTCTGGATGTCGGCGTTACTGCTGACGGCATTGACGAAAGTGCTGGCAGAAAACAGTCAGTTTGAAGAAGCAATTGATACGGCAAAACAGGCACTGTCTTATTATAAGCGCAGTGAGGATACGTATGGCCAGATGATCTGTTCATTTTGGCTGGCGTATTGTTATGCCAAATTAAATGATCAGGAAAACGCATTAATATATCATCATCGATTTTGGGAATTATGTGTGAGTTACTATCCGTTTTTCATGGAGAAAAAAACCCTTTTCGGACCGCGTTATTTAATCGTATTTGTTCAACTCGCAAAACAGCTGCAGCAGGAGGCACACGTATTTAGCCAGTTAAATGTAAATGTAGCGCCAAGTACGGAGCTATCGTTGACGTTATTTGGTCCTGTACAAATTTATCGTGAAAATGAAATGATTCCGGATAAAGAGTGGAAGCGGTTGAAAGCGAAGGAACTGTTTTTGTATTTATATATTCACCGGGAGCAGTTTGTATCGCGCCAGCAAATTTGCGATGCGATCTGGCAGCAGGACGAAGAAGCGATGCAGCGGGATTTTAAAGTTGTCTTTAATGCAATGGTAAAAACATTGGAGCCGACAAGATCGGCGCGTGAGGAAAGCAACTTTATTAAACGCCATCAGCATTTATATAAACTGGAAGATCGCTGGATTCATAGTGATGTTGCCCATTTTACGTATTATGTGCAGCGCGGACTGGAAGAGAAGACAGCCAAGCTTTCAAATGAATGGCTGAAGCTGGCGATGCGGCTTGTGGATGGAGAGTTCTGTTCTGATATGGAACGGGAATGGCTGGAACCTGTTCAGGCGCATTATAATGAACAAATACTGCTCATTTTAGAGCGTGTCGCCCAAAACTACGTTCGTCTGCAGCAGTTTGAGAAAGTGATCCGTTGGGCAGACCGAATTATTGCGCTGGATGATGGTCATGAAGAAGGATACCGGCTATTAATGCTCGGCCATTACTATTTAGGGAACCGCCGGGAAGCGATCAAATATTATGAGCGTTGTGTAGATGTACTGGACGACCAATATAAGATCACGCCGATGGAACCGACCGAGCGACTGTATGAGCTTGTTTTGAAGATGTAAATAAATAGATGGAGAGCTATGTTGAAGATTCATGTCAACATGGCTTTTTTATTGCGGTGACAGCGCGGGTTTATTAGAACATTCGAGCGGGTTATTAGAAGAAGTTCGAGGGATATTAGAAGAAATGAAGAACATATTAGAAGATGTTTGAAATGGAACTGAAATGAAGCCTGGATTGCCTGTAAATGAGGCGGAAAAATTCCTTACCGAAATTTTATTAGAACAATTGAACCGCTTATTAGAACAAGGCGATTGGATATTAGAAGATTGAGCACCGATATTTGAACATTTCGAAGAGATATTAGAACAACTGAACGATATATTAGAAAATCGCAATTATATTAGAACAAATAAATTTATATTAGAACAATTACATTTTTATTAGAAGAAACCAACCTCCATTAGAACGATTCGGCTTTTATTAGAACTAACCCCAGCAATTCGCGCTTCCCAGGCCCCCCTCCTCAAATGTAACTCATTTGTAACTTCGCGATGTTACATTACCGTTAAGCAGATAGCTATGCTGAAAATTTTGCTAGGAGGGACATTGAATGAAAAAGCGTTTATGGTTAATTTTTGCGGTATTATCGATTTTCTTATTGGTTGCATGTAACAGTGATTCAACAGACGGCGATGATTCATCAACTACAAATTCAGCTGAGCAAGGTGAGAGCGGAACAACGGAGACAGCTGCATCCACAACCCCGATTAAAGTCGGTGTACTTGCATCGTTGACGGGAGCTCTTGAATCATATGGGAAGCAGACGAAAAACGGATTCGAGTTAGGTCTTGAATATGCGACTGACGGCACGATGGAAGTGGAAGGCCGTAAAATCGAAGTCGTTTGGGAAGATACAGAAACGAAGCCTGAAGTAGCTGTTCAGAAGGCAACGAAGCTATTAGAGGATGACGCGGTTGATTTCTTAGTTGGTTCATCAAGTTCAGGTGACACATTGGCGGTACTTCCACTAGCAGAAGAATACGAGAAAATTATGATTGTAGAACCAGCAGTAGCTGACAGTATTACAGGTTCAGAATTTAACCCGTACATTTTCAGAACGGCGCGTAACTCTTCACAGGATGCCTATGCAGCAGCAGCGGCAATTGCTGGAGAAGGTGTAAAAATTGCAACGTTCGCACCGGATTATTCATTCGGTTGGGATGGTGTATCGGCATTTAAAGCAGCAGCTGAAGGTTTAGGTGCTGAAATTGTATTAGAAGAATATGCAGATCCGGCTGCAACAGACTTCACGTCAAACTTGCAAAAAATTATTGATGCGAAACCGGATTTCTTATTCGTAGTATGGGCGGGTGCGAACTCTCCTTGGAATCAAATTGCGGATTTAAAACTGCAGGAAAAAGGCATTAAAATTTCAACGGGTGCACCGGACATTATTGCACTTCAGTTTATGGAGCCATTAGTTGGAATGGAAGGGTTCTCTGTATACCACCATACACTACCGAAAAATGAAGTGAATGATTGGCTAGTAGAGGAACATAAAGCACGTTTCAACGGTGAAGTGCCTGATTTATTTACACCGGGCGGATTTACGGCGGCAGTTGCGATTGTAGAAGCACTGAAAGCATCAGGTGGAGATGCGGATGGGAATACGTTAATTCCATTAATGGAAGGTATGTCATTTGAAACACCGAAAGGAACGATGACATTCCGTGAAGAAGACCACCAGGCATTGCAGACAATGTACGCAATTCGCCTTGAAAAAGTAGCGGATTTTGACTATCCGGTACCGGTATTGCTACGTGAATTACTGCCAGAAGAAACGGAACCTCCTATTTTAAACTAGTAAATAAGTGAGGCTGTCTAAAAAGTGTTGAACTTTCAAGACAGCCTTTTGTTATAAGAAGCACTAGGAAATCAACAACGAGAGGGTGAGATGATGGAACCGATTTTAAAGACGAACAATTTATCGATCAAATTCGGCGAGCATAAAGCGGTGGACGGTATTAATTTTGAAATGACAGCAAAGCATTTTAAATCGATTATTGGGCCAAACGGTGCGGGGAAAACGACTTTCTTCAATTTAATTAGCGGTGAGCTGGAGCCGACAGAAGGCGATGTGTACTTTAAAGGGCAATCACTTCAAAAAAAGTCATCGGTAGACCGCACGCGATTAGGGATTGGAAGGTCATTTCAGATTACGAATGTGTTTCCGAATTTAACGGTGCTGGAAAATGTGCGCCTTGCTGTGCAATCGAAACGAAAAGTGCGCTTCCATATGCTTAATCATTTTTTGAAATATAAAGAGATTACAAATGAAGCGGTTGAAATTTTGGAACAAGTGCTATTAACCGACAAAATGCATCAGGTGGCGAATCAGCTTTCCCACGGTGAAAAAAGGAAACTGGAAATCGGAATGTTACTGGCACTTGATACTGAAATTTTACTATTGGATGAGCCGACAGCCGGTATGTCATTGGAAGAAGTCCCTGCAATATTGGATGTGATTCGTTCGATTAAGGAGCGCGGCGATAAAACGATTTTACTGATCGAGCACAAAATGGATATGATTATCGACCTGTCCGATTCGATTATGGTGCTGTTCAACGGTACGCTGTTAGCAGACGGGTCGCCGGAAGAAATTATGAACAATGAAACAGTACAACAAGCGTATTTAGGAGGCCTTGCATATGAGTAATATTTTAACGCTGGAGCGTGTGGAGACCTTTATTTCTCAATATCATATTTTGCAGGGCATCAACTTTGAAGCGAAGGCGGGGGAAGTTTCGGTTTTACTGGGGCGGAACGGTGCTGGGAAAACGACGACACTCCGCACGATTATGGGATTAACGCCGGCAGCAAAAGGGTCGGTTCAATTCGATGGGAAAGATATTACGAAAATGACGCCATATGATATTGCGAATAGCGGTATTGGCTATGTGCCTGAGGATCAGGGCATTTTTGGGCAGCTGACAGTTGAAGAAAATATGAAAGTGGCGATCCGAAAAGAAACGGACGCGACAATCCAAAAGCAGGCGTACATTTTAGAGTTATTCCCGGATTTGAAGAAATTCTGGAAAAAGCAAGGTGGCAATTTATCTGGTGGTCAAAAGCAAATGCTTGCGATGGCAAGGGCTTTTGTCAACGACAGCAAGCTGCTATTGATCGACGAACCATCCAAAGGTCTTGCACCAATTGTGATCGAGAAAGTAATGGAAGCTATTACGGAAATGAAAAAACATACATCGATCGTGCTTGTCGAACAGAACTTTATGATGGCGAGTAAAATCGGCGATACATTTACATTGATCGATGACGGGCGGACTGTGCAATCAGGGGAAATGCAAAGTTTAATCGAAGACGAACAGCTTAAGCGTAAATATTTAGGAATCGGATAAGGAGGGGAAGCGGGTGGAACTAATAATCAGTTTAACAATCAATGGACTAGCGACAGGGATGCTTATTTTCTTACTGGCAGCCGGATTGACGCTTATATTCGGGCTCATGGACGTACTAAACTTTGCGCACGGTGGACTGTTCGTATGGGGTGCCTATACAGGGGTGTTCACCTATTTATGGAGCAACAGTTTTATAGTCGGAATTATAATTGCGATTCTTACAGGTCTTGTTCTTGGATTTATTACAGAAAAGCTTATTATTAAGCCGGTTTACGGAAATCACGTACAGCAGATTCTGATTACGCTCGGGTTCATGCTCGTGCTGCAGGAAATGATCAAGGTCGTATTCGGGCCAAACGGTGTACCTGTTAAAGTTCCTTCTTACTTGGCGGGCAGCTGGCAAATTGGCGATTTGACGATTATTAAATACCGGATTTTCATTATCGTTGTAGGGTTTGCTTTATTCGGTGTTCTGTATTTCATTTTAAATCGTACGAAAATAGGGTTAATTGTACGGGCTGGTGTTATGAATCGGGAAATGACACAGGCACTAGGTATCAATATTAAGCGCGTATTTTTACTTGTCTTTATGTGCGGTGCGGCATTGGCGGCATTAGGCGGAATGCTGATGGCTCCGTATTCAGGGGTTGTGTATGCGGAAATGGGCATGGAATATGCGATTTTAGGATTTATCGTTGTAGTCATCGGTGGAATGGGAAGTTTCCAAGGTTCATTGATGGCAGCGATTTTAGTAGGGCTTGCCGGAAGTTTTATGGCGTACTATGTGCCGTTTCTATCTGTTGCGGTCAATATGATTTTAATGGCAAGTGTTCTGATTTTCCGTCCACAAGGCTTATTCACGGTTGCGAAGGGGTGATTCTATGTTAAAACAGCCATTAATTTTATCAAAATCAAATTTAGTGTATGCAGTCGCAGTAGGAATCATGGCTGTATTACCGTTTGTACTCGATTCTCGAACGATGACGATTTTATTAACGCAGTTTTGTATTTTTGCAATACTTGCGATGAGTTACGATATTTTACTAGGTTACACGGGCATTATTTCATTCGGTCATGCGATGTTTTTCGGGATTGGTGCGTATACGACCGCGATCATGCTGAGCGATTTCGGTCCGTCAATCGGTATATTCGCTGCTTCGATTGTAGTCGGTATCGTGCTATCCGCAATTATTAGTGTAATAAGCGGTGCATTGACGCTCCGTTTGAAAAGTCACTTTTATGCAATGTTTACGTTAGCGATTTCAGGGTTGTTTTTAGTGCTGGCGGAAAAATGGCGTACGGTAACGAAAGGGAATGACGGGTTTACATTCCGTGCACCGGAACTGTTTCGTGAGCGACTGTATTTTTACTTTTTAGTGCTCATTTGCCTCGTTGTCATTTTCATTTTACTGAAACGAATTGTGGCATCACCATTCGGGAAAGTGCTCGTTGCGATTCGTGAAAACGAGCAACGTACACGCTCGCTCGGATTTAAAACTTTAGGCTATAAAATCATCGCTTCCGTTATTGCAGGTGCCGTTGCAAGTTTGGCAGGTTCGCTGTATGCAATATCGCTGCGTTTCGTCAATACGAGTGTTCTGACGATGGACATTACACTCGACGCACTGATGATGACGATTATCGGGGGAGTCGGAACGTTAATCGGGCCGATCATCGGTGCAGGCGTCATCGAGTTTGCTCAGCATTACTTATCAGGTCTTGCAAGAGACTATCCGATTTTTGAACGCTGGATTATCTTCTTCGGTATTCTGTACATTTTAGCGGTTATCTTCTTCCCGCGAGGCATCGTCGGTACAGTCTCAATGCGCTACCATGAGTGGAAGATGAAAAAGGGGCAAAAAACAAAGGCGTCTGTAAAGCTTCGTGAAAAGGAGATACAACGATGATCGGAATAACTGGATTAGGAATGTATTTACCTGAAGGAAGAATGACCGGTGCCCAAATTGCGGAGAAGGCAAATATCCCAGCAGCTGTCGTTGAAACGAAAATGGGCATTATTGAAAAGGTCGTTGCCGGTCCAAATGATCATCCGGTTGAAATGAGTGTCAAAGCGGCAAAGGAAGCGATTTCCGAAGCGCAAGTGGATGCAAAAGATATTGATGTCGTCATTTATATCGGGGAAGAGCATAAAGAGTACCCGTTATGGACGGCTGCGATTAAAATTCAGGAAGAAATCGGGGCGGTGAATGCCTGGGCGTTCGATGTCCAGCTTCGTTGCGGTACTGCCATTATGGCGATGAAAGTGGCGAAAAGCTTAATGCTGGCCGATGATTCCGTCAAAACCGTGCTATTGGCTGGCGGGTACCGCAACCATGATTTTATCGATTATGAAAATGAGCGGACACGTTTTATGTTCAATTTAGGCGCAGGTGCAGGTGCGATGATTTTACAAAAGAATGCGGGCGGACACGAAGTACTGGAAGCCTCGCTCATTACAGACGGTTCATTTTCGGAAGATGTCGTTGTTCCGGTTGGAGGTACAAAGGAACCGTTGACGGTTGATCATATTCGGGAAGGGCGCTATATATTGGACGTTCTCGATCCTGATGGTATGAAGCTTCGTTTGGAGCAGAAATCATTAAGCAATTTTTTAAAGGTGATTCGCCAGTCACTGCAGAAAAGTGGATATAGCGAAAATAATTTACATTATGTTGCGATGCTCCATATGAAAAAGTCTGCACATGACTATGTGTTAAAAGAGCTCGGCCTTTCAGAAGAAAATTCGATTTATCTATCACGTTACGGTCATATCGGGCAAATTGATCAGATTTTATCTCTTTGCCTCGCGCGTAAGGAAGGGAAGCTGCAAGAAGGGCAAATTGTTTCATTAGTGAGTGCGGGTATCGGTTATGCATGGGGTGCCATTACAGTAAAGTGGGGGGCTTAATATGAATAAACTGGATGTTTTAGCAAAAGTGGAGTTATCGAATGGTGAAACTTTATCGTATCGGAAACGAGAAGGCGGCGATGAACTTGTTCTGTTAGTTCATGGCAATATGACAAGTTCGAAGCATTGGGATTTGCTGATGGAATCAATGGATGAACGATTCACCATTTATGCGGTCGATATGCGCGGCTTTGGGGAATCGACGTATAACAAACGGATTACTTCGATCAAAGATTTCAGCGATGATATTAAGCTTTTCGTTGATGCCCTTGAGCTGAGGGACTTTACAATTGTCGGCTGGTCTACAGGCGGTAATGTGGCGATGCAGTTTTGTGCAGATTACCCGGGCTACAGTAAAAAGCTCGTCTTATTTGCTTCCGGTTCAACACGCGGGTATCCATTTTATAGTTCAAATGCGGACGGCACACCGAATCTTTCAAAGCGCTTATCAACAATCGAGCAAATTGAGCAGGACCCTGTCAAAACAATTCCGATGCAGCAAATGTATGATACGAAAAATCGCGACGGGCTGAAATTTGTATGGAACAGTGCTATTTATACGCAGAAACAGCCGGACGAGGCGCGCTATGAGCAATATGTGGACGACATGCTGACACAGCGTAATTTGGCCGATGTGTACCATGCATTAAATACATTCAATATAAGTGCGGTCGATAATGAAATCGCAAAAGGAACGAACCAGGTGAAAGATATTCACATTCCTGTATTTGTTTTATACGGCGACCGTGACTTTGTAGTGAACGGGGTAATGACAACCGAAATTATCGAGGATTTTGGGGGCCGGGCCCAAATTATGAAGCTGGCAAACTGCGGACACTCACCGCTAGTCGATTGTCTGGATGAAACGAAAGAGGCAATCGAGGAATTTATTTTATCTTAAAAGGAGTCGGGGCTATATGCGTTTAGAAAATAAAGTAGCAATTATTACAGGTGGTGCGGGCGGTATTGGCCTTGCAGCGGTAAAGCGTTTTTTGGAAGAAGGCGCAAAAGTAGCCATCGTAGACTATGACAAGCAGCAAGGCGAGAAAATCGAAGCAGAGCTGGGGGAGAATGTGGCCTTCTTTGCAGTTGATGTATCGAAACTGGCGGACGTAAAGGAAATGGTACAACAAGTTGTTGATCGTTTCGGCAAAATCGATATTTTAATAAACAATGCGGGAATTACCCGTGATGCAACACTTGTAAAAATGAGCGAAGAGGACTTTGAGAAGGTCATTCAAATTAACTTAAATGGTGTCTACTACTGTACTCAAGCAGTAGCACCTCATATGATCGCACAGGGGTCAGGCAAAATTATCAGTACTTCATCGGTAAGTGGTGTATACGGTAATTTTGGTCAAACAAACTATGCCGCAACAAAGGCGGCCATTATCGGAATGACAAAAACTTGGGCAAAGGAACTCGGTCGTAAAGGAATCAATGTAAATGCTGTTGCGCCTGGATTTACGGCAACACCAATGGTCGAAAAAATGCCGGAAAAAGTGCTTCAGCAAATGGAGGGCATTACAAGTCTCCAACGATTAGGAAAACCGGAAGATATCGCAAATGCTTATTTATTTTTAGCATCGGATGAATCGAGTTATATTACAGGTCATGTTCTGCAAGTAGATGGCGGCATTATGATGTAGAAGGTGGGATGGCTAATGCAACAGCTGGACTTTTGGATTGCGAAACGAGCAGGCCAAACACCGGATAAAACAGCCTTAATTCAGTTAGAAACAGGTGAAACGTGGACATATAAAGAGCTGATGCAGCATGCGTATGGCTGGAGCCGAACTTTTTCCAAACAGCAGTTACAGCAGGGAGACCGAGTTGTAACGTTGATGGAAAATTCAATTGAAAGCTTTGCCATTTTAATCGCCTGTCGTTTAAACGAACTGATTTATGTTCCGTTGAATACAAAATTGTCTATATCCGAATTAGAGACGGTTTTATCCGATTGCTCACCTGCTTTATTAATTACGGATGATACGCATTGTGAACGAGCAATGCAGCTTTCGCCAGCCAAATTTTTAACATGCGGTAGCTCTGAATTAGTTGAGCCTACTACATATAAGTGGCGTGATGAACCTCAGCTTCCGTGGATGATTATTTATACCGGGGGGACGACAGGTAAACCAAAAGGTGTTGTCCTGTCATATGAAGCGGTCACTACGAATGCGGTGAATACGGTCATTAGCTGGGGGTTAAACGATAAGGACTGTACATTGAATTATATGCCCCTTTTCCATACAGGCGGAATCAATGCACTTGCATTGCCGATTTTAATGGCAGGGGGAACAGTAGTAATCGGCCGGAAATTTGACCCGGAAAGAGCGGTTCGGGCCATTGATGAATATAAAACGACGGTTTCCTTATTTGTACCGACAATGTACCAGTCGATTATTGAAACGGAGTATTTTAAACAGTCCAGTTTCCCCACTGTGAAGGTGTTTTTATCGGGTGGGGCACCTTGTCCGAAGCCTATTTATGAATGTTTCCAAAAAAGAGGACTGTTTTTTAAAGAAGGATACGGGTTAACTGAAGCAGGTCCGAATAACTTTTCCATCGATGCAGAAGTGGCGATGAACAAAAAGGGCGCTATCGGGAAAAGTATGCTTTTTAATGAAGTAAAAATCATCAATAAAGAAGGTCAGCTATGTGCAGAAGGGGAAGTTGGCGAACTCTGCTTAAAAGGCAGCCATGTTTTTTCACACTACTGGAAAAATGAAGAGGCAACGAGCGCAACTTTTGAAGATGGCTGGTTAAAAACAGGTGACTTGGCAAAGTTTGATGAGGACGGCGATTATTATATTGTCGGCCGGAAAAAGGAAATGATTATAACGGGCGGAGAGAATGTGTATCCGCAGGAAGTCGAACAATGTTTAATTGCCCATGAAGCGGTGCAGGAAGTATCCGTACTTGGAGTTCCGAACGAAAAATGGGGCGAATGTGTTGTGGCGTTTGTAATTTCCGAGAACCCGTCCGAACAGCTTCAATCGGAACTGTTAAAGTACTGTAAAGAACGCCTTGCCAATTATAAAGTGCCGAAGCAAATCTACTTTCTGCAGGAACTTCCGAAAACCGTCGTCGGTAAAATTGATAAAAAACAGCTTTTGAACAGTGTATTCATAACGGAATAGAAACTATAGATGAGTTAGTCACAGGACCAAAATGTCGGAAAGTCGACATATTGGTCTTTTCTATTGATTTGATTTAATAGAAGTTTATATGAAGTTCATATAGCTCCTTTATACTGCAGATGTGTTAAAAAGGAGGATATCGATGAATAAGTTTTTAAATCCAATTACAGATTGGGTCTCAACAAAACGCGGTGCCTGGATTACACTTATTGTCTGGCTTGTGTTGATGATTGGCTTAAGCGCCGGTCCGATGCTAAGTGAATATAAAGTGACCAACTTCCAATCACTGCCAGATGATGCACAATCAATTATCGTTGAAAATAAGTTAAGCGAGTACTTCCCGAATGATGAAGGAACACCAGGTATATTGGTTTTCCATAATGAAAACAGGGAAATTAACGTCGAAAGCGTAAAAGAAATTTTAAATGCAGTAATTGCGGAAAATATTGAAGGTGTTGACCAGATTGTTGACATTTCAAACTTGCCGCCACAAGCTTTAGCAGGATTTACGTCGGAAGATAAATCGACGATGATCGTACCGATGACGCTTGAGCAAGGTCTTGGAAATTCGGCTTATGCGGAAATTAACGATTTTGCTTCTGAAATCGGAAATGAAGCAGCTGAAAAAACAGGGGATACACAATTTTACATTACTGGTCCAGCAGGGATTGCCGGCGATACTGTAAAACTGTTTGAACAAGCAGACTTACAGCTATTATTTGCGACAATCGGGATTATTTTAGTTCTATTAATTATCATTTACCGTTCACCGCTATTAGCGATTATTCCATTACTTGCAACGGTAATTGTTTATCAAGTAGTAAATCAGTCGGTTGCTTTAATGGGGGCAGCTGGTTTAGAAATTAATAACTCTACCACATCGATTATGAGTATCCTTTTGTTTGCTGCAGTAATCGATTACTCATTATTCGTGTTCTCGCGTTACCGTGAAGAACTGAACCATTACGAAAACAAATATGAAGCAATGAAGTATGCGATGCGTGCAACTGGCGAGCCAGTATTCTTTGCAGGCGGAACCGTGTTGGCGGCAATGCTTGTCCTATTCTTGGCCGATTTCCGTGACTATCAAAACTTCGCGCCAATCTTTGGTACAGCAGTATTTGTTATTATGCTAGGTTCAGTTACATTAGTTCCGGCGTTATTTGCCTTGTTTGGCCGTAAAGCATTCTGGCCGAAAGTACCGAAATTTGGTGAGACAAAAGAAGTAAAACATGGAATTTGGGGAGCAATTGCCAAGTTTGTTGTAAACAAACCTTATTTATCAGGTGGATTAGTCCTGATTTTCATGATTATTACTTCATTAAATGTGTTCAACTTAGATTATGAGTTTGATACGGTGAAATCTTTCCCTGAAGAATTGCCATCACGTGTCGGCTATGAAATTGTCGAGTCACGCTTTGATAAAGGGGAACTTGCTCCTACATCACTTTTAGTCGAAAGTGAACAGGCATTAACAGAGCAGCAAAAGCAAGATTTAACGGAAGCATTATTAGCAGAAGATGAAATTGCATCTGTTCGCCCGTCAGCTGTTTCAGAAGACGAAACAAAAATGAAATTAACAATGGCTTTTGATTTAAATCCATATGATCCGGAAGCAATCGATAAGCTTGAAGAAATGCGTGAAAACAGTGCGGATTACTTAGCGGCAGCCGGAATTGACGGTGAGATGCACTTTGCGGGAACAACAGCGAAATTGCTGGATGAGCGCAATGTAAACAATGCTGATATTATTAAAATTGTCCTTTTAGAAACAATTTTAATTTTAGTATTATTATTTGTCCTTACAAAATCTTGGAAAATGCCGATTTACATGATGGCAACCATTTTAGTGTCGTATTTATCGGCATTGGGATTAGGATTATTCCTAGTTGATGTATTATTTGGCTATGATGCAATCAGTACTCGTGTACCTGTCTATGCATTCATATTCCTTGTTGCGCTAGGTATAGACTACAATATTATTTTAGTGTCCCGATTCCTTGAAGAGCGCAAACACACAACAGTGAAACAGGCGCTTGAAATTGCTATCCGTAATACAGGCGGTGTTATTTCGTCAGCAGGGATTATACTTGCAGCAACTTTCGCGGCATTAATGACAATGCCAATTGCCGATCTGTTCGTATTCGGCTTTATCGTTGCAGTAGGTATTTTGATTGATACATTCCTAGTACGCGGTATGTTATTGCCGATGCTGATATTAACATTTGAAAAAGACAAGAAGTAATGGTTAGATGAAGGGACATCGAGTAATTCGATGTCTCTTTTTATGGATAGAATAAGGAACAGTATTTGAGAGATAGGAGTTCCTTAAAAATAGATAAGGCGGTGATTTCAATGCGGATATTAGTTGTAGATGACGATGCATTTATACGGAAATTAATTGGCATTCATTTGAAAAAAGAAGGGTTCGAAGCGCTGTTTGCAAGTGACGGAATGGAAGCATTAAATTTATTGCAGCAGGAGCCGGTCGATCTGGCGATTGTCGATGTAATGATGCCGAAAATGGATGGCATAAGCTTGACGAAAAATCTCGCTGAAATCGGTGTACCTGTATTGATGCTGACTGCCAAAACAACACTCGATGATAAGGAAAAAGGTTTTTTGGCGGGCGCGGACGACTATATGGTGAAGCCATTTGAACCGAAAGAACTGCTGTTTAGAGTACGGGCGATTTTACGGCGCTTTCAAAAAGTGGAACGAAGTCAAATAAAGATTGCCAATATGCTCATTGATCGGCAAACATATGAAGTAAAAGTAGGGGAGCAAGTATCACTGCTGCCTTTAAAAGAATTTGAGCTATTGGGCATTTTATGTTCAAGACCGGAAGTCGTATTTACGCGAGACCAGTTAATGGAACAAGTATGGGGCTATGATTATGACGGGGATGACTTTACACTGACAACACATATTAAGCGTCTGCGCAGCCGGTTGGAAGAAGTGAATGCACAGGTGAAAATTCAAACCGTACGCGGAATCGGCTATAAAATTGAGGAACTGAAATGAAAACATTATACAGGCAATATATTGTCGTGACATTGGCTGTCATCGTCATAAGCATTACAATGTCGATGCTGTTAATCGGACAAATTTATAAATCGCAAATTCGACCTGATACAGACGCCAAAAATTATGGGGTAGCCCAGGAAGTACAGCAAATTTTAAAAGCAATGCCGAAAGAAAGTGCGGATGCCTACTTTCAGTCAATAGCAAAGCTTGGCTACCAAATAGGGGTTATTTATCCTGATGGTAGCTTAACTTCATACGGAAGTGAGTTTAAAAAAACAAAGCTCACACCTGAGATGCTAGATATCGTCGGTACCGATGATGTGTATCACGGCATTCGCGACTATAATGGTTCTTCCTACTTTATGAATCATTTCGCAAATGATATTCGAAATACAATCGGTATATCATTTCAACTAAATGATGAAAGCTATGCATTTTTCATTCGTCAGGAAAATGCGACACTGTTTTCTGAAATGCATTTATTGATCGTTAGCTTCATTATTATTACGGCTTTAGTTATTTTATTGACAATGATTCTACTTGCCCGTCAGCTTGTCAGACCATTGAAGCAATTGCAGCAGGCAACAAAGCAAATCGCTCTTGAAAATTATGATATCCAGTTATCGATTGATCGTGATGATGAGCTCGGTCAGCTTGCAACTCAATTTCAAAAGATGGCCAATCGCCTCGCGGAAAATGATCAGATTAAGAAAGACTTCATAAATAATGTGTCACACGATTTCCAATCACCGTTGCTCAACATTCAAGGCTATGCAAATGTATTGAAGGACGCGGACAATACAGAGGAAGAACGTGTGCAATATTTGGAGATTATTGAGCAGGAAACGAAGCGCCTTTCCGCATTAACAAAGCAGTTGCTGTTACTGAGCTCGCTTGACCAGAAGAATTTACCGGTTCAAAAGAAAAACTATTCGTTAGATAAACAGTTGAAGGAACGGCTATTTGCAAAGCGTTGGAAACTGGATGATAAGCAGATGGAGCTTGTATATGAACTGGAACCGGTTGAAGTTTTTGCAGATGAACAGTTAATGGAACAAGTTTGGGACAATCTGTTGTCAAATGCTATTCGCTACAGTGAAGATAAAGGAAAAATTATTGTCACATGCAGTAAAAAGGATAATCAGATTTTTGTAACGATAAAAGATAAAGGGATCGGTATACCGGAAGAAGCACTTGAAAAGGTGAAGGAACGATTTTACCGGGTAGACCCTTCACGCTCGAGTCAAAGCAGCGGGTTAGGTTTGGCGATTGTAACAGAAATCGTGAACCGTCATGGGGGACAGTTTACTATTGAAAGTGAGCTTGGAAAAGGAACTAAAGTAACAGTTGTTTTAAATGTCCAATAAAAGAAGGGCGCGTTAAAAGTGGAATGAAACTTTTAGCGCGCCCGTTTTATTACGAAAGTTCTTTTAAGGAAGAGAGGGCATCAATTGCACCGACTTTTTCGCATACTTTTGCTGCAGCTTGGTTGGCAAATTCGATAACGGTTACCCATTCATTGAACGAAATATTTGTATCTGCATATTTACTTAACTGATACATAACGGCACCGACAAAAGCATCACCTGCACCGGTTGTATCAATCGGTTTTACAGGAAATGCCGGAACATTTGTAATTTGTCCGTTACGGATAAGCATTGTACCGGAAGCGCCTTGTGTAATGGCGATAGTTTTATCACTAAACTGTGTCAGCCATTCGATTGCCTGTTCGAAATTATCAGTCCTAGCGAATAATAACAGTTCTTCATCACTCATCTTAATGAAATTTGCAGCTTCAAGGAATGGTTCACATTTATGGATGAACAAATCGGAATCACCCTTCCATAAGTCTGCCCGGTAGTTTGGATCAAATGAAATAAAATGATTTTGAAGATGTAAAGTTTGCATTAGCTGTTCGTACGTTTTACTGAAAGGTTCACTTAAAAGGGCTGTAGCAGAGCCGAAATGAATCATATCCAGCGTCATGAGCTGTTGCAGGTCCAGATCTTCAACAGTGAGCAATTCGTCGGCACCACGATTAAAGATAAAATCCCGCTCCCCATCTTTTTGTCTTGAAACAAAGGCTAAAGTAGTCGGTGCAGACGGATCCATTATTAATTGATCTGTATGAACACCAGCTTGCTCCAACGTTTGTTTTAAAAAGTGACCAAATGCATCATCGCCTACTTTTCCGCAAAAATATGCCTGTCCACCAAGCATCGCAATCGTTGCCGCAACATTTGCCGGAGCACCGCCTGCCTGCTTTTCAAACGATTTCGCTTCGATAATGGACACTTCCGTATGAGTTGTAAAAAAATCGATGAGCAATTCGCCAATACAAAGAATTTTTTTCATAGCCGTCTCCTCCAAATATATGTGTTTCACTAAATATTGGCATAAAATTACTGGAATTAAAAATATTTACCCTAGGAGTTTATTAATTTAGAACAGGATTTTATTGAATAGCACAACAAAAACGTGAGTACGGAAATGTACTCACGTTTTATCTATGCCAATTCAATTTTCGGAAGGTGGAATTTATCTTATAAAATTCTGGGGGAATGTTATAGAGAAAAATGTGACACCTTTTTGAAAATATGAAATTGCACCCTATATATCGAGAATGAATGATTAACTTACCAAATCATATCTGTTAAGATGAATAACAGGGTAGGGCATAGTAAACAGCCTAAACCTGTGTAGAAAGTAGCTGTAACGGCGCCATACGGGACCAATCGTACATCCGTTGCAGCTAATCCTCCCGTAACACCGGAAGTAGTTCCCATTAAACCACCGTAAACCATTGCTGTTAATGGATTGTTTAAACCGATGAATCGTGCGATAAACGGTGTTCCTACCATTACTAATACCGATTTTACTAACCCTGCGGCAATACTGATTGCAATAACTTCTGAACTAGCACCTAATGCAGCTCCTGTTACTGGACCAACAATATAAGTAACTGTACCGGCACCGATTGTAGCAAGACTTACAGCATCTGTATAACCGAAAATAAGTGCAAAAATAATACCAACTACAAACGATAATCCAACACCGATAAATAGTGATGAAATCCCGCGAATACCAGCTTTTTTGATTTCGTCAAAGTTTGCTCCGAATGATGTAGCTACAATAGCGAAGTCACGAAGCATGCTGCCACCTAAAAGACCGATACCTGCAAATAGCGAAACATCAGCTAAACCTTTTGTACCTTCACTGTAAACACCGCCGAAATAAGCTAATACTAAACCGAGAACAATCGCAATAGCCGACCCATGAATAAGCCCCTTTGTTAACTTATTTGAAATCAAGTAAGCGACATACATTGTAATCCCGACAATAACGAATCCCGTAATTAAACCATTCGATTCTAGTGCAGTTTTTAGAGCTTCCCACATATTAGTTTACCTCCCCTGTTGCCGGGTGATTTTTATTGAACTCAATGGCAGATTCCTTCGCCTTTTTCCCGCTTAACAATGGAACAACTAACCAGCTAATAAGTACGACTGCAATTCCTGCGATAATCGCTAGAGGACCTCCAGTTAATGCACCTAATACATTTTGACTTGCTGCCATTGCGATAACGATTGGGATATACATTGCATTCCAGAAAGCTAAGCCACTTTGGGCAGCTATACTGATTTTCCCGCTCTTCTGCAACTTATCAACCACCACAATTAATAGTAACATCGCAATACCTACGCCACCCACATTCGAATCAATCCCCATTAAAGCTCCGATTAATTCACCACAGAACATCCCAAATAAGAAACACCCAGCTAAAATGGCAACACCATATATAACCATAATTACACCCCTTTGATTGTTTAGAACAGTCGACTGTATTCTGAATATAGAATAAACAATAATAAATACATAATCAAGAAAAATATTATTTTTTTTAGAGAAAAGTAGATAATACGATTGAAATTTATGTTTTAAAGATATATTATAAATTGTATACAGTCGACCAAGTTCTTATAGAAGGAGAAGGTTAAATGAATTATTTTGAAAGAGCATTGGACAATGCCTTATCAATTAGAATTGCCAATAACTTGCTCGAACAAGTATTGAATGGTGAGTTAAGACCTGGAGATCAAGTCGTTGAATCCATTTATGCAGAACAGTACGAAACGAGCCGCTCTCCTGTAAGAGAAGCGATTTATTTATTAGCTACTGAAGGAATTATTGAACGTGTCCCTCGAAAAGGGGCATTCATTAAAGGCTATACATTGGATGATATGAAAGATTTACTGGATGTGCGAAACCATTTGGAAATGCTGGCAGCAGAACGTATCGAAAATCCGAGTAAAGAAAAAGGCACTCTGAAAGAAATGAAAGCCGTCCTAACGAAGATGACGAAAACAAAAAGCTATACAGAATATACGCACTTAAACTATCAATTTCACTTTCTCATATTCAAATTAAGTAATAGCTTAGTGCTAAATGATATGTACAGTAAAATAGCTATCCCATTATTACGAATTCAAGTAATCCACTTTTCAAATAACGAAATTATTGATAAGTCGATTTTGGAGCATACAAGTATTTACGAATGTTTAAAGAATGATGATTTGGATCAGCTGAAGTCCATTTTAAGAAAGCATACAGAGGATGTAATCTTCAGTGTCCGTAATAAGCAGTTGTAAAACAAAGGGAGGGGGAAGTTAACGATGAAACAGGCATGGCTTTTTCCAGGGCAAGGTTCGCAATATGGCGGTTTTTTGGAGTCACTTCCTACACACCCTGCTATTAAAGAAACTTTGGATGAAGCTTCGGATGTTTTAAAAACAGACATTAAGCTGCTCGCAACAGCAGAAAAACTAATGAGTACCAAAAACGTCCAGATTACAATGCTGGCAGCCGGTGTTGCAACAGCCCGAGCCTTTTTAAATGAAGGAGCAAAACCGGACTATTTGGCGGGTCACTCGGTAGGGGCATTTGCCGCTGCAGTGACGAGCGAAGTACTAACATTTAGTGATGCCCTGGGTTTAGTCTCACTTCGGGGAGAACTGATGGAATCTTTACAGGATGAGGCGTATGGAATGGCAGTTGTTGTAGGGTTACCTGAATCAACTCTTATAGAAATAACTCAGAAATTCCATACGGATGAAAAACCGGTCTATGTATCCAACCGCAATGCACCGCAGCAGTTGACTTTATCAGGGCATAAAGAAGCCATGCAAAATGTATTGGATTACGTAGCAGGAAAGGGCGCAAGTTCAGCAAAGATGCTGAATGTTTCTACACCATCCCATTGTCCTTTGTTTTTACCGGTTCAGGACCGATTGGCAAAAGAGATGGAGAGCATAACGCTCCAAAGGCCGAAATTTCCGTTGATTTCAAATCGAAATGCACGAGTACTTCGCCAGCCTTCCCGTATTATTCAGGATTTGGCTGAAAGTATTGCGTTACCTGTCAGGTGGCATGATGCGACTTCGATTTTATTCGAAAATGGTGTTCGTCAATTTATTGAAATGTCGCCAGGAGATGTATTAAAAAAACTTGCCAAAAATGCGTTTCCGGAAGCGGATAGCTATAGTGTGGAAAAGAACGGATTTAATGATTGTCTATATTTAGCAAAAAATGAAGGGGTGTAAATATGGTATTAATACAACAACAGCGTTCTTGGTCAACAAGATTAGAAGGAAAGAAAAAGAGATTGGCGGAAGTGGAGCATCTAGTGAATGGTGTAACAATTCCTACAGAAAAAATTGTAGACGTACTTGAATTGCTTATTAAACCGGGGGATCGGGTTGTTCTTGAAGGAAACAATCAAAAGCAGGCGTCATTTTTATCTCAAGCGCTAGTGAAGGTCGATCCAGAGCGTGTACATGATTTACATATGATTATGTCCAGTGTGTCGCGTCCGGAACATTTAGATATTTTTGAAGAAGGAATCGCAAAGAAAATCGATTTAAGTTTTGCAGGGCCTCAAAGTTTACGTATCGCACAGATGATCGAAGATGGCCGATTGATTTTAGGGGATCTGCACACATATGTTGAGCTTTATGGGAGACTTTTTATCGATTTAATTCCGAATATTGCGTTAGTCGCGGCGGATAAAGCAGACCGCTTCGGAAACTTATATACAGGACCAAATACGGAAGAAACGCCGACAATTGTAGAGGCAGCGGCTTTCCGTGACGGAATTGTAATCGCTCAAGTAAATGAAATTGTGGATGAATTGCCACGTGTCGATATTCCGGGTTCTTGGGTAGATTTCATCGTTGAAGCGGATGAGCCGTATGAACTGGAGCCGTTATTTACTCGTGATCCACGCCATATTACGGATATCCAGATTTTACAGGCGATGATGTGTATTCGAGGTATTTATGAAAAACACGGCGTTCAATCTTTAAACCATGGGATTGGCTTTAATACCGCTGCAATCGAGCTGCTGTTACCTTCTTATGGTGAGCAATTAGGCTTGAAGGGGAAAATATGCAAAAACTGGGTTCTGAATCCGCACCCGACACTGATCCCGGCGATTGAAACAGGATGGGTAGAAAGTGTTCACTGTTTTGGCGGTGAGCTAGGGATGGAAAAATATGTAGAGGCACGTCGCGATATTTTCTTCACAGGGAAAGATGGCAGCCTTCGTTCGAATCGTACATTGGCACAGCTTGCAGGTCAGTATGCAGTAGATTTATTTATCGGATCGACACTGCAAATGGATGCATACGGAAATTCTTCGACAGTAACAAAAGGGCGCGTTGCAGGTTATGGTGGTGCACCGAATATGGGACATGATCCAGGCGGACGCCGTCACTCAACGGAAGCTTGGTACAACATGATGACGAGTCAGGATGAATTGGCTCGCGGGAAAAAACTGGTGGTTCAAGTAGCAGAAACATTCCAGGATGCCAATACACCTGTCTTTGTTGAACGCCTAGATGCGATTGACGTAAAGAAACAGGCGAACTTGGCAGTTGCTCCGGTTATGATTTATGCGGAAGATGTTACACATGTTGTGACAGAAGAAGGGATTGCCTACTTATATAAAACAGATAGCCCGGCAGAACGTAGAGAAATGATCGCTTCGATTGCAGGGGTAACACCATTAGGAATGGAAAATGATGTGAAGCGTACAAAATCACTTCGCGAGCGCGGTTTAGTGGCAATGCCGGAAGACTTGAATATTTTACGCGGTGAAGCGAACCGTTCATTATTGGCGGCAAAAAATATTGATGAACTTGTTCAATGGTCTGGTGGATTATATGAGCCACCAACGAAATTCAAAAGTTGGTAAGGAGCTGAAGGAATGAAACAGCATGTAATTTGTAAACGGATTGCTGATGAGGCAGTTGCAGCATTAATCGAAGAAGTTCAATTAACACCAAAGCCTGGTTTAGTAGATACAGACAATAATGGTGCACATCATGATTTATCTTTAACAAAAATGCAAAATTCAGCCCATTCATTGCACAATACGTTTTATCAAATGGCAATGCTGAGTTTCAACCGACAGCCGACAGTAGAAATAAGGGAACAATTTGGGGCAATAGGACGGAATGGCGAAAAGGAAATGTTTGCGGTTACTGAAAATAGTAACACGCACAAAGGGGCGATCTGGTCGATTGGATTACTTTGCTCTGCAATTGCAAGAAGACAGGGCCAAGTACTTTTTCCGCAAGTATTTAATGATGCTGCAGAATTGGCCAATCTTCCGGATCAATATATTCCAAAGTCCAAAACGAACGGAAGCAAAGTAAAAGAGAATTATGGAATTCCGGGTGCGAGAGAAGAAGCCCAACAGGCATTCCCTCACATTCAAAAATATAGTTTGCCAGCGTTTTTACAGGCGGCACAGAAGATGTCGCTAAGAGATGCGAAGCTTACGACATTGTTAGTACTGATCGCAAATTTAAACGACACTTGTTTACTTCATCGAGGCGGTCTTGAAGGATTGGAAATGGCGAAGCGGGAAGCGAAAAAACTGCTGACTAACTTTTCAATTTCAAATATGAAGAAACTTGATGAATTGTATATTAAGCACTGGTTATCTCCAGGGGGTTCGGCTGATTTGTTGGCAGCCACAATATTCGTAATTAATATGTCAGATAAACTGAAAAGGGGTGCACAGCATGGAAAAGTTGAATTACACGTTTCAGGCAAATCGTCCGGTTACTAAGCAGGCGCATATCGGGGTTGTAGGATCGGGGGATTTAGAAATACTGATCCAGCCAATCGAAGGCTCGGAAACAAAAGTAGAAGTTCGTACAGGAATTACAGGTTATGCTGAAACTTGGCAAAAAGTAGTGGAGCGCTTTGTTTCTCAGCAGGATATATTGGCTTCGATTAAGATTAATGATTTCGGTGCAACACCAGGTGTCGTATCGATACGACTTGCACAGGCAGCGGAGGTGGTTTTCGGTGAATAATTCTATTACATTACCTGTAAGTATAGTAGAAAGTAAGGCTAGAGAACGTGCACTTTTACTATTAGATGAAGGAACAGCACATGAAATATTAGGTCCATTCGACTTTTTTGAATCACCTCATCTAGAAGCGCAAAATATCGTTCCGCAAAGTGATGATGGAATGATTATCATGCAAGGGACCATCCGTGGCCGTCGTTCATTAGTTATTTCAATAGAAGGAAGTTTCCAAGGCGGAGGAATCGGTGAAGTTTCCGGCGCGAAATTTGCAGGGGCTTTAGAGCGTGCATATGCGTCATGTGAAGCAGGAGAACTTATTTATCCGGTTATCATTTACGATACAGGCGGCGTTCGTCTGCAAGAAGCGAACTACGGACTTCTTTCGATTGCTGAAATTAGTTCAGCGATTGTCGCTTTGAAAAAATATGTACCTGTCATCGGTATCATTCCTGGGAAAGTCGGTTCTTTCGGAGGGATGTCATTAACAGCAGGTCTTTGTTCCGCTTTAATTATGACACGAGAAGGGCGTCTTGGTATGAACGGTCCTGAAGTAGTTCAGCAGGAAGCGGGTATCCAAGAGCTGAATGCAAAACAAAAGCCGTTTATCTGGAAAATGATTGGCGGGTCAATGCGCCATAATTCAAACTTAGTGGATGCAATCGTTGAAGATGATGTCGTAAACTACTTAGATACGCTGGAAGACTTATGGGCAAAAAACAGCTTCAAACAAAGAACAACAGAGTACGATACATTTTTAAATATGCTGAAGCACTTACAGTTTGAAGAAAAAATCAGTACGGAAGAAGCACAGGAAATTTTGAGCAACCGAGCTGAATTGGCAAATGCTGAAGCAACGGTGGCGGATGGGGAAAATCCAAGCAGAGGCCGTACATGGTTTAATGCATTTACAAATAATGCACCATCGATCTCAGAGACACCATCAGTCTTAGTGGCTGATGCTGAATTAAATGGAGAAAAAGCGCGTTTTATCGCTGTCGTGCCAAACAGTGAAAGTAAATTTTACCGTGCCCGCAATGGGGAGTTTGGTCTGCAGGAAGCATGGACTGTTGCGAAATATATTCGTCAGGCAATTGAAGAAGATAAAAATTCAGCGGTTAAAAGATTAATCGTTCCTATTGTCGATGTTCCAGGTCAGGCATTCGGCTATCACGAAGAATTATTCGGTATTTACTTAGCTTGTGCAGCAAGTGTTGAAGCGTATGCAGTTGCGCGACAAAGCGGACATCCAATCGTTACATGTGTTGTAGGTAAAGCGATTTCAGGAGCATTTTTAGCACACGGTATGCAAGGTAACCGTATTATTTCGCTTGATGATTCAGAAGTGCAAGTACATGTAATGTCAAAAAAATCAGCAGCGCTTGTTACAATGCGTACTGTTGAAGAGCTGGACGAATTTGCAAAATCTGTTCCATCGATGGCGTATGATGTCCATTCATTCCAAACGCTTGGCGCATTACATGAGTTGATCGACGGTATTAACGCAGACGAACCATCTAAAGAACAAGTTCGAAAAGTTCTTCATACAATTGTAATGGCAAAAGAAGATATTATTCAATCTGGAGACAGAACGTTAGCAAATCGAATTCAATCAAAAGTAGCGGTTGAAAACGGCCGTAAAGCATCGATTGCTGTACGTGAAAAGATCACACAGCAATGGAACTAACTGTACATGATTTAGTTTATTTGAAGGCCATGGATCAAATCGAGTATTTCGGTGAATATCCGGATTGGTTGAGTGAGGATGAAATGGCTCAAGGCATTGCTGTTGTAAGACGTATGAAAGTAGAGGATGGGAAAGTGGCGATAGGCTTCCGGGGGAATAATCGCTCGAAACGGTTTGCAGCGGTTACAACAATCTCGAATATTAAACGTGTAATTCGGCCGTTTGATATTTTAGGAAATTCATATCCCAAGACGCATCTTCAATCACTTGCTCACATTGAAAAGGTATTGGATGGTTTTAAATGGGGCATTGGAGGAAGTGTCGGCTTTTCCATGGCAACGGGAATCAATGTGTGCCATGAAAAGAGTGATATTGACATTGTCATGTACTGTGAAAAACTGCAGCAGCTGGATCAGTTGAAACCTATTCTTGCACAGCTGCAAAAGAGTGAGCACCGTGTGGATGTCCAAGTGGAGATTTTAGGCGTTGGAGCGGTTGTTTTAGCCGATTATTTACAACACTCTTCTTTTATCGTAAGGACGGGTACTGGGCCGATTCTGCTTGAAAAAGAATCATTAATTTATAAAGGGTAGTCTGTTTTCCCATTGAGTAACTAGCGGTTATTCAATGGGAATTTTTTTTTACCCACAAAAAAACACTTTCACCATTTCAGTGAAAGTGCTTGTAAGTATAACTGTTATAGGCTGTTATGTAAGCAGCCACATTGCCGTAGTTATTATAGAAAGTTTTAAACCACCACTCCTCAAAGTGGGTGTTCGCAAATGCTATCCTGTCTATCCTGAAGTCAAAAGAGTCCAGGCACGCCATTCCAACATCGATGTAAAACTCCCTGTATAAGTATAAAGGTTAAAACTTAATATTCGTACGTACAACGTAGCCTTATTGTTATCTTATAGTAAGTTAAATCGGATTGCAATAAAGTATGTTTTTAAAAAAAAGTCAAATGATTTGAATGGGATTATTGAAGATTTTGCGGAATAAAATGCTGGAATTATTTCCAAAATAAAAAAGCCTTCCTTATAAGTCGGAAGCCTTCTGTTATTATTCTGTATGCTGTTGTAAAATGTTTTCCGTTAGAATTGCTATATCGATGACCGTCTTTTCCGCTACAACATCAGATAAAATTTCGTTACGGAAATAGTCCACAGATACCGGGAGGTCGATTAAAAGTAACTTGCTGAGTGCTGTTTCATACATATGAACAAACTCTTTGTCGGTATTTCCGCGCTTCAGCTCTGAGAATGACTCGTAAAACTGATCCAGCTTATCGGCAAACTCAAGCAGCCTTCCTTCTATTGTTTCGTCTTTGCCTTCTTTCATGCGGTCAAAAAATACGTCTTGTAAATCAAGTGGAATTTCTTCTCGGATGAATTTCTCCATCATTTTTTCTTCGACATGTGAAAGCATCTGCTTTAGTTCGACACTTGCATGTTTGACAGGTGTTTTAATATCTCCGATAAATACTTCGGCAAAATCGTGATTAATCGTTTTTTCGTATAACGATTTCCAGTCGATTTTACTGCCTGCACGTTCTTCCAATGTTGCAAAGAACATCGCGTACTGAGAAACCTTCCATGAGTGTGCTGCCACATTATGCTCTTCAAATTTAAAGCGACCGGGACAGCGGATGATGCGCTCTAAATCATTTAAACTTGTAAAAAATGTATGAATACCTATAATAATCACTCCTTTACATTTTTATCATCAGTATACTATTAGTTATACCCGAAAAATGTTTCTTTAAAAGTGTTTAACTGAAATTTAACACATCGTTTACATAAGGGAGAATGCCAAAAATTACGTTCAATTTTCTCATATAAATTCGTTCATCTAATATAGTATGTAAAATTTTTAAAATGTCTCCTTCGATTGTTCATATGTAATTCAAATTGCCAATAACAGACGCCCAGTCGAAATACTTATATTTAAAAACAGAAAGGACGCTCACGTGAAATTGTGAGCGTCCTTTCGTTTTTAGATTCTAAACCTGGATATCAATCGTTTGTCCTTTATAAGGATGGGGTGCTGGAGTTGCTTGTGGCTGAGGCATCTCTTCAATCATTTGAACAGCAGTTGCCACACCGGTATTCATTGCCTTGTCTAAAATACTCATCTGGACAGTTTGCTGCAACGATGCCAACTGAGCTGACATAATGGCGTTTAATTCCATAGTAATCCCTCCTTTTCATGTATCCCGCATTAACGGACACAGGTATGACGATTTAACTTGTGTTCCTTCAAATAGTGGATTTGGAAGAATACCACTGTTTAAAGTTGCACTTTATATCGTCAAAATAGAAAGAATTATTAAAGGAATAAGGGGATTTGTAATAAGTCTGACAACGGATTTCCAATTATTTTTTGCTCCTTTCCTGTCTCTCCGCAAAAAAATGGTAAATCTATGTATAAATCGCTTCAAATTTAGTAATAATTATCCAAAAGCTCTGCAATGTGCTTGTAATGGAGGGTTCATATCCGCGTCATCGTGTTGCAATGTATTTGCTGTAAGGTTATAGGCAGAGTCTAAAAAACCTAAATTTATTTGGGATTATGGAGGGACAGAAATTTGACAAAGAAAAAATTAATGGCAGTTCTATTAGCAGGAGTATTCGCTACAGGGGGGCTATTTGCATCTCAAGCTTCTGCAGATACTTATACGATCCAACCTGAAGATACACTTTATAAAATAAGTAAACAATTCCAAACATCAGTGGAAGAGATAAAGGAATTAAATAATTTAACGAGTAATACAATTTATGTTGGAGATACATTAAAAGTTGGCGGTCATGATGAGAAAGTATATACGATTGCACCAGGCGATACATTATTCCATATTGCATTGGCTCATGATGCCACTGTAGACCAGCTGCAAAAATGGAACAATATCAACTCGGACTTAATTTTCCCGGGTGATTCGATTACTGTATCCGGTCCACATCAGGAATATTCTAAGAGTGAAGTGAAAAGCGCTTCAGGTAGCACACAGGCAAAAACTTCAACAAGTTCAGCTCCTGATTCAGGAAGAACACTGACTGTTGAAGCGACAGCGTATACAGCCTATTGTGAGGGTTGTTCAGGGACAACAGCAAACGGTACGAATTTACGCGCCAATCCAAATTTAAAAGTAATTGCGGTAGACCCACGTGTCATTCCATTAGGGACAAAAGTTTGGGTTGAAGGATATGGAGAAGCAGTTGCAGCTGACACAGGCGGGGCAATTAAAGGCAATAAAATTGATGTATTTATTCCAGACCTAGGTAATGCCTATGAATGGGGCCGTCGTACAGTGCAAGTAAAAATTCTAGACTAATACGAAAAGAAGCCACTCAATTTTGGGTGGCTTTTTGTATATTCAGCCTTCTTTATTGAAATACTAGCTGTAAGGAGGGGATAGTGTGCGAGTATTTAGCTTATTTTTATGTGTACTATTGTTAAGCGGATGCGGTTTATTTCAAAAGGAAACCGTCCCGGTAAGTGCACCGGAAACACTATCTGCGAAGGCGCAGATGTATGATACAGAAAACAATCTAGTTGGTGAGATTTTATTTAAGGAATCCTCTAAAGGAGTCGAACTGACTGCTGTATTAAATAGTTTACCGCCGGGTGATCATGGAATCCATCTTCATGAAGTAGGGAAATGTGAACCCCCTAGCTTTGAATCGGCAGGTGGTCATTTCAATCCTACGAAAAAGCAGCATGGTGTGAAGAATCCAGAAGGACCACATTTAGGTGATTTACCGAATATTACTGCGGATGAATCAGGTGAAGTGGAATTAAATTTTGTGACAGCCGATTTTACACTGGAAAAAGGAAAAGAAAATTCACTGTTTGATGCAGATGGCACGTCAATTGTTATTCATGAAAAAGCCGATGACTATAAAACAGATCCATCAGGAAATTCAGGTGCGCGAATTGTGTGTGGGGTAGTCGAGTAATAGCGCAAAAGCAAGAAACGGAAAATATGAAAAACACCTTTTTCTCATAGTGGGGAAGGGTGTTTTTTCTTTTTTTGAATAATATTTTTGAGTTATTAATTTACAGATTATTCAAAAACATTATATATATTAGAAAAATAATTTTATTCATTTTTTATGCATTTTGCTACAGCCTTTAAAGGGCAAGAAGGATTTTGCAATCGAAGGCCCTTAGTGAAAAACATCATTTTATAGCACTTTTATGATTTTTATAGAATATTATAGTTAGCTTAATAATTAGATTTGTAAGATATTAATTGACTTTTGAATATTCGTGTATGTAAAATGAAATTTATAATGAGGTAAAAAGGGGGAAAAATTTATGTTCAAAACTAAAAATATGCTTTTTTTACTAGTACTTAGTGCTTTCATTTTAGTCTTGGCTGCATGTGGCGGAGACGACGAAGCCGAAACATCTACTGGTACAGACACAACAGATTCTGGTTCTGAAAAGGCGGATTTCGGTGATGTTAAGTTCTTAAGTATTTTGACAGGTGGAACTCAAGGTACTTACTACCCATTAGGGGGAACATTTGCAGATTTAATCACAACGGAAACAGGGGTAAAAACAACTGCTGAAGTATCACAAGCTTCTGCAGCAAACATGACAGCTTTAGCTGCAGGTGACGGAGAAGTTGCATTCGTTCAGACAGATATCGCTTACTATGCAACTCAAGGGACTTTAATGTTCGAAGGTCAAAAAATTGACTCTGTAGTAGCATTAGGTGCTTTATATCCAGAGACAGTTCAATTAGTAACATTGGCTGATTCAGGCATTAAAACATTTGCAGATTTAAAAGGTAAAAAAGTTTCTGTAGGTGCACCAGGTTCTGGTACTTATGCAAACGCTGAACAATTATTGGAAATCCACGGATTATCAATTGAAACTGATATTCAAGCACAAAACTTAGACTTCGGTGAGTCTACTGATGGTATTCAATCAGGACAAATTGATGCTGCATTCATTACAGCTGGTTACCCAACTGGTGCTGTAGAAGCTTTAAACGCAACAAATGGTGTACACATCATTCCGGTTGAAGCAGACAAAGCGGCAGAGTTAATCGAGAAATACCCATACTATGCTGTGGATAATATCCCTGCTGGCACATACGGTTTGGAAGCAGAAGTTCCTGCAGTTTCTGTAGGTGCAATGTTAGCGGTAAATAAAGACCTGCCAGAAGATTTAGTTTATGCAATGACAAAAGCAATCTATGATAATACAGATAAAATTGGTCACGCAAAAGGCGAATTTATTAAAGCTGAAACAGGCTTAGACGGAATCGGTATTGACGTACACCCAGGTGCACAACGATACTTTGACGAAGTAAAGTAATTAGGGAAAACGAAGGGCCTCTGTCGCAAAGATAGCTTCAGAGGCCTTTGTTGTATTTTCAATTTAAGCGAGTGATCTTCCAAATGAAAAAGTGGATTTTTATTATCCTGGTTTTTCTAGGTGTTATTGTGTTGTTTATTCCTTTTGAACGGAGTATCACTTTTACCGAGACAAGAGTTCAAAAGCCTGTCCAACATTTTTTGCCGTTAAAGGATGAAAATGAGTTCCAGCTTGTTTTTACACATTCCATACATTTAACGGATGTGACAGAGAGTTATAAAGTGCTGCCTACAAATGAATTTCAGCTGCTTGCAATGGAGTACACGGATGTGGCAATAGGGATGCCGGGTCATGCTGAAGAAGGGCAGACACTGCATTACGAAGATGGTGTTTATACACTTCAATATAACGATGCAAAATTAGAAGAATTTACGTTACATATTGGGAATGTCGACTATAAATTAAATCTGCAACATAAAGGGAAAATCATTCCTTTAAAAAAGCATTTAATACGAGGGAAATCGTATACAGTAACAATTCAAAAGTTGTCTTTATATGACAAATTGAAAGGAGTCGATTTAGGTGGCTGACAAAAAAGAGACTTTAGATCCGGGAGCTTTACACGAATCACTGACTTTGGAACAGCAGAAGGAATTACTTGAAAAATATGATTTGGAATCAAATCAGCGTAACCCGCAAAATTTCATGAAGTATATCATCTATTTTGGTTTGCTGGCATTTACACTATTCCAAGTATACACAGCAATTTTCGGACAGTTTCCTGCGCAAATTCAGCGTACGGTTCACTTAGGATTTGCTTTAACGTTTGTATTTTTACTCTTCCCGGCAAGTCGTAAGCTATCGAAACGGACAATACCGTTTTACGACTATATTTTAGCGATTATTGCTATTGTTGTGGGAAGTTATTGGGTAATCAATTATGACCGGCTTGTTCAAAGTTTAGGTCAACTACAAACAATGGATTTCTATATTGGAATCCTGGCGGTAATTATCGTATTGGAAGGTGCCCGTAGAGCAGTCGGTTTACCAATCACTATTATTGCCGGGCTGTTTTTACTTTACGCATTTTTCGGTCCATACATGCCGGACTTTATGGCACACCGTGGTCAAAGCTTGGATAGTATTGTGAACTTAATGTTCTTCTCGACAGACGGTATTTTAGGGACACCATTAGCAGTATCTTCTACATTTATTTTCGCGTTCCTATTATTCGGGGCGTTTCTTGTAAAAACAGGGGTAGGAGAATACTTCAATGACTTAGCAATTGCGATTGCCGGAAAATTAACGGGTGGTCCTGCAAAAGTTGCGATTTTCTCTTCTGCACTGCAAGGGACAATTTCAGGAAGTTCTGTAGCGAACGTAGTAACTTCCGGTTCCTATACAATTCCGATGATGAAACGTCTCGGTTACAACAAAAACTTCGCAGGTGCTGTAGAGGCATCGGCATCTACAGGTGGTCAGTTAATGCCACCGATCATGGGTGCTGCAGCGTTCTTAATGGTTGAGTTTATTGGTCGTGGCGTCACATATTGGGATATTGCCAAGGCTGCTGCCATTCCGGCAATTTTATACTTTACAGGTATTTGGATCATGACACACTTTGAAGCAAAACGTTTAGGATTACGCGGCTTAAAAGACGAGGAAATGCCTGATCGTTCGAAAGTATTCAAGAAAATTTACTTACTTATTCCGATTGTACTGATTATCATTCTGATGATGTCAGGTGTACCGGTAATCCACGCGGCACTATACGGAATTATTTCTTGTATAGTTGTAGGATTCATTAACCCGGATATTAAATTCGGTTTTAAAGAAATTATCGACGGGATGGTTGAGGGTGCACGCTCGGCATTGGCAGTTGCTGCTGCAACAGCTTGTGCGGGTATTATCGTCGGCGTTGTTGTAAAGACAGGATTAGGGCTGTCTCTTGCAAACAGCTTAGTTAAATTAGCAGGAGGAAGCATTCTCCTTACATTATTCTTTGTAATGATTGCTTCGTTAATTTTAGGTATGGGTGCACCGACAACAGCAAACTATGTTATTACATCAACGATTGCTGCACCAGCAATCATCGCGTTACTGGCGCCTGATGTACCAGCAAGTGCAGCACCGCTTGTTATTGTTTTATCAGCACACTTCTTCGTGTTCTATTTCGGTATTATTGCGGATATTACACCGCCTGTTGCGCTCGCCGCCTTTGCAGCATCCGGTATTTCAGGAGGAGACCCGATTCGTACTGGTGTGAATTCCTCGAAACTTGCTATTGCGGCATTCATTATCCCGTATATGATCATCTTCTCACCGGCACTGCTTATGATTGATGTGACGATATGGCAAATTTTATGGGTAGTGTTCACTGCAATCATGGGTATGATTGCTATAGGTGTCGGAGTTATTGGTTACTGGTACCGTGCTGTAAGCTGGATTGAACGTATTGTTTTACTTGGTGCAGGTTTAGCAATGATTTACCCTGAATCATTATCAGATACAATTGGACTTATTGTATTTGGTGTTATGTTCGTGATTCAATATATTACTAGAAATAAAGGAAATGGATCCAAAGTGGCCATTTCATAAAAATGAAGGCGCCTGAAATTTATTTTAGGCGCTTTTTCCTATTGATCTCAGAAATAGATAGATTTAATACTTTTTATGCATTAAACGCAATTATTTGTTGATTTTCTTGAAAAACCATTATATTATTTAAATTAACTAAAAATTCAAATAATTAAAAGGGGAGAAATGATATGTCAACACTTTTAAAGTCGACGTTTGAAACATACTTATTTGATGAAGAGGTGGAGTTTGAGTTAGCCGAGCAGCAAGAGGTAACGGAAAGCGAAGAACGCACGCAATATCCGCAAGGGTTTTTCTCAAGCTTATAAAGGAGTCTTTAAAATGAAAATAAAATTATTACGGCGTCTATCCAACAAAACTGATTGGATAGATGTCGTTTTTTTAGGCACTAATAATGTAGTATGCAAAAATTGTACTGTATAATAGAAGTACTAAATAATATTTGAGGTGCGTTTCATGTTAGCGGTTAACTCTACAGAACAAATGATTTTTGATTGGTTTCAATATTTCCATGCAAACCCTGAAGTAAGCTGGAAAGAATTAAAAACAACAGCAAAATTAGCAGAAATCTTAGATGATATGGGCGTCAGCTATAAAAAATTTGATGATGTAACGGGCCTTGTCGCGGAAATCGGAAAAGGCGAAGAGATAATAGCGGTTCGCGCTGATATAGATGCACTATGGCAGGAAGTGGATGGCGTTATGCAGGCAAACCACTCTTGTGGACATGATGCAAACATATCTATTGTACTAGGTGCGCTTTATGCATTAAAAAATGAATCATTAAATAAGAAAATCCGTTTTATTTTCCAACCGGCTGAGGAGACAGGTGGCGGGGCATTGGCAATGATTGACCGCGGTGTTATGGAAGATGTTACGCATTTATTCGGTGTTCATCTACGTCCGATGGAAGAGCTGCCATTAGGGAAAGTGTCACCTGCAATTTATCATGGCGCAGCAGCATTCTTAACTGGGACAATTACTGGCATTGATGCACATGGCGCTCGTCCGCACCAAGGGAAAAATGCAATCGATGTTGTGGTAGCGATTCAGCAAATGCTGAAAAACATCCACGTCGATCCGTTTGAAGTGTACTCAGCGAAGTTAACGAAGATTGTAGCGGATGGCGGAAGCGTCAATATTATTCCGGGCAATGCAACTTTCTCGATTGATGTACGTGCACAGAAAAATGAAGTATTGGCGCAAGTGCAACGTGATGTGGATAAAGGCTTGAAACAAATTGCAGAAATGTTCGATATCGGGGTTGCATGGGACTGGATGGACGTTACACCAGGTGCGGAAGTATCATCGGAAGCAGCAGCAATTGCAGAACGCTCGATTGTGGAAGCACTTGGAGAGAAAAGTCTGGCACCGGCAGTAATAACACCGGGAAGTGATGATTTCCACTTCTATACGATTAAAAATACAGAGTTGAAGGCGACGATGATCGGTGTTGGTGCAGATCTTGGTCCGGGACTCCATCACCCGAAAATGACCTTTGATGCAAAGGCATTAATCGATGGCGCCAAAGTAATGGCAGCAACATTGAAAAACAGTGCAATGAAATAAGATGGTGGGCGATGCTATGTAGTTGGTAGCATCGTTTTTTTGTGTGGTTTTAGTTGTAGTTGAAGCGGCGCTGCGATATTAGAAAAGTTTGACCGGATATTAGAAAACCGGGGAGACTTATTGGAACTTTTCAAGGTTTATTAGAACAAGTGGGCTATATATTAGAAGATCTCCCTTGGCCTATAAAGAGCTGTGACTGTGCCCCGGACTTTTACTGGCAGGTCACCGGTTTATTAGAACTTTTTCAGCGATATTAGAAAAACCGGGTTACTTATTAGAAGATCGGATACCTTTATTTGAACATCTGTAACTTTTATTAGCACATCGGCCTACTTTATTAGAAGATCCGGAATTTATTAGAACTTTTCAAGGTTTATTAGAACAAGCTGGCTATATATTAGAAGATCTCCCCCGGCCTAAAAGAGCTGTGACTGTGCCCCGGACTTTTTCTGGCAGGTCACCGGTTTATTAGAACTTTTTCAGCGATATTAGAAAAACCTGGTTACATATTAGAAGATTGAGTACCTTTATTTGAACTTCTGTAACTTTTATTAGCACATCGGTCTACTTTATTAGAAGATCCGGAGTTTATTAGAACTTCTTAAGCTTTATTAGAACAATTGGGCGATATATTAGAAAATCTCCCCTTGGCCTAAAAATGCTGTGACTGTGCACCGGACCTTTTCAGGAAGTTCACCGGTTTATTAGAACTTTTTAAGCGATATTAGAAAAACCGGGTTACATATTAGAAAATCGGATACCTATATTTGAACTTCTGTAACTTTTATTAGCACATCGGCCTACTTTATTAGAAGATCCGGAATTTATTAGAACTTTTCAAACTTTATTAGAACAAGTGGGCTATATATTAGAAAATCTCCCCCCGGACAACCAACCTCAGCCATACAAAAAAGTGCCGCTATTATTAAGCGGCACTTACAAAACAAAACCCTACTTCATCGGGCAAAATCCGCACGCCATTAAGCCGGGGATATCCTTTGAAAAACAGCAGCTTTTCCGAACAGGCTGATTGATGAGAGCGGAAGGGCTTTTCCCGCCTGTGTATTTTAAAAACAGCGATTTATCCGAGAAGTAACGCCAAACATTTTTATCTTCGAGCATGTCCAGATCCTCGAAAGCGCGGTCAGCCAATGCCGGATTTTCAAGTAAAGTATGGAAGTGCCAAAGCATGTATCCGAAAATATTTTCCCACAAAGTCAGCGGTGAAATGGATGTTGTTTTCCGTAACTGGCCAATAACAACGGATGTCTTGTATAAAATATCCGTCATTACTCGTTCGCGTTCATCATCCTCCACATAGCGGAAATCATTCGGGTTTATATACATCCCGAGTGTATGAATACCGAACTCCTGAACAATAGCAAAACGCAGATCTTCCGGCTTGCCGTCCCAAACTTCATCATACGTCGTCAGCATATAAAACTGCATCGCCACAAACATGCCGTAGCGACGCCCGAAGTGGGAGATGGCCGCAGCTTCCGTAGCAGCATTTGTAATACCCATCATCAAATTGCGAAAATCCGTCAAATAAAAGTCTTTATGTAGATTCGCCAATGTAAATAATGGGCGGTCCGGTTCTTCGGTAAAAATACTATAGGAATTTAATTGTCGTACTTGATCATAAGAAAGTGCAGGCATATGTATCACCTTTTCTAAAAAATATTTATCCCGCATTAACCGGTAGTAGAACGACCTGTTAATGCCCGATTGGTTCGACTAACAATCGTTGGGGGAGGAACACATCCCGCTGATTGAAGTTTTACTTTATATTTACTATACCATTTCTCTTCCTAAACGAGGTGAAAAACGCTATAATAAATTAAACATATAAGAAAGGTTGGTATTTATGGCGAAACCTATTTCTGTACCAAGACCATTAGTGCGTGTAAATCAGTGGGTTATATTTTTATCAGTCGTTATCACATGGGTGACAGGACAGTACTGGATTTTGGCGATTCCGTTAATTGCAAATTTACTTGGGATTTTCACCGGGTTTAATCCGATAATGCGCTTTGCGAAAATATTTTTAACAAAAGACATCAAATCTTATATTCCTGAAGATATCGGACAGCAAAAGTTCAATTCAGCGATTGCGAGCATTTGTCTGGCGGGCGGAATAGTAGGGTTTGCCTTTAATTGGCCGGTCGTTGCATACAGCTTTACGATTATGGTGGCTGTTGCATCCTTTGTCGCAATTTTAGGTTTTTGCATTGGATGCTTTATGTTATTTCAATTCAAACAATACCAATATCGTCGAACAGTAAAAAATTCTTAAGAAGAATATTGGAAATGGGTTGACAATGATATTGATAATCATTATCATTATAACTGTAGCAAGAGCTTATTTGTAATACAGTACAAATAAGTCTGGGCTAACAACTTTTCTCCAGGAGTTTGTTAGCTCAGCCATAGCGTTCTAAACCCCCTCATTTAGAATGTAAGTTTGACTGTGTGTCAGACACTTAGTTTTTCACCCTTTATATTTTTCTTTTAGTTTTTCTTCCTTAATTGGGAGACCCATTGCCCGTGTCGCTTACAGATACGGGTATTTTTGTGTGCAAAAAATTTCTTAAACTTTTTTGAAACTTATTTTGAATTTCTCCGTCTGTACGTTGCTTAAGCAAAAAAGATAGGCGGAGGAAATGATGAAAAAGTTAATTGCTGTAGGGTTTATCGCTGTTTGCGTATTATTCCTGACAATTGAATATAGAGGTTCAAGTGAAAAGATTGAACGGGCCGTTGCAAATGAAAAGGATTTGGCGGGTCTGGAAAATGGAAACCCAATCGAACAAGCTACACATCTATTTGAAAAAGTTATTGTCCTGAATGAGGAGCAGCCGATTTATATAAAAGGAAATGCGCTCACTGAAATTGGAGTTGTTCATGCGAATACTTCATTTGCGATTGTTGGGGAAGATGAACTTTATTATGAACTGCGATTCGGGAAAATTTCGGCCTTTATTAAAAAGGGAAGTGCTGCTGTAGAAAAACGTCCGCTTGAGACATTGGTAAATACAGAAATAACAAATTCAATTAAAACGACAAAAAAAACAATTGTATATGAAGAAAAAAGCCTTAAGAGCAGTGCACTGATGCAGCTTTCACAAGGGTTCCGCTACCCGGTAGTGGGGGAGATTGATGAGTGGTTTGTCATTAAAGTAGGAGAACGTGCCGGTTATATACATAAAACATCAGTTGAAATAGATGAAGGAATTCCAGTTTTAGTGTATCATCATATTTTGCCGAAAGAAGAAATGGTGACAAATGCAAGTACGGTTTCTGTACAATCATTTGAACAGCAAATGGCCTTTTTAGCTGAAGAGCAATTTACAACAATTTCGACAACGCAGCTTTATGATTATTTGGAAGGTCGCCAAATTTTACCGGTTAATTCAATACTCATTACATTTGATGATGGTTTACTATCGACAAAGGTCTATGCTTATCCGATTTTAAAGGAACATGGATTTTCTGCCGTACAGCATATTATATCTTCTCGTACAGAACGTTTCGAAGGTGAACAAGTTTTTGATGCGAAAGGACCGCTTCAATTTTTCACAGCCGAAGAGATGCAGCAAATGACGGATGTGTTTCAGTACGAAGCGCATACACATAATTTGCATCAGTTCAGCAATGGGGCAGGGATCCGCATTAGAACTTTCAGCTGATGACATTGCGAAGGATTTGCAGCAAAATGTTAATATGCTGACGAATGCGACTTCTTTAGCGTATCCATTCGGTCATTACGATGAAGATATGATCGCAGCGATGAAGGAAGTCGGACTGTTAATCGGTTTTACGACAAATAAAGGCTATGCGAATATGCATCAATCAAATTATGAGGTCAATCGTTTCGGTATAACTGAAAATAATACATTTGAACAGTTCACGTCCTTTGTAAAGGGGGTGGGCTGGTCTTAAGGATATAAGAAGGTGTAAATCGTTACATGAGAGAATTTGATGCAATTGTTGATGAGCACACGCGTTATTTAGTACGCATCGCTTATTTGTACGTTAAAAATTGGGCTACCGCCGAGGACATCGTACAGGAAGTGTTTGTAACATACTTTCAAAAGAGCGACCAGTTTCGCAATGAGTCGTCATTGAAAACGTATTTAACAAAAATGACAGCCAATCGCGCAAAAGATTATTTACGCTCATGGAAGCATAAAAAGGATGTTGTTTTTGAAACGATCTTTGCTCAAACAAAAGGTACGGACGAGGAAGTTATACAAAAAGAGCATCTTGCATCACTTGAACAGAAGTTATTCCAGCTACCACTGAAATACCGTGAGCCGCTCATTTTATTTTATTATGACGAACAGTCCATTGCCGATATTGCCCTGTATTTACAACTGAATGAAAATACGGTCAAAACACGTTTGCGCCGAGCAAAGCAACAATTGAAAGAGTTTTTTAGCGAAGAGGGATTGGAGGAATGATGCATGGATCCATTTAAAAAACAACTGGATGAAATGATGGGTGATACACGCTTGCAGGAAAGTCGTATTAAGCAGCGCGTGAAATCCGAATTGACTCCGGCCCCCCGAAAACAGAAACGTTCGTGGCATGTTCAATTAGTAACGGCAGCTGTTGCAGCAGTTGCGGTATTTCTATTTATGACGGCCGTTCCTTTTACGCAAAATTCGGGAAATGAAGGGCGGGGTGCCCCTTATGATCCGCTTGATGATTTAGCGGAAATTGCTACTCTTCAAAAAAAGAAGCAATTATCAACAATCGATTATGATTCTTTTGCACAGCTACCAGTGCTGGAACAATTATCGGATTTACAATATGTAGATAAAGAAACCTTTACACTTGCAGGGAAAAAGGGACTTTACCATACAGTGATAGAACGTCAGGAAAATCTATTTGATGAAGCCGTGTATGAAGCAGGCGATATTGTACGAACAATGACGAATACGAGCAGTCATTTACCAATTTACGAAAACGCCTATTATGAAGTAGTCGCTGTACCAGGAGACCGTGTCGTTTTGCAGGACGGCAAGTTAACGGTAAATGGGAAGCCTGTTAGATCGGAATTAAAGGAAATGTATGAGGAAAACGGCAATACGATTGCAGGAGGCTACGATCAGTTATTAAATGCGCGTGAATACTTTTTGGTAAATCATTTCCCGGCAAAAAATACAATGCAGGCAGGTACAATTACCGCTGTGCATAAAATTTACGGGGAAGTCGTAGCTCTGGCAGAGGAAAGTACAACAACATCCATTTATTTGGAGTTGGAAAATGACTATACACCCGAACAATATTTTGATCTTTATTTGTACGATCAGATTTTTGGAGATGGGTCAATTAGTGAAAGATTATCGGCAAGCGATCTTCCATTTACACATTCGAACCGTTTAGGCGAGTTGTTTTTGGAAGCATCCTACCGAAATATTACGTATTTATCCGATACAGAAGTGGAAATACGCTACCAGTATGACCGTGAAGCAGTAGGAGAATATGTATTTAAAATGTATAAAGATCCGACTGGCATTTGGCAGTGGGGAATGTAGCAAAAGAGGCCGGGACATAACCCAAAAATGATATTTTTCTCTCAGAGAAAAATATCATTTTTTTGCTGAGCATTAAAATTGATTTCCATTCCGGGACGCTTTCCGCGGGCGTGGCCTGAGCCTGTAGTCTCAGGCGTCACGCTATTCCCGCAGGAGTCGCCCTGCATTCCAATCAATTTTGCAAAATATCCGTTTCTTAATAAAGGATTCCTGTTATTTATCGGTTATTCTACTTATGTCCCAGTTCTTTTCATGTGCTGCTTGCAATCTTTTATTCATTAGTACTGTGTGATAGCTATGTAGCAGCATGCCGATAATGATAACCGCCAGTCCGATTAGCGCGATCGGCTGCGGGAGCGGAACACTTAGTAAAATCATTTCACCGACCATCGCAAAAATAACTTCTGTCGATTGTGTCGCTTCAACGGCCGCCAGCTTTCCTTGATCGTGGCGCACCCGGTCTGTTGCGATAAAGAAAAGGGTTGTCGCAATGACACCGGAAGAAACCGCAACAAGCAGTGATTGGTACACTTGGCTCGCAGAGGGCAGGCCGACCGTAAGTAATGCATAGACGGCGAGCAAAATCCATGCGGGCAGAGAAGCAATTGTCATGCCTAGAACCCGTTGAAACGGATCGACTCTTCCTTTGCATAGCTCCATCATTTTCCGGTTACCTAGCGGGTAGGCAAAAGCTGCGATGATTACAGGCAGTATACCGAGAAGCAGAGTTTTCATAGAAACTGACTGTGCCTGCGGAATTTGGATTAGTAAAATCCCGATTAAAATAATGCCCGAGATGCCTAGTGAAATAAGCGGAATTTTTGCCCTGACATCTTTTCCGGCGATAGTTGTAATAAACAAGGGGGCCAGCAAAACACCTGCTACAATCGTAAACTGCCATGTACCCGATACGAGCCAGCCTGGACCGAATGCCGCGGCAAATGTAAGTGGTGCATAAAATAATACGAACCCGACAAAGCTCCAAACGAGCCATGCACCCGGATGTTCTTTCATTTCATTTGATAATAAACGAAAACCGCCTTTTCCCCGTATGGCGACAATGGCAATGAGGAAGGGGAGCATGAAAAAGTAGCGGAGTGAAGAACTCCATAGCCAGCTGCCGCCTTCCAATTCCATTGAATGATTCAATACAAAAGTAACCGCAAAAAATAAGGCAGCTAAAATGCCAATCAGTATTTCCTTCATCACACACCTCACTTGATTGTATTGAATTTTCTGTCTATTAAGTATACAAAAAAAATGGAGCGAAAGTAATCGCCCCATTTAATTTCAGTCATTATAATTTCACCGTCTAGGCTAAAGCGCCAACTCCTCGCACCATTAGGTCCCTCCGTGCAAAAGTGGTAAAGCGTTTACTTTTGCGTCGGGCCCTCCAATGTCTCTCGGAGTTAGACGGGCGCTTTAGCGCTTTTGGTCTAACGTTGTTCAAATAACTGAACGATTTCGATAATGACTTCCGTCGCTTTTTCCATCGTTTCTGCTGATACAAATTCATACTTACCGTGCATATTTTCGCCGCCTGCAAAAATATTCGGTGTCGGCAAGCCCATGTATGAAAGTTGGGAACCATCAGTACCACCGCGGATTGGCTCGACAATCGGTGTAATGTTGAACTTGGCAAACGCTTCTTTTACTATATCGACAATTTCCATCACAGGCTCGATTTTTTCGCCCATATTGTAATATTGATCATCGATTGCTACAGTAATTGCCTCTTCCCCGTATTTTGCCTGTAACGCTTTGCCGACCTTTGCCATATACTCTTTTTTCTCTTCGAATTTTGCGCGATCATGGTCACGGATAATATATGACATTGTTGTTTCTTCAATTCCGCCGTTGAAATGCATTAAGTGGATAAAGCCTTCATAGCCGTCCGTTTTTTCAGGAACTGCATCTTTAGGCATTTCATTTTGGAATTCAATCGCCATTGTAATCGAGTTCACCATTTTATCTTTTGCAGAACCAGGGTGAATGTTCGTGCCGCGTGTCGTTACCTTTACGCCAGCTGCATTAAAGCTTTCGTATTGTAACTCACCAAGTGGACCGCCATCCATTGTGTACGCATAATCCGCACCGAATTTCTCGACATCAAACTTGTGTGGACCGCGCCCGATTTCTTCGTCCGGTGTAAAGGCTACACGAATTTTCCCGTGCTTAATTTCCGGATTGTTCACTAAGTATTCCATCGCCGTCATAATTTCAGCGATGCCGGCTTTATCATCCGCACCAAGCAATGTATTGCCGTCTGTTGTAATTAACGTTTGGCCAACATAGTTTTTCAAGTTCGGGAAGTAGTCCGGTGCCATCACTAAACCATTTTTTAATGTAATCGCTTCACCGTCATAGTTATCGATGCGCTGAGGCTGTACATTTGTTCCTGTGTAATCCGATGTCGTATCAACATGCGCCAAAAAGCCAAGTGTCGGTACGTCTTTATCTGTATTTGATTCAAGTGTTGCAAAAAGGTAGCCGTTTTCGTCAAGTGTAATATCTGTTAAACCGATTGCTGCCAATTCATCTTTTAATACATGTAATAAATCGAATTGCTTCATTGTTGAAGGGGTTGTGTCAGAGTTGAAATCTGATTGTGTATCAATTTTTGCATAGCGTACTAAACGTTCAATTACTTTCTCTTTCATCCGAAAAAGACCTCCTAATACTTATTGCTTTTATTCTACACTTTTTATTTCGGTTTTTGAACTAATTTTGTCATAATCCATTATGCTGAGCATGAGGAGAAACTGTGCGCCGTAATACGTGAACATGATCAGAATATGGGAAGCGGGAACATCAAACATGAAGCGGTTGATCGCCAATACCGAGTCCGACATGATAAAGAGGATAGCACCGATGACAGCAAACTTACTGCCTGTTCGGAATGATGTCCACCCCATCGTTAAAATAACGAAAATATAGGCAGTCACTGCAATGGCAAGTACCGTATCTCCTTTTTGCAGCAGGCTTCCCGCAATCCAGAACATCATAACTACACCGAATAAAGCTAAAATAACTTTTACATATAGTGGTGTGTTCTGGTGGTTTGTTGAACGGAAAGCAAAAATATAGAAAATATGACCGATCAGGAAAAAGCTAAGTCCCACGATGAACCACTGCAATGTATAATCGCCAACAGCGCAGAAAATTAAACCGGTTGAGATGAGCCAATAATACGGAGATTTCACTTGAACTTTTGTTAAAAAGGCAAGCGCTATAAGCAAAATCATTGGCAAAAGCTTAAAGACCATTTTTAGAGAACTATCGATCGTTTCAAAAAAGAATACATAGTAAAAGCCAAGCCCAAAGAACAGTAAAATCAGAACTTTACGTGCCATCCATTAACCCCCTAAATAAAAATGTTTATATATAATTACTAAATAACAAAACTATGATTTCAAGAAAATTCAATATATGTTCTATTATGCCAGAAATTATGCGGTTTTACTTGTTTATGAATCTTTTTGGAAGGTTATTCGTACATAATAAGTAAGAGAGGGTGATAGTTATGGGACAATTATTGCTAATAACGGCAATTGGATCACTTTTGATCACATTATTATTAATGCCGTTATCAAAAAAGGTACGCAATAAGGAGCTTTCATCAAAAACATTTACGAGCTTATTTATTACAACATTTATAGTAAGTTTTATTTCAGTATTTTTAACTGTATATATTTCTAAAATCGATCTGAACTGGACGATTTTTCTATACGTAATACCTGTTGTAGCAATTATCGGAGCAATTTTTGCAGTCGGTAAGGAGCAAAAAGTTAAATCGGCAATCGTGCTTGTCAGCATTATTGGGATCGGCTATTTAGTAAGTGCGCCATTTTTAAATGCAGATGAAAAATTCAAGTCTTCAGAGATGAAGGAAAAAACGGAAATTTCGCCGTTTGATGAGACGAAAACACCGGCAAGTGTACCACCAAAGTTCGCTAAAAATAAAATGAAAAAAGCGTTTGGACAAGTGCCAAACACAAGCTATTATGAATTAGGAAACCTGCAAATTCAAAAAGTAAATGGTAACTATGTTTACATTGCACCTGTAGAGTTTTCAGGATTCTTTAAGTGGTTCAACGGAAAAACAACACCTGGTTATTTCACGATGAGTGCAACAGACTCAAGCGATAATCCAAAGTTTGTGAAGGCTGAAATGAGCTATGTTCCATCAGCTTATTTAAATAAAAATCTGGAGCGTCATATTCGTCTTCAAAATCCATCATTAATTTTCTATGGTGATCCGCAGCTGGAAATTGATGAAGAGGGAAAACCGTATTACATCCGTTCTTACGGCGAATTTATTTCGGCACGTAACGGCTTTGATGTAAAAGGGATTGTACTTGTTGATGCGGAGACGGGTGCTACAGAAAAAATTGCGATTGCGGATGTACCGGAATTTATTGATGGTGCTGTATCACCGGAAGCAGTAAGTTTGCAGAATAGTTATTACGGTAACTATGTACACGGCTTCTGGAATAGTCTAGTCGGCAAAAAGGATGTTAAGTTGCCGAGTGATGAAGGTACGGAAGCAAATGTAAGCCCGATCTTTATGGAAGACGGGGAAATGTATTACTTCACTGACTTTACAAGTCCTAAAGAGGGCGTTGACTCGATGCTTGGTTATGCATTAACACATGCACGTACGGGTGAAGCAACGTACTATACCGGAAATCTGGAAGAGTCTTATATGGATTCCCAAGGGGCTCTTGAAATTATCGAGAAAAAGTTCATCGAAAAAGAATGGGAAGGCGAAATGCCGATCCTTTACAACTTCTATGGTGAAGCGAGCTGGCTGTCAGCTGTACTGGATGCGAACGGATTCCTGCAAAATTACTTCATCGTCTCTGCAGCAAATCCTGAAATTTCGGCATTTGGTACGACGCCAAATGAAGCATTAAGACTTTATAAAACAGCGCTAAGCCGTGGTGGAAGTACGGTAGATGGTACTTCGAATGCTGAAGAAGCTAAAGCGACAGTAAAAGTCGTGCGTGTTTATAAAGAACGTGTAGGTGATTTCACGATCGTATCATTCCTGGCGAACACAGGCGAAAACTTCATCGTATCTACAGAAGTTGCACCATTTGCAATCTACTTGCAAGAAGGTGACCAGGCGACGATTACGTATGCAAAAACAGGAGAAGACTTCCAACCTGTAAAAACATTGCAGATTGAAGGGTTGAAATAAACAAAAGGAGTATGCCATTTTGAGGCATACTCCTTTTTAATTGGATTACTTCCAAGTAAAGCCTCGTGAAGCAAGGAAGTCTTTCATATGCGGACGGTTTTGCTGAACTAAGTAATCAGCCATTTGTTTCGTCCATGTCGCAGTCTTCTGATTTGAAGAACGGCTGCTGTAATAGTCTTCCATAATTCCATCGTACTCATCCAGAAGTGTTTCATACTTATCAACGTCATAACCGTTTTCATGCAACACCGCAGCTACCGGTAAACGCGGCTTTGTTTCGTTACGTTTTGTCGGTGTACCGATTGTCATCGCAAACAACGGGAAAACGTATTCCGGTAAATTGAAAAGCTCGCTGATTTCTTTAGGATTAGTACGGGCACCACCGATATAGCAAATGCCATAACCCATTGATTCAGCTGCAATAACGAAGTTTTGGGCAAATAACGCAACATCTGCTACCCCTACAAGAACATTTTCAGCAGAGTCAGCAGAAATATCAACCCCATGCTTTTGACCCGCTACTTGCAAACGTTTGAAATCTACACAAAACAAGAAAGAGGCACCTGCTGTTTTGAACTGGAATTCGTTTTTAGACAGTTCCCCAAGCTTCTTTTTCTTTTCTTCATCCGTTACCCAAATGACACTGTATGCCTGGACAAAATGCGAACTTGCTGCCATTTGTGCCGTTTCGATTAAATCGATGACCGTTTCTTTTGAAATTTCCTCACCTGTATATTTACGAACAGATGTATGACTGCGTAATAATTCTTTTGTATTCACGTGAACATCTCCCTTTTATGTAATAAAACTTAATGGTGTATCCTTCATGCTTATTTTAGTCAATATTTTACTTGAAGTCGATTATTAGCGTCTGTTCAATTCTTAGTGAGGGAATTTTTGCATATCGTTAAATACAGATAAGAGCAATCAGAATTAAATCTGAAAATTTTAAATTTTTTGTATTGACATATCGGATTAGTATGTTTTATACTGAGACACAACGATGGAACACAAATCACATAACTCTTATCAAGAGCGGCGGAGGGAATAGGCCCTGAGATGCCCGGCAACCAGTAAGTGATGAACTGACTAAGGTGCTAAATCCTACAAAATGGACAATCATTTTGAAAGATAAGAGGAGGCAAACTTGCTCATGCGCAACCCTCTTCTTAACTGAAGAGGGTTTTTTTCATTTAAAAAATCCTCCTCAAAAAACACCGATTTCACCATCGATTAAATTTTTGGGGGTAATAAAATGACAAATTTAAGACCAGAAACATTATTATTACACGGGGGTCAAAAACCAGATCCTGAAACAGGAGCAATCGCTGTTCCGGTTTACCGTACAACGGCTTATGCATTTAACGACACTGCTCATGCGCAACGTCTATTTGCATTACAGGAGACAGGCAATATTTATTCCCGTATTATGAACCCGACAGTCGGGGCATTTGAAGAACGGGTTGCTTTATTAGAAGGGGGTACAGCTGCAGTAGGGCTTTCATCTGGCGCAGCAGCAGTAGCATTTTCTATTTTAAACGTAGCCGGTGCAGGGGATGAAATTGTTGCGGCAGGCTCTCTTTACGGCGGGACTTACAATTTATTCGCAACTACATTGCCTCGCTACGGCATTACAGTAAAATTTGTGGATGAATCAGATCCTGCAAACTTCCAGGCGGCAATCACGGATAAAACGAAGGCAATCTTCGCTGAAATTATCGGAAATCCAAGCTTAAAAGTACTGGATATTGAAGCGGTAGCAAACATTGCTCATGACAATGGTCTTCCTTTATTAATCGACAGCACATTTGCTTCCCCATACGGAAGTAATCCGATCGAATTCGGCGCGGATGTTGTCATTCATTCTGCAACAAAGTGGATTGGCGGTCATGGAACGACGATCGGCGGGATTGTTGTTGATGCAGGGAAGTTTGATTGGACGCAAGGAAGACATCCAGGATTTACAGAACCGGATACTTCCTACCATGGTCTACGCTACGGAATTGACACAGCAGGCGCTGCATTTGCGACAAAGCTTCGTGTTCAACTATTGCGTGATTTTGGTCCAACATTATCTGCTGACGCGGCATTTAACTTCCTGCAAGGACTTGAAACGCTTCATTTGCGTATTGTCCGACACAATGAAAATACACAAAAAGTAGCCGAGTATTTAAGAAACCACCCATTTGTGGAATACGTAAATTACAACGGCTTTGAAGATTTTGCGACACATGATCTAGCGAAGAAGTATTTGAAAAATGGCTTCGGATCGATCATTACATTCGGTATTAAAGGTGGGCGTGAAGCAGGCCGCCAAGTAATCGATAACGTGGAACTGTTCTCTCATGTAGCGAACGTTGGGGATGCCCGTTCATTGATCATCCACCCTGCGAGCACAACACATCAACAGTTATCTGCTGAAGAATTAAAAACTGCCGGCGTATCGGAAGAGCTCATTCGCTTATCGATCGGGTTAGAAGCAGCAGAAGATATTATCGCTGATTTAGAACAGGCACTAGCAAAAGTTGCGGCTGAAGTAGGCGTAGAAACAAACGTATAAATGTGATGAAAGGCTTAGCTTCTCCCATTCGAGAAGTTAAGCAATTTTTAGAAAATTAATCCCTACTATTTTTATAAGTTTTATTGACAAATATAAAACCTAGTAATACAATGGGGATAATAAAATACCAACCAGAAAAATTTAAAATGATGTTGCAGCATCATTGGAAGAAAAGGAGTTGTTCAACATGGGGAAAGTATACAGTGCACAAAACATTGCAGCCTATATTATTTATGAACTTAATGACGTAAAGGAATTTGTGAACGCTTGCGCTATCCAGCAAATTTTGGCCGATGTGAATACGATGTGGCAGCATGTTTTTGGACACAATGCTTTCTCAGAACAAGCTCACGATCTTTCCACAGAAGGTTATGTTGTAAAAGAAGTAGCCGAAGCATACAAAATTCATGGTACAGCCCATATTTTATCGCCAGCAAGAGAATGGTTTTTAAAGTACGGGGAATTTCAGTTAGTGGAGCGCCCATACGCGGTTCCTGACTACTCGGCAAAAGAGGAAATCGTCATGACCAAAATTTTAACTGCCTATCGTTTACGGGCTTTTAATGATATAAACGTGGCAGTATAAAATAATTTCGGAACACTAGCGAGCCCCCTTGCTAGTGTTTTTTATTTTGAAGATTTTTGCGGGTGATGTGATGTATGGGTTTTATTGGAAGAATTAAGAAGGTTATTAGAAGAAGTTTTGGGAATATTAGAAGAAATGGCGATGTTATTAGAATTTGAGGGGAATCGTGGTTTGGGTACGTGCTTTTTTAGCCGAAAAATGGATGCAAAAACCGGTATGCCGGTTTTATTAGAACAATGGAGTGGGATATTAGAAGAAGTGTGAGTGATATTAGCACATTGAGCTCGGATATTAGCATGTTTTGCATCCATATTAGAACATTGGCCGGATATATTAGAAGATCGCAATTTTATTAGAACATTTTAAAATATATTAGATGATTTCCGAATATATTAGAAAATAACAAAACGCCCTCACTACATAGCCTCAACTACAAGAAATGACTGGAAATCTTTACGCCCTCCACCCTAAAATAGCTCTTAAAAAATAAAATTTGGATGAATATTGACCGTTTACAGTAAACAAATGTCCTTCTAGGCGAGATTTCCCTTGTTTTCATGTATTATATAAGATAGAATTTGCTTTAAGATAAATTTTTTGAATTATTCGTTAATATATGCGTGTTAAGAATTTGGAGGAGAAAGGCAATGGCAACAATCAAGGCAGCGATCTTAGGATTTGGCACAGTAGGTCAGGGAATTTACCATATTTTAAATGAGAAGAGGCAGGAGCTTCGCGAAAAGCTAGGTGTTGAACTGGAGGTCGCGAAGATTTTAGTTACCGATGCAAGCCGTGAGCGTGTACCGGGGACAAAGCATTTAATGACGGAATCAATGGATGACGTACTGGCAGAAAATAATCTGCAAGTTGTTTTTGAAGCGATTGTAAATGAAGAACCTGCATTTACTTATTTAAAGCGCGCTGTTGAGGCGAAATGCCATGTCATTACAGCAAATAAAGTAATGCTTGCGAAACGGGGCGAGGAGCTCGAAGCATTGGCGAAAGTAAATGGTGTGTTTGTAGGATACGAGGCGACAGTAGCAGGCGGTGTGCCGATTATCAAAACAATGAAAAACATTCTTCTAGTCAATGAAGTAAGCTGTGTTCAAGGAATTTTAAATGGAACAACGAACTATATTTTGACGAAGATGCGTGCGGAAGGCTGGAGCTTTGAACAGGCATTAAAAGAAGCGCAGGAATTAGGCTATGCAGAAGCGGATCCATTTAACGATGTATCGGGGCAGGACGCATTCAAAAAGCTGATGATTTTATCGAGCCTTGCATTTGGAGAACAGCCAAATTGGGCGGATGTGGAAGTAATCGGCATTGATACAATCTCACCGGAGCAAGTAGCGGAAGCAACAGCACAAGGATTGCGTTATCGTCATGTGGCGGAAGTGGAAAAACTCGAAGATGGTACGATTCAGGCAAAAGTGGCACCACTATTGGTGAACAATGAACATCCGCTTTATCCTGTGGACGATGTGTTCAATGCTGTAACGATGGAGACAAACTACATCGGAACATTATCTGTAATTGGCCCGGGAGCGGGAATGTATCCGACTGCAAGTGTAATGGTAGAGGATTACGCTGAAATTATCGGTAAACGCGCGGGGTTTACAGTAACTATATAATAAGAAGAGATTAAAAAAGAAGCGAACTCGATGAACGAATTCGCTTCTTTTCTGTTTACTTTGCGTCGGGCACTCCAATGACTGACGGAGTTAAACGGGCGCTTTAACAATTTTGTTCTTAGTCTTCATCTTTTATATCGACATCTTCTGGAATTGGTGTATTCCTCCAGATCTCGATCTCTTCTTTGATTCGTTCGAGTTGCTGATGGTATGTTTCAAATTGCGCACTATTAATTAAAAAGTGTTCACCATCATGCACTGCTTTAATGCGACCGGCATAAATGTACTGTAAAACCTGATGTTCAGGCATGCCTATATCTGCTGCAGTTTGTTCTACCGTTTTATACATCATGATGCCTCCTTTTTAGTTTTAGTTAACCTTATTATAAAACGATTTTAATAAAACTTCATCTCGAATAGACTTACAACGTATGATAGCATAATTAATATAATTTAATGAGGTGTGGGACGTGAATATTTTACCGTATCTGTTTGTGCTGCTGGCCGCAATGCTATGGGGGACGGTCGGGACAACGCAAACTTTTTTATCGGAAGGGGTTTCCTCCTTTGCGGTAGCGGGTGTAAGGTCTGGTATTGGCGGCGGGGTGTTGCTGCTGGCGGTTTTGGCCATGCGGAAAATCTCGTTCCGTAACTGGTCATGGAAGTGGACCATTTTAGCGGCGATCGCGATTGCTTTATTCCAAAGCCTGTTTTTCACATCCGTCCGATTTACAGGAGTTGCAGTAGGGACGGTTGTGACAATCGGAAGTGCGCCGGTATTTGCGGGTTTCATCGAGTGGGTCTTTTGGAAAGTCCGTCCAACACTCGTATGGGCAATCGCCACAGTGCTCGCCATTGCCGGCTGCCTGCTGTTGTTTATGAACCAAAGTGAGACGGCGATCAACCCGCTTGGTATAGGGTTGGCATTGGCAGCTGGTTCCATGTTTGCGCTTTATACGAATGTGAGCAAGCAGTTGATGAAACGGGAAGAAACATTGCCTGCTGTTGCAATGACTTTTTCCATTTGCGCATTGTTATTGTTGCCGCTCGCAGCAAAAGACGGTTTTGGCTGGCTGACAGAAGGCGTGAATATTTGGCAGATTCTTTTTATGGCACTTGCTGCTACAAGTTTGGCATACATATTATTTTTAGGCGGCTTAAAGAAAATCAGTTCGTCAGCCGCCGTCACATTGAGCCTAGCCGAACCATTAACAGCCGCATTACTCGGTGTGTTTTTAGTAGGGGAACATTTAACATTTGTTGCATGGATCGGTGTTAGTTTATTATTAGGTGGAATAATAGTGCTAACATTCGGCACAAAGAAAGCTGCTTCATAGGAGGCAGTTTTTTTATTGCCATAAGTCCGCGATGAAAGTGGAACAAACTGTGCATAAAGTGGAAAGTTGAGCGGGAAAAGTAGAACTTTTTGAATGAAAAGTAGAACCTTACGCAAAGAAAGTAGAACAAATCACATATAAAGTAGAATCTCTTTTAATTCAAATAAGAAATCTTAAGAATTTCTTCAGATTTACAGTAGTGAGATGTTAAGAAATGGGCTTTATTATAAACTTATAAGAAAAAGTTGTGAGGTGAGCAAGATGAATCAGCTGACGGTGCTCGTTACAGATGACGATCAGGACATTCGGGACGGCATAGAAATTTATTTGAAAAATGAAGGCTACCGGGTGTTAAAAGCGGCAGACGGGCTTGAGGCAATCGAACTGCTTGAACAAAATGAAGTACACTGCATTATTTTAGACATTATGATGCCGAACATGGACGGGATTACCGCCACATTCAAAATTCGTGCAGAACGCAATATCCCGATTATTATGCTGAGTGCAAAGGCGGAACAAACCGATAAGATCCACGGGCTTTCAGTAGGGGCGGACGATTATATTACAAAGCCGTTCCACCCTCTTGAACTGATGGCACGCGTAAAGTCGCAGCTACGACGCTATGTGAACCTCGGTACGGCAGGGGAATCCGCTCCGCTTGTTGAAGGACTCGAGCTGGATGCTGCGGCGCGGGAAATCCGTGTGGACGGAGAGCCTGTCAAACTGACACCGACTGAGTATAAAATAACCGAGCTTCTATTAAGGAATGCGGGGCGCGTCTATTCGATCAGCGATATTTATGAGCTCGTATGGAATGAACCCGCTTATAATGCCGAAAATATTGTTGCCGTGCATATCCGAAAAATCCGGGAAAAAATTGAAGCAGATCCGAAAAACCCCCGCTATTTAAAAGTCGTATGGGGACTAGGTTACAAAATTGAAAAGTAAGATTTTCTCTTGGGTTGGAGCACTCGGCGCGGCATTCGGTTTTTATTTTCTCGGGACATATTTTATCGACTATTTGACAGGACGTTTTGTGCCTTTAGTAAAGCAATTTCTATACTTTCTATCTTCATTCAGCGGAATACAACCCTTTATGTAAGTGGGTAAGGAATACTTGTTTTATTTGATGAAGCGGTTACTTCAATAGCCTGCTGAATGAAGATATGCCCCTGGCGGATGTCACAGATTTTCAAAGGGGAGGATGTCAGCCTAAAAACGTCGCGTCGTGCGACAAAGGCTGACTGAACTGACCCACGTCCTGTGGGTCTAAAATCTGGACGCAATTACGCCGAGGCGTAATTGATAACTAAGTGAGGAGGAAGAAAAATGAAAAACAATAAATTATACCTCCAGCTTTTTCTTATATTTGTAGTCGTAACGGCAGTCAGTTTAATTTTTACGAATGGCGGTCGTTATTTAGGAAAAACTTTTTATGAATCGCAAAATTATAACAACGAAGCGGAGAACTTAGTATTTGAGTTTTCGCAGTATGTGTTTAATACGCCGACGGAAGAAGAATTTAAAGGGGCTTTAACAGTATCGGATGAGGAAATGGACGATTACCGTACATATTACGGTTCCCTTGCTGAGCAAATTCAAAATATTAAAGAGCAGTATGCAGGCGAAATAGACTCAACACAAGATCAGGAAGTTATCGAGGCAATCAAACAAGAACGTGATGCCAAAATTGCCGACATTAAGAAAAACTTTGAAGATGATGAGTATGTAAAAGAAAAAATTCTAGCAATTAAGAAAAAAGCGATTCAGCAGAAGCTAAAAGAAATTGAAAGAGATAAAAAAGAAACTTTGAGCAAATATGATTACTTTGCTTATGAATTTAAAGATGAGAAAACCGGGGAAGTTTACCGCAATGGCGATATTAGTGAAAAGAGCGTCTTTAAAAAAACAATTAACAACTTAGGGAAAAACCTCTTGGGTCTCTATCCGCTTAATTATTATGAGCAAGATACCATGGGGATTCTGCAAGACAGCTACACACTTGAGCAGGATTTATCGGATATTTCGGGTGTTGTAACAGTCCCGGTTAGTTGGATCGAAAACAATCATAGCAATGAAAAAAGTGCATTTATCATTACGAAATATGTTTATTATGGGATTATTCTTGCAGGGGTTATCAGTTTCATTTTATTGATGACGTCTTTAGAACCAACGCTTGAGCAATTCAATCGTAAGTTCCAGCTACGTGAAATATTTGAACGTTTCCCGGTTGATATTCGCATCGTAGCAACGCTTATTGCAACATACTTCGCGTTTATATTTAACGGTTCTTTTACAAGATCCATCCATGGGCTAATCTATTACTTTACCGATAATCGTTTCGACTTTTTAATCGATTTCATCGTAACTGGTGTTATCAGTTTTGCGCTTATTGCCGCGGTCGTCTTTATGGTTGTCTCCATATGGGTAAGCTTAAAAGGGCAGCATGATCTGGAGAAAATCTGGCCGGAGACATTTACGGCGAAGTTCGTAGATGGTGCCATCTCAATGTTTGAAAATCGTTCAATCGGAATGCAGTCACTAATATTGTTAGTTGTTGTTTTCCTTGGTGGTTTTGGATTTGCAGTTGTAATGGCAGCAGCAAGTTTCGGTATTTTCCTGTTTTATATGTTTTTATTTGTAGTGTTCTTCATTCCGGCGCTCTTCATTTTTATGCGTCGTATGGGCTACCTGAACCGTATTATGCAGCATACTGAGAACATGGCACATGGCCGTCTTACAAAGGATTTAAAGGTAAGAGGAAAATCTCCTTTAGCGAGACACGCAGAAAATTTAAATGGTCTTCGTGAAGGTGTCCGTAACAGTATGAATGAACAGGCGAAAAGTGAGCAGATGAAAACGGAGTTGATTACGAACGTCAGCCATGATTTGCGTACACCGCTTACGTCGATCATTACGTATACGGATTTACTGAAAAATCCATCGATCTCAGAGGAAGAGCGAAAAAAATATATCGAAATTTTAGATGCGAAATCGAATCGTTTGAAAACATTAATAGAAGATTTATTTGAAGTATCGAAAATGGCAAGCGGCAATGTAGAAATTACGAAACAGCGCATCGACTTAGCACAACTGTTGCAGCAGGCGGTCGGTGAGCATGGGGAAGACTTTACAGCAGCCAATTTGGATTTACGTATCAATATCGCGGAGCAGCCGATTTATGCTTATGTGGACGGGCAAAAGTGGTGGCGTGTCATTGATAACTTAATTATTAACGCAAGGAAATATTCGTTGGAGGGCACACGTATTTACGTCAATTTAAAGTCCTATGAAGGAAATGCGGAGTTGACTGTAAAAAATGTGGCGAAATACGAACTGAACGAGGAAGCGTCCCAATTAATCGAGCGTTTCAAACGTGCCGATACATCACGTCATACAGAAGGCTCAGGGCTAGGGCTAGCGATTGCACAGTCGATCGTTGATTTGCATGACGGACAATTGGACATCGCCGTTGATGGGGATCTGTTTAAAGTAACGGTTAGTATTCCAACAGAAAAATAATGATTGAACTGCAGCGAGGGGAGATTACCTTGCTGCAGTTTTTTGTTTTGGCTGGGGCGGGGGCAGGCGAGTACTTATTAGAAGAAAAAAGTTTTTATTAGAAGAAGTGTACCGGATATTTGAAGATGTGAACCGGTTATTCGAAAATGTTACACACATATTAGAAGAACGGGCCAGGATATTAGAAACTCAAGGATTTATTAGAACAACTGAATGTTATATTAGACAAAAACAGATTTTATTAGAAAACCCCACCCACAGTCACAATGTAAAAGCTTATTGACTAACGCCATTTACTCAAAATATAGTAAAATGGCAACATTGCAGATGACAAAATAAGGTTAGGAGCAACATGACGATGCGTATACTTTGGGGCATAGTAGCATTAGCGATATATAGTGGTCTTACATTTTATCTTGGATGGAATTTTAGAGCATGGCTGTTGTCGATTCAGCAATTCCGCTGGCCGATTATTTATTGGACAGTGCTGTTTCTTGTTTCATACGGCTATTTTATTGGAAAGCTCCATCCACTGTTAACGCCATTTACGGTGATCGGCAGTTATTGGATGTTCTTTTTGCAGTACGGGCTCATCCTTTGTATCGTGGCAAACTTGATCATTAAGTTTACGCCGCTTACAACAAGAATGGTCGGTACAGGAGTGGTTGGTTTACTGATCATTTTATTGATTGCAGGTACATATTTTGCATATTCACCGGTAGTTCGAAAAGCTACGATAAACATCGATAAGCCTGGAGACGATATGCGTATCGTGATGGCATCGGATTTCCACCTCGGTTTGTTGTCAGGGAAAGGGCATTTGGACAAGTTTGTCGCGCTTTCCAATGAACAAAATCCCGATTTAGTGCTTCTTCCGGGTGATATTGTCGATGATAGTCCAAAGCGCTTTGTCGAAAAAGATATGGGCGAAGTAATGAAAAATTTGAAGGCGACATATGGTGTATACGGAGTACTGGGTAACCATGAATATTACGGCAATGAAATTCCGGAATTTAAGAAGGAAATGGCTGAGGCGAATGTTAAAATTTTAATGGATGAAACCATTTTAGTGGCAAATCGTTTTTATTTAACAGGGCGTGAAGATGCGACGAACAAGAACCGCCTAGCCTTAAATGAAATACAGCCAGAAAATGTTGACTTGCCTTGGTTTGTCATGAACCATACACCGCTGGATTTGGATGAGCCAGCCAATTTAGGTGTGGATTTTCATGTTTCCGGACATACGCATCGCGGTCAAATGTGGCCAAACCATCTCATAACGGAAAGAGTTTTTGAGTTGGATTATGGCCTGGTTGAAAAAGAGCAGATGCACGCGCTTGTTTCGAGCGGCTTTGGTTTTTGGGGGCCTCCGACACGGCTTGGCAGTCGATCCGAATTATGGGTTATAGATGTGAAATTTAGCGAATAGGATAGGAAAAAGGGGAACGTGAAATGGAATGGATTGAGCTTTTAAAAGCTTTAATTTTAGGATTTGTCGAAGGGATGACCGAGTTTGCACCGGTTTCTTCAACAGGACATATGATTATCGTTGATGATATGTGGCTGCAAACAAAGGAATTTTTAGGTTCCGGCTCGGCAAATACATTTAAAATTGTAATTCAGCTTGGATCGATATTGGCGGTCGTTTTCGTTATGTGGAAACGATTACTGAGTCTAGTTGGATTATATAAAATAGAAGGACAGAAAAAAACGCGTTTTAATTTAGGACATGTAATCGTCGGTATCATTCCAGCAGGTATTTTCGGCTTGCTGTTTGAAGATTTTATCGATGAAAATTTATTCAGTATCAAAACTGTCATTGTAGGATTAATTATCGGGGCCATCTTTATGATTATTGCCGATAAGTTTGGTCCGAGAAGACCGGCTATTACGTCATTGGATGATATTTCATACAGTAAAGCATTGAAAATAGGGTTTATCCAATGTTTATCGCTTTGGCCAGGGTTTTCACGCTCAGGCTCAACGATTTCAGGCGGGGTACTGCTTGGGTTGGATCATAAAACAGCTGCGGACTTTACGTTCATAATGGCGGTGCCGATTATGGCGGGGGCAAGCGGTTTGTCGCTAGTTAAAAACTGGGATCAAATTAATGCCGATCACTTTTGGTTTTATGTAGTCGGTTTTGTGAGCGCATTTGTATTTGCACTTATTTCGATTAAGTTCTTCCTGAAGCTGATTTCAAAAGTAAAATTAACGCCATTTGCGATTTACCGAATCGTGCTGGCACTAATCTTAATTATTGTTTTAGCTGTATAAAAAGGAAAAGGAGCTGTCCTGAATTCGGGACCGCCCCTTTTTTGTGCTTACTTGTTGAACAGGTCAAATAATCCGCCGATACCGCCTTCACCTGCGTCTTTACCGCCACCACCTTGAGTAACTGGTGCTGCAGCAAACACACGGCTTGCGAGACGGCTGAATGGCAATGATTGTACCCAAACTGTACCAGGACCGGATAGCGTTGCAAAAAATAGTCCTTCTCCACCGAATAAAGCTGTTTTAATACCGCTTACCATTTCGATATCGTAATTTACATCTTGTGTCATCGCGACTAAACAGCCTGTATCAATACGCAATTTTTCACCGGGCTGAAGTTTGCGTTCGTAAATTGTTCCGCCTGCATGTACAAAAGCCATACCGTCTCCTTCAAGCTTCTGCATAATGAACCCTTCACCACCGAAGAATCCTGTACCTAATTTTTTCTGGAATTCTACGCCGACCGATACACCTTTTGCAGCAGCTAGAAATGCATCTTTCTGGCAGATGATTTTGCCGTCCAATTCGCTTAAATTCATCGGAATGATTTTACCTGGATATGGGGAAGCAAAGTATACTTTACGTTTGCCCATGCCGTTATTTGTAAACATCGTCATGAATAAGCTTTCGCCTGTAATTAAACGTTTTCCTGCACCAAGTAATTTCCCCATTAAACCGGAGCCATGATTTGCCGAGCCATCACCGAAAACGGTTTCCATCTCAATTTGATCTTCCATCATCATTAAACTTCCGGCTTCCGCCACAACCGTTTCCTGCGGGTCAAGCTCCACCTCTACAAACTGCATATCATCGCCGTGTAAGACATAGTCGATTTCATGATTTTTCATTTTTTTATCTCCTTACAATTCAATTTTATATTCACAATAATAGATACGCTTGAAGATTCCAAAAGTTTCAAAATGACGAAAATAATATTTATCACCGAATAATATTACTCTATTATTCTTTTTGAGAAAAAAAGGGAATAAAGTAGAGAATGTCGAATAATTAAAAGGTAAATGAGAATTTGTGAGGTGGAGAAATGAAGCTGTTAAATTTTATTGGTGGAGAATGGATAGAAGACAATTCATTGCAAACGATGCCTGTGATTAATCCTGCAAATGGTGAACAGTTAGGAACGATACCACTTTCGACAAAATTCCAAGTCGAACTCGCTGCACAAAAGGCGAAAGCGGCCCAAAAAGATTGGGCGCTTGTTCCGGCACCAAAACGTGCGGAGTATTTATATGAAATTGCTTTTAAACTGAAAGAAAAGAAAGAACATCTCGCGCAAATATTAACGAAGGAAATGGGCAAGGTCATTGAAGAAGCACGCGGAGAAGTACAAGAAGGAATCGATATGGCACTTTATATGGCAGCAGAAGGTAGACGTTTATTTGGAGAAACGGTCCCGTCGGAATTGCCGAATAAGTTTGCGATGAGTGTACGCGCACCGATTGGGGTGGCAGGACTTATTACGCCATGGAATTTCCCGATTGCAATTGCGACATGGAAGTCTTTCCCTGCACTTGTTGCAGGTAATACGGTTGTCTGGAAGCCTTCCAACGAAACACCTTTTATGGCTTACGAGCTTGCAAAAATATTTGAGGAGGTCGGCTTGCCGCCTGGTGTCGTCAATGTTGTATTTGGTTCGGGTCCTACAGTCGGAACAGCGATTGTCGAGCATCCGGACATCCGTGTCATTTCCTTTACGGGGTCAACAACGACAGGCAGCAAAGTAGCCGAACTCGGCGGAAAACATCTGAAAAAAGTTTCGCTTGAAATGGGCGGGAAAAATGCGGTCATTGTAATGGATGATGCTGATCTTGACTTGGCACTTGAAGGCATTTTATGGAGCGCATTTGGTACGGCAGGGCAGCGCTGTACCGCATGCAGCCGTGTAATTGTGCATAAAAATGTAAAACAGGAGTTGGAAAAACGTCTTGTGGAAGCGACGAAGCAGCTGACAATCGGAGACGGATTGGATCCTTCGGTTAAAGTAGGACCTGTCATCAATAAGGCTGCACTGGAGAAAATCAATCATTATGTACAGATCGGTAAGCAGCAAGGTGCAAATTTGCTGATTGGCGGAGAAATTTTATCTGAAGGTGAATTGGCAAAAGGCTATTACTATGCCCCGACCATTTTCACCGATGTGGAGGCATCAAGCATTCTTGCACAAGAGGAAATTTTCGGTCCTGTCATTAGTATGATTGAAGTCAGCAGTTTGGAAGAGGCAATTGAAGTGAATAACGGTGTAAAGTTTGGCTTGTCAAGCTCGATTTTCTCACAAGATGTCAACAAAATTTTCAAAGCACAGCAGTTGCTTGATACAGGGATTGTCTATGTAAATGCCGGAACAACAGGCGCGGAAATTCATTTGCCGTTTGGCGGGACAAAAGGCACCGGAAACGGTCACCGCGATTCAGGTCAGGCAGCGCTTGATGTGTATACGGAATGGAAGAGTGTCTACGTAGACTACAGCGGCAAATTGCAACGTGCCCAAATCGATAATAACGCTTGATGATTCCTCTATTCGAATCATCGCATCTCAAAATTCTGGACGCAATCACGCATGATGCGTAATTGACTTAATAAAAAAGGGGATGTTTACATGAAAGTAGTAGTGTTAGGTGCAGGGTTGATGGGGAAAGAAGTAGCGCGCGATTTAGTCCAAAGTGAAGATGTGAAAAAGATTTTTTTAGCCGATGTTTCAACAGGTCCTGCAAAGGAATTCGTCAATACATTGAATACAGATAAGGTTGAAGTAGTGCAGCTTGATGCAGAAGATGACAAAGCATTGCGTGATGTCATCGGCCGCGGTGATGTAGTTGTGAATGCGCTGTTCTATAAATTCAATAAACGAGTTGCCCAAGCGGCAATTGATGCAGGGGTGCACTCAGTAGATTTAGGCGGCCATATTGGCGGAATTACTGAATCTATTTTCGAGCTGCACGGTCAGGCAGTCGATAATGGCGTGACGATTATTCCGGATTTAGGTGTAGCACCGGGAATGATCAATATTTTGACGGGTTACGGGGCGACAAAGTTTGATTCTGTCGATTCGATCAAACTTTATGTAGGTGGTATTCCAACAACACCGCAGCCTCCATTGCATTATATTCGTGTGTTCTCGCTGGATGGGGTATTTGACCATTATACAGAGCCTTCGAAAATGATCCAAAAAGGTGTGCTGACAGAAGTTGAGTCTTTAACAGGACTTGAGCCGATCTACTTTGACGAGTTCGGAGTATTGGAGGCCTTCTACACATCCGGCGGTATTTCAACGTTATATAAAACATTCCCGCATGTGAAAACACTTGAATACAAAACGATCCGCTATAAAGGTCACGCGGAGCAGTTTAAATTGCTTGCCGATTTAGGCTTCCTTGATAAAAATAATACCGTTGAAGCTGGCGGTCGTGAAGTAAATGTCCGGGAAGTAACGAGGGAAGTATTGCAGAAAAAACTGGATATCGGCGATAATGTCGATGCCGTATTATTACGTGCAATTATTTCAGGTGAAAAGTCGGAAGAACAAATTACGTATGAATATGAAATGGTCGTACGAAAAGATACAGATCATAACGTGACGGCGATGGCCCGCGCAACGGCAAATACGATTTCAATCGTGGCTCAAATGGTTGGCAAGGGGCTGATTGGGGAGCGCGGTGTATTTGCACCGGAAACAGTTGTGCCAGGTCGTGAGTTTATTCAGGAAATGGCAAAGCGTGGTGTTGATATTAAAGAAACATCACACCGTTCATCCATGATTGTAAAGTGGTAGGAGTGAGGGTATGAACTTCGAATTTTCAGAAGAACAGAAACTTTTACGAAAAACAGTAAGGCAATTCGTTGATGCGGAAATTATCCCTTATATTGCCGATTGGGATGCGGGCGGCGGTTTTGATCCGAAATTATGGAAGCGACTTGCCGAGCTTGGTTTGATGGGCGTTTGTGTACCGGAAAAATACGGCGGAGCAGGAATGGACTATAATTCGCTCGCAATTGTATGCGAGGAGCTTGAGCGCGGGGATACGGCGTTTCGTACGGCCGTTTCCGTGCATACGGGCTTAAATAGTATGACGCTCATGCAATGGGGCACAGAGCAGCAGAAGGAGAAATATTTGCTGCCTCAGGCAAAGGGCGAGAAAATCGGCGCATTCGGTCTGACAGAACCTGGTGCCGGCTCGGATGTAGCGGCGGTGAGTTCATTTGCGAAACGTGATGGGGACCACTATATTTTGAACGGTCAAAAAACGTGGATTTCTTTATGTGATATCGCAGATCATTTCCTTGTATTTGCCTATACAGATAAGGAAAAAGCACATCACGGTATTTCCGCTTTTATCGTTGAGCGTGAATGGGCTGGTTTTAGCTCAAAGGCGATTAAGGGCAAATACGGTATTCGCGCAGGAAATACAGGTGAACTGTTCTTTGAAGATGTCAAAATTCCGGTAGAAAACTTGCTTGGGGAAGAAGGAGAAGGTTTTAAAATTGCAATGTCCGCACTCGATAACGGCCGTTTTACTGTTGCTGCAGGGGCTGTCGGCTTAATACAGGCGTGTATCGAAGCGAGCGTCAAGTACTGCAAAGAACGCGAAACATTCGGCAAACCGATCGGTGAACATCAACTGGTCGGTCAAATGCTCGCAAAAATGGAAGCCGGCTATGAAATGAGTCGTCTGCTCGTGTATCGCGCAGGAGAGCTGAAAAATAAAGGCGTACGCAACACGAGGGAAACATCGCTCGCCAAATGGCAGGCGTGTGACTTTGCGAATAAAGCGGCAGATGATGCGGTTCAAATCCACGGGGCATACGGTTATTCCGATGAATATCCGGTAGCCCGCTATTTACGGAATTCCAAAGCACCGGTCATTTATGAAGGGACACGCGAAATTCATACAATGATGCAGGCAGATTATGTGCTTGGCAAACGTGCAGATAAGAAGTTACGCTGTATGCTGCCAAGCTGGCCGTTTGAATAATTTGATGAGGCGAAAGGTTGTAGTGACCTTTCGCTTTTTTGTATTGCAAGCGGGGGACTGGTGATTCGGTTATTTTGGATGAGGCTTGGCGGACATGTAGCTGGAGTTGGCGAATATGTATAGTGAAATGACGAATAAGGAAAAGAAGTTGACGAATAAGTAAGTCTAAGTGGCGAAAACCATCTAGAAACTGGCTAATACATTAAGGTGTCGTTATATTTTGGGAATTCATGTTAATATTGACTTATATAACTAAACAGAGTGAAGGAGGAGAGATTAAAATGGCAATAATTCGTACAATGCATGCTGAAGATATTCCACAAGTTCAGGATGTGGCGAAAAAATCTTGGAATGCAACATATGAGGGGATTATTCCTGTGGAGATCCAAGAAAAGTTCCTAAAGATGGCCTACAATGCTGAACGGATGAAACAGCGAATGGAACGTTCTTTTCTTTTTGTAGCTGAAATCGAAAGTAATATTATAGGGTTCGCGAATTTTTCTCCTGTTAATGAAGAAGGGAAAGCTGAATTAGGGGCTATTTACCTTTATCCGGAATACCAGGGAAAAGGGGTTGGCTCGGCTTTATTGCAAAAAGGAATTAATGAGCTGAACGGCATAAAAGAAATATATATAAATGTTGAAAAGGACAATAAAATTGGCAAGAGCTTTTATGACGCAAAAGGCTTTCAAGTATTGAAAGAGTTCGATGATCAATTTGAGGGCCATACGTTAAAAACAGTGCGAATGGTATTAAATGTGTAGCTTTGTCAGTAAAATCAAGGGGGAGAATTTAATATGAATACTGAAGTTCAAAACCTTTACACTAAACTAATTGATGCCTGGAATAGACGTGATGCCAAAGGGATGTCTGATCAATTTGCCGATCAGGGAGTCCCAATTGGATTTGATGGCAGTAAGTTAATTGGCAAAGAAGAAATTTTGGCGCATCTTACGCCTATTTTTTTAGATCATCCAACAGCTCCTTTTATAACGAAAGTAAAAGAGATACGGTCACTTGGAATAGATACAGCAATTTTATATGCGATTGCGGGAATGATTCCTCCCGGAAAATCGGATATTGAGCCTGCCGTAAACGCCCATCAAACACTGGTCGCGGTGAAAATGAACAACAGCTGGCAAGTGGAGCTATTTCAAAATACTCCGGCACAGTTTCATGGAAGACCGGAATTAGTGGAGGAAATGACGGAAGAATTAAGGCAGTTGCTTTAGTTTCAGTGGAGAGTGATAGGAATGGTAAGCTGGAAAAATAGTAAGGGAGTGCTGGGTGCGGTCGTTTTATGTGGTGTAGTTTGGTTTGCCCACCCGGCACAAGACAGGGTAAACGAGTTGGAAGAACAAATAAGTTTGCAATATACATACGCAAATCCTCTATTGAGAGATACGGTTAAAGCTCTGCTTGAATACGACTTTAGTGAACCTTTAACTGATGAAAATGAAGAGGATTTCAATAGACTTGCTAAAGAGTTTAGAGATGTAACGGATCTGTTTTTCAGTGGAGGTACAGTACATTACGAATGGCAAGACAGATTGGATGATACGAAGTTCTATCTTATGGATTATGCGAGTGGTTCACCGCTTTCGGAGGAGGAGGTTGCAGATTTGTACCAAGTACTGAAGGCTACCCGGTATATTTGTATGGATTTTAGGGATTATGATAATCGTAGTGACTTTTATAACGCAATGCATTCAGAGAATCACGAAATGGTGGAACAAGTGGAAAAACGATTAGCCTGGAAATATAAAAATCAGGGGGAATAACTTTGAAAATAGGCGATATCATTACATTTGAACGTACATTTACAACTAAAGACGTATTTACAGAAGTTTCTTGTGATGAAGGTGTTCATCATATTACACCGGATGAACAGGGAAGGCTTGTAATTCAGGGATTGCTTACAGCGACGTTGCCGACGAAAATTGGCGGGGATGCCAATGTATTGGCTCGGACAATGAATTTTGAATTTATAAGACCTGTTTTTACCGGGGATACAATCAAATGCGAAGTGGAAATTCAGAGTTTTGAATGGGCGGAAAGTAAGAAAAGAACATCAATTGGTACAACGTTCACCTGCAAAAATCAGGATGGAAAAGAAGTATTAAAGGGCAGTTTTGCGGGCGTTATTCTTTAGATTTTTCATACATGCACCAGCCCCTCAAAATAACGTCTTGCAGGAGCTGAGCAGGTGCTATGGTTTCTAATGTTAAAGTGAAAAGCCGAGCCAATTATATAATGGCGCTTTGAAATATTTAATAATGACCCCAACAATTTTGCCGGTAAAGTATGCGGCAATAAGTGTACCGATGCCAATTGAACCGAATGTTTGGATAAACAGTAAACAGATCAGGGCAGAAATGGTTATGTTAACGAGGTCGCTTATCGTTTTAGCTTTACCGAACGGTTTCTTCAATTTTTCACCGACAATCGGAATTAGTGCATCATAAGACGCGAGAGGCAAACGTGCGTTTACATATAAAAAGACACCGAGTGCAATGATGAACAGGCTAATTACTAAATAAACAATTTTTAATGTCCAGTTTGTCGCGTCTGGTAAAAAGATACCGAGTGCTAATGTCGCATCAATAAATACACTAACAAGCACTGAACTTATGAGTTGAAGCAAATAATTCTTTGCTTCAAATTTCCCTGACAGCAAAAATTGAACGGCAATAAAGACGAGATTTGATAAAAATACGGCAGTCCCTACAGAAATGGACGTAATGAGCGCAATTGCATAACCGAGCGAGGACACGGGTGAGACTCCTAAATCGGCCTTAATTGAAAAGGTTACGCCAATGCCAAGCAAAAATGTACCTAGTATGTAAATAAAAATACGTTTTGTGATTTGATTCATAAATACCTCCAATGCTAATTAATTTAGTCTATCATGTTTTACTTATATGAAATAATATATAAAATTTTATAATGGTATAATAAATTTGTTATAAAAGGAGGACGAAAATGGATCATCAGCACTTACAGTATTATGTTGAAATTGTGAAGCACGGCAGTATTTCAAAGGCGGCCGAAAAACTACATATCGCACAGCCACAGCTAAGTCAGCTGCTGAGAAAGCTGGAGGATGATTTAGGTACTGTCCTCATCGAACGTTACCGGAAGAAATGGGATTTAACGGAGGCGGGGAAGCTGTTTTATGACTACGCGATCACGACGTTAAATAATTTCAGCTTTATGGCGAACCAAATTAACGAGTTAGAGAACGGGGCTACAGGAACGATTCGCATCGGTGTTGCTACATCGTGTGTACACTTGTTTATCGATTATTACGCAGCATTTTTAGAAAAATTTCCAAATGTGAAAGTACTGTTGACAACTAGCCCTTCTGAAAATATTCGAAAACAATTAGAAAAACGGGCAGTTGATATCGCATTCATGCTAAAGCCGCAAAATGTAACGCTCTATGATTATAAAGTTTTACGTGAACAAAATTGTGTAGCCGTTGTGCCGAAAAGCTGGAACTGGGGCAATGAGGTGAACGTGCGCCAATTCCATGGACACCCATTTATTGCTCTTGGTGAAATGAAGGACTTTTATTTAACTCATGAGCTACAGCATCATTTTTCTGCACAAAAAATTAAGCCGCAAACAATTATGGAGTGTAAAGATATTGCAGTCGCAATCCGAATGGTGGAAAAGGGGCTTGGTGCAACGATTGTACCGAATATGCACCTATTTTCGAGTGAATCAGAAGAGGTAGATTACATTCCACTTGCAGATTTTGATTATGCAATGTTTCCGGTGCTGCTGAGATTGAAAGATGCAAGCTTTAATAAAATAACGGAGCGTCTTTGGGCATTTATAGAGTGAAAAGGGTGAGCTTAGTATACTGAGCTTGCTCTTTTTTTATGAAGCAAATTTGCCATTCGAAGTTATAAATAAGCTAAAAGAGCGAATGCTAAATGAAATATAAATGACTAAAAGAAGTGTAGGTTATGATTCTATATACGGATAAAGAATAGGTTATATTAACCGAATTTTAATATTCCAGTATATTTATTTGGATAAAATAATTATATATGGAATAATTTTATTATTCTAGAGATTAAAGGAGCTACAGGAGATGAAAAAACATAGATACTTATTTTTGGCGATGTTCTCAAGTTTGATGCTTGCTGCATGCGCGGAAGAAAAAAGTGAAGAAAAAGAAGTAATTACAACAAGTGCTAATCAGAGTGACTGGTCTTATGAGGAATCGACTGGACCTGAACACTGGGGGAAACTTGATCCCAAAAATTTAACATGTGTGAATGGAAGCGAACAATCGCCGATTAATGTTGAAATTCCTGAAGTAAAAGCAGATGAAAATTTAAAAGGGAATGAGATTCACTATGAACCAACACCGTTTACATTAGAAAATAATGGCCATACGATACAAGCGAATGCGGTAACAGAAAGCAATCACATTATTATTGAAAATAATGAGTACAAGCTTTCACAATTTCATTTCCATACACCAAGCGAGCACCAGTTTAACGGTCAAAACTATGATATGGAACTTCATCTAGTACATAGTGACGAGAATGGAAAGCTGGCTGTTATTGGATTGATGATTCAAGAAGGAAATGAAAACAAACTGCTTGCTTCAATGTGGAATGAATTACCGACAGATAAAACGGCAAAAGGTGATTCCGAAAAGCATGTAATTGACTTACAGGCTCTACTGCCTGAAAATGAAACGACTTTCCAATACTCCGGTTCATTAACGACACCGCCTTGTACCGAAGAAGTACAGTGGATTGTTTTTGAACAGCCGATTGAAATGTCAAAAGCACAAATAAAAGCATTCCAGCAAATTTTTCCGGATAACCACCGTCCTGTTCAGCCGATAAATGAACGGGAAATTAATAAAAGTGGGGAATAATTTGAATGTGCAGGAAAGTGCCGATCTTTTCCTGTACATCCAAATTCAACACCTGTATGACTTGCTTATTCGTTGATTTCTCAATATAACAGTTGTAGTTTCTTCTATTATATATATCAATACTTTACAACACCGTTTTCTTGATTGTAGGCAATCTCTTTTTTTTCTCGCCAACGGTAAAATAGTTTCATTAAAGGCATGATTATAATAAAAATAAATAGTAGCCTAAAGGTTTGGAACATTGAAACAAGCGAGACCGCAGCATTAACAGCATCGGCTAATAACACCATTTGATCCAGACCGCCTGGAGCCGTACTTAGGAAGCTTGTGGCAAATGTCGTATCCAATGCCAATGACATTAAGAAACTTGATCCGAATGTTAGCGCAATTAGTGCCAATGCACTGAAAATACCGCCTGCGAGTACACGTACTGGCAGCTTTATCATGTGTGGCTTGAGCATTAAACCAATATGCGCACCAATAAGAAGCTGAGCAACATCCATAACAATACCTGGTACTTGTGGCATGGCAAGTGGTGTAGTGAGCTGCAGTGTAATTAGTAATATAATAGGTGTAATAAAAAATGCAACGGGTAAATGGACGCGTTTCATTAAATGGGAACATGCCCAAGCCAGCGCAATTAACAATATTAAACTGATTGTCAGCGTAGCATCTGTGGAAGGTTTACTTATTACCTGACCAGCAACGATAAATGGAACAAATACAACAACTAATAATAGCCGGATTACTTGAAAATATGAAATTACGCCGATTTCCTGAACCTTTTCCTCTTCAGCAAATATGACAATCTGACCTAAACCTCCCGGGATAGCGCCCAGAATTGCAGCTTTTATCGGGATTTTTGCCCATCTGCTTGTTAAATAAGCAATCCCGATTGAGCCGCCTATTAAAATAACGTTTAACAGCAACATATAAAATATAATAGAACCTATCATGCCGAACAGATTAGTGTTAAATTGTACACCGATCACGGTACCTACAATGACGACACCTGCATCGCGCATTTGACCAGACCATTTGAGCGGCCCTTTATAAATGAATTGTGCTAGCATGACGATAACGATCGGGCCGAGCATCCATGGAATAGGGATGTGTAGCAGGTTAAAAATATAACCCCCGATTAAAGATAAAATTAATACCTTTAGCATTGCCTTCAACAGTAACACCCCTTTCTATAGAAGTATGCATAGCTATGATTATGAGTAAGAAACCACCAGCTTTCATTATTATGAATACTGGTGGTACAGTTATTATGATTTCGCTAATTCTTTTACTTGTGCCTCACGGTCAACATCGTCGCGACGGCGGTCTCCCCAATATGCGGAACCGTTTTTAAGGTATTCTTCATAAGTCCATTTTACTGGCTCCCAGTCCGGTTCGAAGATTAAGTAGCCGTTTGTAAAGATTTCGAGGCGTAAACCGCTTCCTGGGTCTTTAACGTAAATATACATTGCCTGTGAAATCCCATGTTTTCCTGGACCTACGAATTGTACGTCAGATTCGCATAAAATGTCGGCAGCGCGCAGCAAGTCTTGAGCATTATCTAACCAGTAGGCTATATGGTGCATTTCATTTGGCTCTTTTGAGCGTGGGGTAGACATAACTGCAACGTCATGAACTAAGTTTGTCACCGATAACCAGCTTGCAACTTGCACATCATCCGGATTGACGAAATATTCGCGCAAATTAAAGCCTAAAGCTTCTTTTAAATATTGCACAATTTCAGCATTGTCATGAGAAGTTTGCAAATTTACGTGATCGATTCGACGTGGAGAAACCCCTTTAGCCCATGATTTATACGTTTGGTTTTTAAGTACGGATTTTCGTGATTCATCCGCAGGCGTCTTTTCCATATCATAGTAAAGTTCAAAACGGTGGCCACTTGGTAGTTCAAAGCGGATGGCTTCACCTTGTGCAACTTCTTCACCGGCTTTTATCCAGCGTACTTCAGTACCTGCATCTTCTAATAACTGGGCAAATGTTGCTACATCCTCGCGTCGTTTTGTGCGCCAGCCGATATGGTCGATATAAGATGTCTCACCGGCAGTAATTGACAATGTATGGTGTTCGAAATCGCCCCAAGCCCGCAAATAGTGTACACCATCTACAACTTCTGTTTCTTCCAAGCCGATTGTGTCACGGAAGAACCATAAAGATTTTTCAAGGTCTTCTGATACTAAAGCAACATGCCCTAATTTTGCGATTTCCGGTGCGTAAAGAAATTTTTCCATTTATATTCACCTCATAAGATATTTGTTTTTTAAAAGGGTAATCTGAATCTTTTCTTTTTCAATCCTGCCTATTAGCCTTGAATGTTTGTATGAACACCGAATAGGTGTCTGCCGTAACCTAAAATTCCATCTTCATAAAGAGAAGTAATGTGGGTCGCAATCGCCATCAAGTCACGAGTGAATAGCTCTACAGGATGACCTTTTAATAACGCATGACCGCCTAATGTAAGCAATGACTTTACACCGATCTGTGTACATTTATCGATAACTTTTGCACGGATCGCTTTATATTTGGCCCCTTCGTAGGAACCGCCTTTATCCGTCTGCATCATATTGATATATTCATTTAATAGTGTTTTGGCAGAAAGTAATTCAAGCTTCAGCTCTGAAAGCACACGTTGGCTCGTAGGGGACTCTTTTTCGTTTACACCAGAAAAGCGTACGCGTCCCGCTGTATGTTTTTCGAATTCATCAAGCACACGCTCGGCACCACCGACAGCCATCGCTGCAAAACCAACATAGAATCCAGGGTAGAAAGGTGTATTGTAGTATAAATAATTCTGGTCAAAATCTTCATATGGCGGCTGGCTGTTTTCGATTATTTTGCTGAAACGTAAAATGGCATCAGGTTTTACAAAAATGTTATCGACGATTAACGTGTTGCTGCCCGATCCACGAAGTCCAAGTGAATCCCACGTTTTTACAACTTCCAAATCAGAAACTTTCAGTAAAATCCCTACACGTTCTGGTTTTTCACTGTCATCAAATTTCATCATTGCACCAATGCCCACCCAATCACAATAGTTGATACCGCTTACAAAATTATACTTGCCGGAAACGAGATAACCGCCTTCTGTCTTTTCAACTTTGCCGATTGGGGCAAATACGTCCGCTACAAAACCGCCCTGATTGATGACTTCATCACGGATATGTTTAGGGTAGTAGCACACCCAAGCGTTATGAGCCGAGAAAAAGTACGTTAACCATGCAGCTGAAAGATTGTGGTAACCAACTGTACTTACCATATCAACGAATGTGCGCCAATCAAGCTGTGGGTAGCCAAACTCTTTAGGTAAAATTAAACGGTGGATTTCCTCCTCCCGGATAATATCAGCTATACGGGGAGAAATTGTCGAGTTGTGATCTGCTTCAATTGCTTCCAGCTCTGCAGCTTCACCAATACGCTTTGCTTTTTGCATTATTTCTTCATAAAGATCTTTATTTTCAACTACTGTAACCATTTAATCAGTCCTTTCAAAGATAGTTTATTGGGCTGTAACCTTTTGTCCTGTTTCAACTGCTAAAAAATCTGTGACCAGTTTGTTAACGATTTCCGGCTGGTCAGTTTGTGCCTGGTGACCGCAGTTTTCGATATATACGAATTTAATGCTAGGCAATAGTTTTTCAAGTTTATAACCTGTCTCAACTGGTGCAACAGCATCCTGGTTCCCCCAGATAAATAAGCCAGGAATTTTTAATTTTGGTAATGAATCTTTAATGCAGTAGCGATCCCAAAGTTTCGGTTCCTCATTCATTCTTGCCAAGTATGCATCAAATGCTTGATTGGATTCTCTTACGCCTGGGCGTGTTGCGGCTTGATGACGCAGTTGAATCAACTCTTCCGGAATGACTGTGTCTTCATTCGAGTTACGATACATAAATTTGCGTAATGATTCTTCCGTGTAATCGTAACCAATTACTTCCAGGAACGAACGGAGCTTTCTTTCAGGTACTTCTTGCATCGCCTGATAAATGGTATTGCTGCCGATATAAACTACTTTATTTACTTTTTCGGGATGGTCGATTGCATATTTGGCTGCAACGTAAGCACCTTGTGAGTTACCGACAAGTGATACTTCATCCAGACATAGGGCTTCAATAAAATCATGTACATGATCTACTAAACTTTGATGTCCGTTTACTGGCCATGCATGAGGGCGTACATCTGTGAAACCCATTGATAATTGATCGATTGCATATGCGCGGAAACCTGCTTTTGCCAGAGCCGGCAGCATAAAGCGCCATCCAGCCGCGCCACAAGCTCCAGGTCCTGCCCCGTGTAGTAATATCACTGCCGGTCCTTCTGTTCCGGCCCAGGAATAATGTGTACGTACACCATTTGCTAATACGTAACTATTATGAAATCCTTCAAAAATTGTCATTGTTTTACCCCCTTGTGCTGATAAGTAGTTATTTTCTGCTTTGAGTATACCTGTTAAAAATTTTAAAAGTCATAGCGATTTTTATTGAATGAATAGTAAGAATCTTTAAAATTTATTGAAAAACAAAGTTTATTTTTGTAATATGAGGAATAGAAAATCAAAGGGGATGTGAATTTAATGAGTGAAATTGCATTCGATTCTAGTAAAACAAAAGATATTTTAATGTCGGCAAATGCCTTCCACACATTAAAAAACAATTTAGTAAACAATATAGGGTCCCATAAAACGAAAGGCTTTTTATTCCGTTTCGGTAAAGAATTTGGGATGGAATCCGCAAAAAGTACCCTTCAGAATAAAGGTTCCAAAGATCTTGTCGGTAAAAGACATTCGCGCTTAGGTCATGTTAAAGATGTTATTTTCATGGGGGAAATTATAACTCATCCGGACGGCACAATTGAATGTAATAATACATGGGGACAATGGGTAGAATCATTTGAAGCAGCACTGCATCTTAAAAATTACGGTGTGGCAGATGAATGTGTCTGTCATATGCTGTGCGGTTTTGCAAGTGGTGCATTGACGTATGAATATGGTGAATCAATTATTGCTGTTGAATATAAGTGTATGGCAAAGGGGGATCCATGCTGTGAATTTAAAGTCCGTCTGGAACGTGACTGGATGGAAGAGGAAGAAGAACTGATCAACCTTTATCAAAATGATAATATTTTATCGGAGCTCGAAATGACGTATGATTCGCTTTTGCATCATAAACAGGTTCTTGAAAAAATATCAAAGTTTCACGGTCAACTTACGCAAAAAGTAACTGAAAAACATTCATTGAATGAAGTTATAGAGACTGCTTATGACTTGTTGAACATTCCGATTTTAATCGAAGATATTCACGGTAATCCTTTATCTGAAACAGGTTTTGAAGAAGAACAGAAACTCTTAATAAAAAATGATAAAGTGAAATTATCGGAGTTCGATAGTAAACACAATATTTCACAGTATAAAGGGGATCAATATTGGAAGCTGACAGCACCCGTTCTGATAAATAAAAGAAACTATGCTACTTGTTCACTTTTTTACTTTGGTGAAAATCATATAGAGGAAAATGACCATTTATTTTTAGAACGTATTTCCACAGTAGTGGCATTATGCATTTTATACGAAGAAGCGCAGTTTGAAGAACAGCAACGGATGCGCAGTTCGTTATTGGAACGCTTAATCCATAACCGTAATATTAAGGATATTGAATCTTACTATAAATTTTTACCCTTTAAATTTCAGCCGCCATTTTCAACAGGGATCATTAGTGTAAAAAAGAAAAAGAAAAACAATGAGATTATTGATATTCACGATCAGCTTACACAGCTGTCGATGCTGGCAAAAGAATGGGACTTGCCCTGTATTTTTGCAGTACTTGGAGAAGATATTGCAATCCTCAATTCGCTAAGTAGTGACAAGCAAGGATGGGAAAAGAAAATAACAAAAATATTCAATAAAATGGAAAAACAGAACAGTGAGTATAAATACTCAATAGGTCTCAGCAGGACATTCAGTAATTTTAAAGATTTTGAAGGCTCTTTGCAGGAAGCACGTACAGCGCAGCGCTTCCCAAACCAAAAGCTACTAACGACATACGAGCATTTAGGAATGCTTGGAGATATTGTAAAACATATGAGTATTGAGCAGTTACATGAAATGGCGAAAAAGACATTGAAAGAGTTGTATAACTTCAAGGATTCCCGCAAGAAAGAATTATTGCATACACTTTACGTTTATTTATTAAACAGTCAGCGCTTAAAAGAAACGATGGATGAATTGGCATTATCGATTGGCGGTATTCAATATCGTATAAAGCAAATCGAGGATCAACTGCAAATTTCTCTGAAAAATGCCTCAACTGCAGCCTATACTTTATTAGTCATTCAGGCTTTAATACTATCAGATTCCTTAAATTTTGAAGAATTTGAACGTTAAAGATAAGAATTTATTTGGTAACTGCGCATAAAAAAGACTGTAAATGAAACTCATTTTTGAGCTTCTTTACAGTCTTTTTCTATGTGATCAATCTAGTATACTTTATTAATCGATAGCGACTTCCAATTTTGCCTGTTCTTCAGCCATTCTGCTTTCATTTTCTTTTTCGGTAGCTGTAATTTTTAATTTACGTGTAGCTAGCAGTATGATTGCAGTTGCAACATATAAGCTGACGATAACAATTACCCCTGCATTGAAGCCTGAGCGGACATCATCTCCTGCAATTGTAATTAAGTAACCCGTTATCCATGGTCCGATGATTCCTGCCATACTAGAGATGGACAATGAAATACCAGTTATAGATCCTACTAAGTTTTTCGGAATGATTAGTGTTTTAATCGCGGCATTCAACGGCAGTAAGCTTGTATTCATTATTAAACCAATGCCTAAGAAAACACATGCTAAAATAGGAGATGATACAATTGTTGTCATCGCGTAGGAAGCTGCACCGACAATTAATACGGTAACTAATACACGGTCATATGATTTAATGAGACTTTTATTTCTCTTAAATAAAAAGTCTGTAAATTTACCTGCGCAAATTGCAAATATTGTCCCGGTAATACCCATACCGGCAAATATTAGACTCATATCTTTCGGCTCAAGGCCGACAATCTGAGTCAGGTAAGTAGGTGCCCATGTAAGCACCCAAGTAGTAATCCACATCGATACGAAACCTACCACTAAAATTGATAGTACATAAGGATTAATGAATACTTTTAAAATATGCTTGAAAGGCACTTCTTTGTTTGAAGCCAGCGATTTAACATCTTCTACTAGTGGTTGCTTTGGTTCGTCTCTCATAAAGAAGAAGAAAATGGCCCATATTAAGCTTGCTACCCCTAACAATGCGAATGTATGTTGCCAGCCAAAGTTTGTAATCCCCATAACTAACAGTGGAGCAGCTAAATAAGTACCAACCGTTGTACCGGAAGTCATAATGGCAGTAGCGAGCCCCCGTTGTGAACTATTAAACCACCGTGCAAGATGGACGAGACACATACTAAGCGTACTACCTTCAAAGAAACCTAAAACAACACGCAGAATAATTAATTGCGTCAATGTTTCTACAAAATAAGCACTTGCTAATGAAACCGTCCATCCAACTGCAATCATCATTAGAAGGTATTTCGAATTGAAGCGATACGTTAATGTTCCTAAAACAATACTTCCGATAGCATATGCAGCAAAGAAACTGCTTCCGACTAATCCAAACTGGTCGTAAGTTAAATTCAGTTCGGACATTATTGGCTCTGCAGCTAATCCTAGAACAGATTTATCCGTATAGTTTAAAACAGAAAGTAAGAATAAAAATCCTAATACAACCCAACGCATGTGAAAATCCCCCTTGTATTGTCTTATTTTCCATCACCTTGTTAACAGACAAAACACTAGTAAGTTCGATAAACTGCTAGGACAATTTCCCACCTCCATTCGCCCTCATACTAAACTGAAAATGGGGCTATTTTCTTCTTTCCGGTAAATACGAGACAAGTGATAGCGTTTACAAAATACTTTAAATGCTTGTACCTTCTACAAAATTTCCAGGCATTTTTTTATGTGCCTAATAGAAAAATTCGAATCCGAACCTTTCATGAAAAGAATTCTATGTGAAAAAAAATAGTTTTACAAGATAAAAAAATGTTGCTTAAATGTATTTTCGAGAAAATATAAAACAAAATTTAGAGAAAAAAGAATAATAATTTCCAGGTTGATGAACTAATCAAATACTGATAAAGCTGAAATTTTAATAAAAATTATTTATAAATTACACAACTGAGGTAACATGTAATTTTTATTGTTTTTATCAGAATTTTCAATAAAAAACGTAATGATAATTTTAAGTGGACTCCTTTATGATTGAATTAATCAGTTATGGATGGAGGAATGGAGATGGATGATCGTCTATTTAGAGATGCAATGGGGAAGTTTGCTACAGGAGTAACAGTTTTACTGACAGAAAATGAGGGAGAAATTCATGGTATGACAGCGAACGGTTTCATGTCAGTTTCATTGAGCCCAAAGCTTGTTGTAATTTCAATTGGTGAAAAGGCAAAATTTTTGGAGAAAGTATCACAATCGAAAAAATATACAGTAAATATATTAGCAGAAGATCAAGAGCACTATTCACGCCACTTCGCCGGCAGACCGGGGGATGCAGTGGAATTTGAAACATTAGCTGAACAACCGGTATTGAAAGGGGCTATTGCTCAACTCACATGTGAAGTTGTATCGGAACATGTTGAGGGGGATCATACATTATTCATCGGTAAAGTAGTAGATTTACGCCTTGAAGAAAAAGATCCTTTATTATTCTTTGGAGGCAAGTACCGCAAACTAACTGAATTGGAAACGGTAGAGTCATAAAGGGGGAGTAACCTATGAATATACAAACAATGGCTAATGCATTGGCAGAGGCGGAACATACAAAACAGCCAATTGCACCATTAACTGAAACATACGGAAATATTACTGTTGCTGATGCGTATTCAGTACAATTATCACAAATCCGCAAAAAGGTTGACGCCGGCGCGAAAATAGAAGGACTGAAAATCGGTCTGACAAGTAAGGCGATGCAGGAAATGTTAAATGTCTATACGCCGGATTACGGTTTTATTCTGGACACGATGCTGTATGATGAATTCGAAGGTTTATCTACTGACTTATTTATTCAACCAAAAGTAGAGTTTGAGATTGCTTTTATTTTAAATAAAGAATTAAAAGGGCCGAATGTGACGGTGCAGGATGTAATTGATGCAACGGCTTATGTCGTACCGGCAATAGAAGTAATCGATAGCCGTATTGCAGACTGGAAAATAAAATTTGAAGATACAGTAGCAGACAATGGTTCATCGGCAGGTGCAATTTTAGGGAAAAAACGAACTTTGCTTAAAGATATAGAGGATATTGCAAATATACGAATGGTTGTAAAGAAAAACGGAGAGTTGTTAGATGAAGCGACAAGTTCGGCTGTATTAGGGAATCCGCTCAATGCAGTTGTATGGTTGGCAAATGAACTGAGTGAATATGACATTTCTGTTAAGCCGGGCATGTTTGTTTTATCAGGAGCTTTGTCGAAAGCGGTTCCTTTCGAAGCAGGCGATGAATTCGAGGCTGATTTTGGAGTGCTTGGAAAAGTAAACGCTGTCATTTCGAAGGAAGTGGTGAAAAAATGAAAAAACTTAAAGTAGGGATTCTGGGATCCGGAAATATCGGAACAGATTTGATGTATAAAATTGAGCGCAGTCCATTATTGGAAATGAGTGTTATGGTAGGGATCGATCCGGAATCTGATGGATTAAAACGTGCGGAAAAACGCGGCTATAATATTATTTCAAATGGAATTGAAGGGTTAATGGAACGCCTTGAATTAGTCGATATCGTATATGATGCAACAAGTGCCTATGCCCATAAGCATAATAGCGATTTATTGACGGCGAAAGGCAAGAAAGTGATCGATTTGACACCAGCTGCAATCGGACCATTTACTGTTCCTCCAGTAAATTTAAAAGAACATATCGAAAAACCAAATGTGAATATGGTCACTTGCGGCGGTCAAGCAACTATTCCGATAATTCATGCGATCAGCCGTATTGTGCCGGTAGACTATGCAGAAATTGTCGCAACGATTGCGAGTCTTTCTGCAGGTCCAGGTACAAGAGCAAATATTGATGAATTCACAAGTACAACATCAAAAGCAATCGAAGTAGTTGGAGGCGCAAAAAGAGGGAAAGCCATTATCATATTAAACCCTGCAGAACCGCCGATTATTATGCGTGATGCAATTCATGTTTTAGTAGAAAAAGAAGGCCACGAAGAAGCAATTCAAAAATCGATTTTGGAAATGGTAAAGGAAGTACAGTCTTATGTACCGGGATATACATTAAAAGCATCACCAATTTTTGAAGGCAAAAAAGTATCTGTATTTGTTGAAGTAAATGGTGCAGCTGACTATTTGCCTGCATACGCTGGAAATCTGGATATTATGACGGCAGCCGCAGTCCAAGTCGGCAATGAAATCGCACGTCACCATTTACAACTTGAAAAGGAGGTCATCTTATGACCTTAAATATATTAGATGTATCATTACGAGATGGAAGCCATTCGGTACGTCACTCATTTACGGAAGAACAGGTCCGGGCTGCTGCAAAAGGTTTAAATGCAGCAGGTGTACGCTATTTTGAGGTATCACACGGAGATGGTTTGGGAGGATCTTCTTTACAATACGGTTTGTCTGCAACAGATGAACTGAAGCTTATTGAAGTTGCTGTTTCAGAGTGTACGACATCTGAAGTTGCCGTGTTGTTGATACCTGGAATCGGTACAAAAAAAGATTTAGAAAATGCATCGAAATTAGGAGCGAAAATGGTTCGTGTAGCAACTCATGTAACCGAAGCAGATGTAGCGGCACAACATATCGAACTAGCGCGGAACCTAGGATTGAAAACTGCCGGATTTTTAATGATGAGCCATATGGCAAGTGTTGAAAAAGTTGTAGAGCAAGCAAAGTTATTTGAAAGCTATGGAGCAGAAATTGTGTATGTAACGGATTCTGCAGGAGCGATGTTACCTAATGATGTAACGGAAAAAATTAAGGCTCTTAAGCAAAATTTACAGTGTGATATTGGTTTTCATGCCCATAATAATCTATCGATGGCAATGGCGAACACAGTTGCAGCGGTAGAAGCTGGAGCGACTTATATTGATGGAAGTATGCGAGCTTTAGGTGCTGGTGCCGGCAATACGCAAACAGAAGTGATGGTAGCGGTTTTAGAACGACTAGGCTATGAAACTGGTATTGATTTGTATAAATTAATGGATTTAGCAAATGATGTAATTGCACCGCTCATGCAGCAATCCCAAGAAATAACGAGCAGCAGTTTAACTTTAGGATATGCAGGTGTTTATTCAAGCTTCCTGTTACATGCACAAAAAGCCGCAAAACAATTCGGTGTCGATGAGCGGGATCTTTTAATGAGAATTGGACAAATGAAAGCAGTCGGTGGTCAAGAAGATTTAATTTATGAAGTAGCACAAAATCTAACAAGATAAGAAAAAGGAGAGGATCGCATGAAGGTAGTCTATGTGAATGCTAATAACTTACAAGAGATTAAACAATCAGCTCCCCATGTTGCAATGGCACTTGGTTATTTTGATGGTGTGCACTTAGGACACCAAAAAGTAATACAAACAGCTAAAGAAAAAGCAAATGCACAGAATTTATCATTGGCGGTTCTCTCATTTTTTCCGCATCCTAAAAGTGTGATATTTTCTGACGTAGAAGTTTCCTATCTGGAACCACTAGATCAAAAGATTGAAAAACTTAAAAATCTTGAAGTAGACATTTTTTATATTGTAGAGTTTACAAAGAAATTAGCAAAAGTAGAAGCTAACGATTTCTTAAATGATTATATTATAGGTTTAAATGCAAAAGAGATTATTTGCGGTTTTGACTACACATATGGAACAAAAGCCAGTGGTACGGTTGAAACATTAGCAGTTTATGCGGCCGAACAACAAGTAGGACTGACTGTTGTAGAAGAACTGAAATGGAATAATCAAAAAATCAGTTCATCTTTAATACGAAAGCACTTAAAAGAACGAAAACTTAGAGAACTGCCCAGCCTTTTGGGCGACTTTTATCAAACTAAGTATTGTAAAAAGAATGGTTTATTACCGAATTATTCTCTGCCTGATATAGGTAATTATAAAGTATTGATTGAAGATAGCCATTCTTATATTGAATGTGTCGCAACGGTAAAGTGTAAAAAATATATTCAGATTCACCATGAAATATCGACATTGCCGAATTTATTAACAATACAGTGGATTGATCAATTCAGTTCTGTACCGAGCTGATTCTTCCACCCTATATAATAGAAGGAATCCATATTTTAATATTTGCCTATATAATTGGAAAACTCCGCAAGAAGAGGGTCCTGTCTAAATATTTAGACAGGACCCTCGTTCATTTATTTAAGCATTGTCGTTTTTAGAAATTCTTTTGTTCGCTCTTCTTGCGGATTGTTGAAAAATTGATCAGGGTCACCGCGCTCGATAATTTCCCCATCATGCATATACACAATCCAGTCAGCCACTTCTCTAGCGAAGCCCATTTCATGGGTAACAACAACCATCGTCATTCCTTCTTGAGCTAATTCCTTCATCGTTGTTAAAACCTCGCCGACAAGCTCTGGATCAAGTGCTGATGTCGGTTCATCAAAAAGCATGATATCAGGTTCCATGGCAAGTGCTCTGGCAATCGCTACTCGTTGCTTTTGCCCCCCGGATAGTTTATTCGGGTAAACATCGGCCTTATCTTCCAAGCCAACTTTTACAAGGAGTTGTTTGGCTTTTGAAATAGCTTCTTTTTTGTCGATGCCTTTAACCATTACCGGAGCTTCAATAATATTTTCCAAAACAGTTTTGTGGGGGAATAAATTGAAATGCTGAAATACCATTCCTACCTTTTCCCGTATGTTGTTAAGGTTATCGTTTTTAGGATCGACTTCTTTGCCTCCTATAATAATGCTACCGCTATCTTTTCTTTCTAAAAAGTTAAGACAGCGAAGGAGCGTACTTTTTCCTGAACCACTCGATCCTATTAAACAAACAACATCACTTTCGAAAACGGTCATATCGATATTTTTTAATACATGTAAGTCTCCAAAAGACTTATTCAATTGATTAACTTTAATCATTTCTCTTGCTTCCATTGTTTACGCCTCCTACCTGTCGCTAATTGCTAATCTCTTTTCGAAACGGTTTACTAAGAATGTTAATAATGCCACTAACACTAAGTAGTAAATCGCTACGATCAGTAAATAAGTCATTTCGTCAAAGTTATTAGATCCAAGCGTTGTCGCTACGTTAAAGAGTTCATTCATCGAAATAAATGCAGCTAACGATGAATCTTTCAAACCGATAATAAATTGGTTGCCCAATGGTGGGAGCGCACGGCGAAATGCCTGCGGAAGTATAATTCTTCTTAATGTCAGAACTTTTGTCATACCTAAAGAACGGCCTGCTTCCATCTGCCCTTTATCAACGCCTTGGATAGTACCTCGAAGAATTTCAGAAATGTATGCACCATTATGAAGCGCCAAGGCAAGTGAAGCTGCCCAGAAATCAGGAAGAAGGAAAATTCCGCTTAGTCCGAAATAGAGAATAAAGATTTGAACGATTAGCGGTGTACCACGAACTAAAAAGACATAAATATCTGAAATGAGTTCTAATACTTTAAATTTGGAAATTTTCATTAATGCAAAGAAAAGCCCGATTACGATACCGATTAAAATGGATACAACCGTCAGCTCCAATGTTAAGAGCATGGCTTTAAGGAAAACATCTTTTGTATCTACTAATACTTCTAGAAAATGTGAAAAACTTGGCACTGTACCTACGTCCTTTCTTATTTAGAGGATTGAATTATTCAGGTTTTTTTGTAATGTCCTCACCAAAATACTTCATGCTAATCCGAGTAAGGGTTCCATCTTCCCGGAGTTTTTCCAGCGCCTCGTTTACTCGCTTTAATAGGTTAGGGTTATCCTGAGGAAGTACAATCGCTTGCTCACTGCGTTCGATTAACTGCTGCCCTTCAACTTTAAACCCTTCTTTTGCAGCGTTCTTTCCGGTAACAAAATCGGTGATTACCGCATCATGACGACCGCTGTTTAACGCCTGCAAAGCAGTGATATCGCTGTCATATGTTTTAACATTATCGGTATATCTGGAGGCTGTATCAGCATAGGTTGACCCTTTAGCTACAGCGACTTCCTTTCCGGCTAAATCATCAACATTTTTGATTTCACTTTCTGGTCGGGTAAAAATCTGCGGTCCAGAATAATAGTAGGGGGTAGAGAAAGCAACATGTTTGCTTCGCTGTGGATTGATCGTGTGGCTGGCAACCGCAACATCTGCACGGCCAGTCTTGACTCCTTCTACAATACCTTTAAACTTGATCCGCTTTTGAACCGGTTTTAGACCGAGTTCTTTTGCGATCGCTTCACCAACTTCGATATCAAAGCCTGACATCGAAAGGTCCTCATCGTTTACATAACTAAATGGTTTAAACTCGCCAGATGCAGCAAAAACAAACTGATCTTTATGTATCAGTTCAGATCCGTCGGCAAGCTTTTCCTTCTCCGCACAAGCAGATAAGAAGCAGGCCGCGATAAAACTGAATATCAATATTAACTTTTTTTCCAACCGCATATTGCGTATCAACTCCTCTCATGTATTTCTGCAATCTATTTTGCTAAGTATGTTACTAATAAGTGTGAATACCCTATTTACCTCTCGAATAAACAATGCGTGTCATAATTTGTACAAATTTAATCCGATTTTTCTCAGCTGAAAATGTCGAGTATTTTTATCATTGCTTTGCTAATATGTATCCATGAAGGAGGGGGATTGGGTGGCCCTAATTATTCCAAAATGTATGAAATGCAATAATGAAATTAAAGATGATGAAGAAGTGTTGGTCCAACTGCGTTACCCGAAGCGAAAAGGGTTTACGGAAATCAAAGCTTATCTGAATCTGGAAGGTAAATTCATTTGTGAAAAGTGCTCAGTGGAAATTAATAGTTAAACAAAAAAAGTTGCTCCTTTGGTAAATGAACCTGGAGCAACTTTTTATATGTTCAGGCAACTTGTTTACATGCTTCTGCACATTTAAAGCATGCTTCCGCACATTTTTTGCAGTGGTCATGGTCGTGCTTCTTGCATTCACTTCCGCATGCTTCACAAATTTTTGCACAAACGGCAGCCAGCTCAGAAAGAAACGGTGTACCTCTAGTAATCGCCTGTTCCAAGTAGTTACAAATATCTGCGCATTCTCTGTCCAAACGGATACATTCCGTCATTATCTGAACATGATCCTCTTTTAAGCAGGCGTCAAAACAGTGATTGCATGCTGCCATACATTCATGTAAAGTTTGCAGCAATTGTTGATGTTGCTCATGTGACATAGCCTATTCCTCCTCATTACAGTTTGTCCCCATTAAATTTCCCTTAATTCTGTCCGGTAAACTTACATAAAGAATTCCTAAAAAATTGTAAGGTTATATCATACCTTATAGGGGTATAATAAGTTGGGGATAAAATTGAAAAAAGGGAGCAATGAAGCGATGAAAAGAAAAAGTTTAGTACAAGGTGCGCTTGTTTTATGTACAGCGTTTGTTTTAGCGGCTTGCGGTGGAAATGAAGAAGATTCAAAATCCAAGGAAGAAATGGACCATTCACAAATGGATCATACCCAAATGGACCATTCAAGTTCAGGTGAAGTACCAGAAGGACTGGCTGATGCGAAAGACCCTACATATCCTGTTGGTAGTGAAGCAGTGATAAACGCTGATCATATGGGAGGTATGGACGGTGCAACAGCAACAATTACCGGTGCATTTGATACAACTGTCTATATGGTTACTTATATCCCAACAACTGGTGGTGAGCCAGTTGAAGATCATAAATGGGTCGTCCATGAAGAACTTGAGGATGCCGGAGAAGAACCATTCACTACCGGTGAAGAGGTCATATTAAATGCGGATCATATGGAAGGGATGGATGGCGCGACAGCTACAATCGATTCGGCTGAGCAAACGACCGTGTATATGGTGAGCTATAAAGATACCGAAACAGGTGAAGAAGTAACACATCATAAATGGGTAACAGAAAGTGAACTTTCCCCTGTACAATAAAATGTAAAAATAATAATGGCGTAGTTAATAAATAGGCAAGGTCCTTCACATAATGGTGTGAAGGGCTTTTTACATATTGGACAAAGCGGGAGATTACATGAACTAGCGATTTTAATGTTAAACTCATTAAATAAACATATAGTTAATATAAAAAAACGAATTTTATTATGAGCGATATAGAATCCCTTTAAAAGTAATTGGATTATGTAGTTTTCTTTAACGCTGATGAAGGGAGAGATGGTATGGTAAAGGACTTCGAAAAAGTAATGGATTCCCTTTCAAAAATAAATGTTATATCCAATCCGAATAATGAGCCAGTAACAATCATTGGTGAAGCAGAAGGTATAAGATGTGTAGGGATTGGGACTGATGCGGCAGTTTTTTGGTCCGAAAATGCCCCGGCATATGCATTCAAACTGTATGCGAAAGACAAGGCAGCGAAAGTAATGTTGGAAGAAGATGTTTACCGGAAGTTAGGCAATTCGCCTTTCTTTTCAACATGCTATGGCTCGAACGGCAATTGTCTTGTATTAAGTTACGAGGAAGGGAAAACGCTCTTTGACTGCATTCTTGAAGGCATCCATATTCCGGAACAGGTAATACAAGATGTTGAAGAAGCAAGAGAATATGCGCGCAGCAAGGGGCTGAACCCGCGTGATATTCATTTGAAAAATGTACTGCTGCAAAACGGGAGAGCCAAAATCATCGATGTTTCCGAATATACGATGTCCGGTAATGATTTTCGATGGGAACATTTAAAAAAAGGTTATGAGCAATACTATCATTTAATTGACGGAAAATCTGTACCAATCACGGTAGTTGAAAGCGTTCGTAAGTGGTATAACAGGCGAGGGAAGAATTCCTTGTCATTTGAAGAAATTACAACACCTATTTTAAAACTTTTCTTTAAATAATGAGCTTTTATGACAGTCTGCAAAAAAGCCTCGCATTTCGATGATCTATTCATCCAAATGCGAGGCTTATTTAAATAGATTTTCTTTCTATAAATTTTAAAAAATTCTGTAACTTTTGCACTCTACCTCAGTCTAATTCAATACAAAGTATGGAAAGGGAGGGGTTTACATGAAAAACGGCAAACTTTTCGGGATGGGGCTAGTCGCTACGCTTGTTGCGGTTATTGCGCTCGGTTATTTTATGTTGGCTAAAAATACCGAAGTGCAGGCAACGGGTATTTTATTCGAAGGGGAAACGTATTCCATTACATTAAAACAGCCTATTACAGGAAAAAGTTTAACGGATGGGTCCATTCTTGTTGTCGATGAAAACGGCAATAACGCGAAAGTGAAATTATCGGTTGATCAAGCCGGGACTGCTTTGTCTGTTGATGGGCTTAGTGTAGGGAAATATACACTACAGATTAAGCAAACAGCCTACACGAAAAAAGCGAAGTCGCAGCAGGAACAGTCGGTAGCACTTGAAGTTGTTAGGAAAGTGGAAAAACTTACTTCAACGGAAGACTTAAAAGATTACTTTAGGGCATTTATCGCCCAGGAAAATGCGATATCGAGCAGCTCTAATAATATGGTAGAAATGGAATCATCGATGTCGATGGAAAGCAAAGATTTAGGCAGTGGCGGGCCGAGTTACTCTACAACGAACAACCAGGTGGAAGGCATTGAAGAAGGGGATATAACGATTACGGACGGCCAATCGATTTATACGATTGTCGACAATAAAGTAGTCATTGTTGATGCAAAAACGATGAAGGTAGTAAAGCGTTTAAAGGTCGGCAAAGATATTTATCCATCACATTTAATGCTGCATGATCAAACATTGATCGTCGGATACACACAGTATGTGGAAACACAAAGAGAACCGTATTATGACGGGAAATCAGTTACGAAAATTGCCTTTTATGATGTAAAAGATGCAAAAAATCCAACGTTAGTACGTGAAGTAGGGCATGATGGGGATATTACAAGTATCCGTAAAGCGGGCAATTACCTTTACGTTGTATCCAGTCGTATGCCGAACTACTGGCTGCTGCAGGAAACACCGGATGTAGAGCTCCGTCCATCTACTTATGACGGGGAGAAGGAAACTGTTATGCAGGTTGATAAAATTCGTATGCTGCCTGAAAGCAATGAACCGAATTATTTAATCGTATCAGCAATCGATGTGAGCAATATAAAATCGGACGCATGGAAAACAGAGAGCTTCCTAGGGAATAGCGGGCAAATGTATATGTCGGAAAACGCAATCTATATTGCTTCGATGAATCATTACCGTTTCTGGCCATTAATGGAGCGCACGTCTCTTGAAGACACGGTATCCAGTACAATGCCGGTAAATCAAAACGATGAAACGACAATTTATAAAATTTCAATTGATAAAACAGCGGTAAAAATGACAGCGCAAGGTAAAGTGCCTGGTTCTGTTTTGAATCAATTTTCAATGGATGAACACGACGGGAATGTTCGCATCGCTACTACAGAAGGCAGTGCATGGGGAACAACGGCCAATTCGAAAAACCACCTCTTCATTTTGGATGAAAACTTAAAACAAGTAGGTGCGGTCAATGATCTGGCGAAAGGGGAACGCATTTACTCCGCTCGCTTCATGGGTGACAAAGCGTATTTAGTAACATTTAAAGAAACGGATCCGCTCTTTGTCATTGATACGAAAAATCCGACAGCGCCGAAAGTATTGGGAGAGCTGAAAATTCCTGGCTTCAGTAATTACTTGCATCCAATTGGCGAAAATCACTTGTTAGGTATTGGCTACGATACGGAAGTGCGGATGGAGGAAGGTTCAAAAGAGCCGGTTGTCTATACAAAAGGCATGAAATTGAGCCTGTTTGATGTGACGGATTTCAATAACCCGAAAGAACAGCAGGCAGTTGTAATCGGCGGTCGTGGTACTTATTCTCCTGTACAGTACGATCATAAAGCACTGTTCAGAGATTCACGTCAAAACTATTACGGCTTCCCGGTTACGATTTATTCGCCAACAGATGAGGAAGACCAGCTGAAATACGAAGGAACAGGTGCTTATATTTACAAAGTAACGCCTAAAGGAATCGAACTTGCAGCGGACATGATCGAAAAGGCGCGTCCTGGTGAACAATATGAAGATTCGTATAATGTTGTACAACGTCTTCTTTATATTGATGATGAGCTGTTTACCGTGTCTCGTTCAAAAGTGACGAGCTTCAACGGGAAAACATTTAAAAAGCAAAAGGTGATAGGTTTCTAATGAAGATTCAACCACAAGCACAGGTGGAATGGTGTTTGTGGTTTTTTCATGTTCACATAAAGGAGGTATTCAGGATTTCTTAAGAATTTCTTCATATTTAGCCTTTCTAAATATTAAGATTTGCCCTTTACAATGAAGTTAAGTGAAAAGGAGTGAACGATGATGATTAAAGTAACGAATTTACAACATACATTTTCCATCGGTAAACGCGGAAAGGAAAGACAGGTTCCGGTACTGAGAGATGTATCATTTGATGTAAAGAAGGGGGAAATCGTCGCAGTCGTCGGGAAAAGTGGATCAGGTAAATCGACACTGCTTCAGATTTTGGCGGGTTTTATGAAGCCGGAACACGGTTCGATTGTAGTAAATGCACAGGAAATTGCGGCATTTAATGAAGTTCAGAGTGCAAAATTCCGTTTAGAAAACTTCGGGTTTATTTTTCAAAACTTTCAGCTCATGCCAAGTTTGACGGCCTTTGAAAATATTGAACTACCGTTAAAGCTGCAAGGGATGAATGTATCGGAGCGCAGAAAACGGGTTGAAGTGATTATGAAAAAGGTCGGGTTAACTGAAGTGACGGACCATTATCCGAATGAATTATCAGGCGGTCAACAACAGCGTGTTAGTATTGCACGTGCCCTTGTGACGAACGCACCGATTTTGTTGGCGGATGAGCCGACAGGGAGCCTCGATTCAGAAACAGAACAGGATATTTTAATGCTGATCCAGCAGTTGAACCGTGAATTGGATCTGACATTCATTATTATTACGCATGATGAGGAAGTTGCGATGATTGCGGACAAGCGCTATCGCATGCACGATGGTCAATTGGTGAAAGAAGGTGAACACAATGCTTTTTAAAGATCAGGTAAATTTTGTGATGCAGCATATTAAGAAAAATAAACTGCGTGTATTTATGACGGTACTTGCCGCAACGATGGGCTGTGCATTTTTAATCGTACTTGCTTCGATCGGCTTTGGCTTACAGGATTCAATTGAAGATGAGATTCTATCGAGTGAAACGGTGACTAAAATTGAAGTGCTTGGCAGCCAAGCGTTGTTTACTGAAGAGGAAGTAGCAGATATCGAAGGGGTAGAAAATGTCCAGACGGTATTAAAAACGACAAGTGTGGATGCGAATGTAGCAGGCTATATGGGAGACCGTGACACGTCTACATCACTGCGTTTAGTTGACTTTACTGATTATGCAGCTGTATCGAAACCTTTATCGGAAGGGAAATACCCTGTAAACGAAAATGAAATTATTGTCGGCTATCATTTCGGCCAAACATTATTGAATGAAGCGGACCGCAAATTAGTTGAGGAAAAATCAAAGGCAGCAGAAGCAGAAGGCACTTATTACGATGGTGCTGAAGAAGGGTATAAGGATTCGCTTATTGGTAAGGAAGTGGAAATTACCCTAAGTACACATGAACAGCCAGATGTACTGTCAGATCGTAAGACATATACGATTGTCGGTGTTATGCCTGAGCCGGCTTATGAGTGGGCAATTGAAAACAGAATTTATATGATGGATGAGCAACGTGAAGTGATTGAAAATATGTATAGCCAAGCAATTGCCGATCTAGAGGTTGCCAGTGATTTTGAACTGTTTTCTGAGCGCTTCGATATTTATGCGGATAGTTTGGAATATGTGAAGCCGATTTTAGAAGAATTACGCGGAAAAGGCTACGGTGTGTATTCCGTTACCGAACAGTTGGATGAGTTGAATGTCTTCTTCCTAGTATTGAAAGCCGGACTTGTTTTTGTAGGAACAATCGCTGTACTGATTGCATCAATCGGTATCTTCAACACGATGACAATGGCGGTAACAGAACGTACGCGTGAGATCGGTGTATTAAAAGCGATTGGTGCCAGCCCGAAACTGATTCAACGACTGTTTTTAATGGAAAGTACGTTTATCGGGGTTATTGGAACTGTTCTTGCAATTGCAATTTCATATGTTGTAAGCTTTGCATCGAATGCGCTATTGCCGATTATTTTAAAGGCAGCAACTGGCGAAGATGGATTCAATAATGTTCAATTTTCAGCAATTCCTTGGCAGCTTGTAGTGATTGCAGCAGCGATCAGTATTGGTGTGGCAATGATTTCAGGTTTACGCCCCGCACGTAAAGCAACGAAAATTGAAGTTATGCAGGCGTTAAGACAGGAATTATAGAATGGATTTAAGGACCAAACATCAGTATTGTTTGGTCCTTTTACGTATTTGGAAAAAGCTGGTGCTGGGCGGCTGAAAGTTCTAATAAATCTTTAAATGTTCTAATATATTTTTATTTGTTCTAATAAATTTTCGATTTTCTAATATATCCCGCGCTTCTTCTAATAAGTGTCCCCGGTTGTCTAATATCGCTTTCTGATGTTCTAATATCGAGTCGGGATTGACTAAAAAACCAAAATTTCTTCTAATATAAGTTCCTTTCAAGAGGGAACACCGTTTATTACCTTGAAGCGGGGCTGGACCGAATACAAATCACCCGTGCCACCAACCGGTTTTACAATTGATATAGACTAAATATTGATACTCGCCTTTGCCATCCTTTTGAATAAACAGTTCATAATAAGAATTTCTATCATACACTAAACGTATTTTATCGTTTTTCGAAACGAATTGTTCCTTGATTTCCGCGATAGCCTTTGCTTTTACACCCGGCGCCCAAGCAGATGGATGCTCAAATTTCAGGTCATGTGTTGGAACATATGCATATTTGCCATTGTACTTAATTTTTGACCATCCATACTGATCAGCTGATGATGTGTCTTCCTGATCCGTACCGATTGGAACACCGCCGTATACTTTTACAGAAGATTTCGCTTTAAGTTTACCGAGCGTTTTATAGGATTCGCCTGGTGCAGATTTTACAAGTATTGTTTTCTTTGCAAAAGCTTTTTCAAAATCAGCGGCTTGAGCATTTTCATTGTTCATGACAAAAAGGCTCCCGATAAAAACAAGGGCCATTATTAAAATTGTTAAGTTTTTCATCTTAAATTCTCTCCATTCAGCGGTTTATTGGATATAATATCGCCTCTTAATAATAGGAAATGGTTTTGGAGAAAGGGTTACAAAAAAGTTACAGTTTCTATACTGTGGTCAGAAATTCATGAATGCAAAAAGCGGTCCTCCCAAATTTGGGAAGGACCGCTTTAAGCTGCTTCAATAATTGTTATGAAGCTCTACGCATTGATTTCATGATAAAGCTTACAATGAATACAAGTATAATCGCACCTATTAGAGCAGGGAAGATATAGAAATCAGAAACTTTAGGTCCCCAACTTCCTAGAAGCATACCACCAATCCATGCACCAATAATACCTGCAATAATATTACCAATAATTCCGCCTGGGATATCTTTACCTAAAATAACTCCTGCAAGCCAACCGATAACTCCACCAATAATTAAAAACCAAAGAAAACTCATAATTTTCATCTCCTATTTTTTATTGTAACTATTTCGCGATAGTGTTTTATAACCTTTATTCAACACTTTAAAACATAAAATGAAAAAAAGTTACAAAAGTCTTATAGAAGATAGCGATTATACTCGTGAATTTTTAGAAATGGCTAGTTTTTCAAAAGGGTTTCCAATAATCTCAGCTGTTGTTCGAGTTGAAAATACGCTTGTTCTGCCTGTTCGAGTGTGACCAGTTCAAAATGAAGTGGCTGTTTCGGTCTGAGCTGTGCAACTTTATGTATATCGGCCGAAATAATTTGAGCGATTTTTGGATAGCCGCCTGTTGTTTGTCGATCTGCCATCAGTAAAATAGGCTGTCCGCTTGGAGGGAGCTGAATCGTCCCAATTGTAACGGCTTCAGAAAGCAAATTAAATGGTTTTTCCAGTGAAATTACATTTTGTCCTTCCAGCCGGTAACCCATTCGATCGGCTTCAAGCGAAATGGTATAGTGCTGTTCGATGAAGCGTTGCTGCATTTGAGGGCTGAATTCATGCCATTCGGTCCCTTTTAATAGGCGGATGTGCTTTCGTTCATAAAACTGATCTGTGTTTACTTGATATGTATGATACGGATTGAACGATTCTTCATAAGAAATCAAATCATTCACTTGAAGCGTTCGTCCAAGAAAACCACCAAAGCTTGCTTTTATATAAGTACTGCAACTGCCGAGTATTTCCTCAACAGAAAAGCCGCCCGCAATACATAAATAGCTTCTTGCGCCGTTTTCAATGGCACCGCATTTTAATACATCACCTCTTCTGATGGGGATTACTTTATACATCGGGACCGGGTTATCGTTAACTGTTGCGTGCATTTTTCCGCCCGCCAATACAATTGCAGTCGTTTTCAGAAATTCGAATGTGCCGCCAATTAATGTCATTTCAATTGCTGCTTTATTGTACTGTTTCAGTAGGGCATTTCCGATGCGAAAAGCGATTGCATCCATGACACCACTTACAATAACACCGTATTGCTGATATCCCGTACGCCCTGCATCTTGAACAGTGCTGAACAATCCGGGTTTGATTACTTTTAGCATGAAGGTCCCTCCTTAATAGCGACAAAGCGTATACGGTCACCTGCTCGCAGTAGTGACGGCGGATTTTGTTCCGGTAAAAATAACGGTGTCGTCGTACGACCGATTATTTGCCAGCCTCCTGGTGTTGAGAGCGGGTAAATGCCTGTCTGCTCACCTGCGATACCGACTGAACCAGCCATAATTTCAAGTCTTGGTATAGCCCGGCGCGGTGTTGCGATTCTTTTGTCCATCCCGCCTAAAAACGGAAAACCTGGTGCAAAGCCGAGCATGTGGACAAGATATTCCTGAGATGTATGGATTGCAATGACTTCTTCAGGTGTTAGGCCGTTGATGTCCGCAACCTCGTTTAAATCGGGTCCATATTCACCCCCGTAAAGTACGGAAATCTCAATTAACCGGCTTTCATGGGGAGCTTCCTGATGTTGATGCTCAAGCAGACTTTTAATATAATGCTGAACTTTTTCGGCGCTCGTTGTATTATGCTCCTGGTGCAAAGATTTCCGCACTGTAAACGGGTCGTAATACACACAGAAGTTTGTATAGCTTGGCACAATTTCCATTAGTCCCGGGAATGGATGTTCCTGTAAAATCGCAATTGCCTGCTGGATTTGCTGGTGGGTTTGTTCATTAATCGTCGAACTGAACTGAACGAACAGTGCTTGGTCGCTAAGTTGTTTAAATTGCAGTGCCGGCATGAAATGTCACCTCATTATTGGAATGAATCCTTATGTATGGCATGATAATAGCATAACATTCAGATAATTCCAAAGTTGGGGGAGACATTATGTTTCAAGTAGATATTAATTGTGATTTGGGAGAAAGCTTTGGACGTTATAGGCTGGGGGAGCAAGAGGAGATTCTTCGTTATATTACGTCCGCCAATATTGCCTGCGGATTTCATGCAGGAGATCCGTCTGTCATGCGTGAAACGGTAGAGCTTGCGATTAAGAATAATGTACAAATCGGTGCGCATCCAGGACTACCGGATTTAAACGGTTTCGGGAGAAGAGAAATGAAAATCTCATGGCAGGAAGCATATGATCTGGTTGTTTATCAAATTGGTGCACTACAAGGTTTTTTGACAGCAAAAGGCGTGAAGATGCAGCATGTGAAACCGCACGGAGCGCTTTATAATATGGCGGCGGTAAATGAGGAGCTTGCCGATGCTATTGCAAAGGCTGTTCATGATGTATCACCAGGACTTCTTTTATATGGTTTGGCATCAAGTCAGTTAACGGCTGCCGGTGAAAAATACGGCTTACAAACAATCCATGAAGTATTTGCGGATCGTACATATCAGGCGGATGGTACATTAACATCCCGCTCTATGACAAATGCGCTCATTACAGATGAGGCAAAAGCGATTGCTCAAATTATTGAAATGGTGAAGGAGGGGACCGTTACCTCTGTTCATCATACGAAAGTGGCATTGCAGGCTCATAGTATTTGTGTACATGGAGACGGTGAACATGCCGTGCAATTTGCAAAACGCGCACGTCTGGAACTGGAACAGCAGGGGGTAGCGGTTAAAGCATTTAAGTGAGGATTAATTGATCTCAATTGGGGATTAAGTGTAAGAATTTGAGGATTAACCCAATAAAAGTGAGGATTAATTACTCTTAATTGAGGAATAAGTTCAAGCTTATGCAAAAAAGAGTGGCGATTATATATCGTCACTCTTTTTAAGTCACTTTTAATGATACGGCAAAATCTCTGAAACCGTTAAAAATTCATAGCCTTCCTTTTGTAGGTAGGCAAGGACAGGTTCCAGTCCATCTACCGTAGATTGGTGGATATCATGCATTAAAACGATTGCATTATTATGCAATGCCTTTTTCACCATCGGGAACAATTTTTCCGAATCGCGGTACTTCCAGTCAAGTGTATCAATCGTCCAGTTGACCGATTTACATGGAATCGTGTTTCGCACATCATCATTAATCGCCCCATAAGGAGGACGGAAAACAGTTGAATTTTCACCCGTCGCATGGATAATTGCTTCCTCGGTAGAATTGTACTCCTTTTCAATTTCAGCTGGAGTCATTTTCGTTAAAACAGGGTGTGACCACGTATGATTACCGAGTTCATGCCCACTATCCAGCACTTCACGTACTAAGCCCGGATAATATTGCGCCCGGCTTCCAAGCATAAAGAAAGTGGCCTTGGCATTGTACTTTTCCAGAAGCGCTAAAATCTGCTTCGTTACTTCCGGATGAGGACCATCATCAAATGTAAGGGCGATCCGTTTTTTCGATGATTCTTTATCAGTAGGAATAATCGTAGTTTCAGATTGCATTTCTATTTGGAAATCAGAAGCCAGAAGCGGGTTGATGAATGACAAAGGAATTTCCACTACCGGAACACCTGCTTCCGGTTTTGTCACTTCACCTTCATTGAAATAAATAAAAAGCGAGTCGTCTTTCAAAGCAAAACGTTTAAATAAACGCCATTTTGGCTCGGTAGCGAATGCGAGCTCCTTTTCTAATACATACTCTTTATAAGCTGGGTTTTTAAGCATTTCCGATTGCACATGTGCTGCAAAAGTTTTCAGACTGGCTAAATCCTCATTTAAAAGAGCACGTATATCGATCAAATCGCCTGTTTCATAATCAATGAGAAATGTTTCGATCGTTGTTTGCTTCTCTTCGGTAGTTAAAACCGTATTATTCGTTAAAACAAAGGAGTAATAATGATCATGCTCGAATGTTTCAACAGTTATCGTAAGGTCGCCTGTTAACTTCTTTGAGTCCTGCTGCAGGCGCATCATGCTTATGTAATATTGCTTTGATTGTTCTATATATGTCGTTACCGCGCTATTAAAAGCTTCATATTCCGTTAGCGGATACTGAACGGTATAGGGCATTTTCTTGTCATCTGACTGATCAGTGACAATTTTTATACCAGGGAATTTTGATGCTTCCTCTGTGATCGTATGTTCTTTAGCGGATGTTTTATCGGTTTGCCGGAAAATCGGGTCATCGCTTATAAAAGTTAAAAACACGATAATGGCACCTAAAACACCGATCGCGCCAATAAGAAGTAAGTCAATCCAAGGACCACGCCGTTTTCTGTAAGGGTTTGTCATGATGTACCGGGTTCCTTTCTAATTGGGATAATCTATTATCTGTTTCCAGAATGAAAGTCATTGTGAATTTTAAGGAAATACACTGTTCTGTCAGCATAAATTGTACGAAAAAAGACTGTTATTTTCCGATTGCTTCAAGTAATATGAGCTAAGAAGTGGAAGGGGGTCCCTTGAATGAATGCTGAAAATACGGAACTGGCGCTCGACTGCTTTTTGCTTGCAGGTCGTATTATGATTGAAAGCGGTGCTGAAACGTATCGAGTGGAAGATACAATGCTCAGAATGGCCCGTTCTCAAAATATGATGAATGCACAAAGCTATGTGACGCCGACAGGTATTATTTTCTCTCTAGGTAAAACGCAGCCTACACAAATTACATCGATTCCAACACGAATTACGGATTTACATCGAATTGTGCTTGTAAACAATGTTTCACGTAAGCTTACATCTCAAATGATAACATTAGAGCAGGCGTATGACGAGTTAAAGAAGATAGAAAAAACAAATTATTTCCTCCCGATTTTTGTTCAAGTTTTGGCGGCATGTTTAGCGAGTAGTGCCTTTTTACTGCTGTTTAAAGGGACGATTTCGGATATCCCGGCAGCCTTTGTTGCAGGTGGTGTCGGCCTGTATATTGTGACGATTCTTCATAATATGACACGTGTTAAATTTTTCTCCGAGTTTTTAGCATCGGTAGGGGTAGGTGCTGTTGCATATATCGCAGTACATTTTAATGTCGGTACGGAAATAGACAAAATTATTATCGGTTCGGTCATGCCTCTCGTGCCGGGTCTGCTCATTACGAATGCAGTCCGCGATTTAATGGCAGGACATTTCACGGCTGGGATGGCAAAAGGTGCCGAAGCCTTTTTAACGGCGTTTGCGATCGGTTCAGGTATTGCACTTGTGCTTTCGCTATAAGTTTTTGGATCAATTCGGAGTGTGATCATTCCAAGGTATGATCGATTGGAAGGGAGCGTTCGTTGGTGGAACATGTGTTAGTTCAAATCTTTATCAGTTTTATTGCGACCGCCTGTTTTGGTGTTATTTTTAATGCCCCGATTAAAACAATTCCGGCATGTGGTTTCGTCGGCGCTGTCGGGTGGGCGGTATATTATGTTCTGTTCGAAGGCGGACTGGATGATGTTCGCGCATCCTTTCTTGGGGCATTTGTCGTTTCTTTAGTAGCATATTTCTTTGCGCGTAAATTTAGGATGCCGATGATCATATTTAGTGTTTCCGGAATAATTCCGCTCGTACCAGGGGGCATTGCATACAGTACGATGCGCAATGTGATGGAGCTTGATTATATTGCAGGGCTGGAAAATGGAATCCGGGCATTTATGATTTCGGGCGCAATTGCGATGGGACTTGTATTTGCGGAAGTCATGATGCAGATTATCCTGCGCTTAATGAGAAAAGGGAGAACTTCGATTCAATCTTTTACAAAAGTAAAAAAGAGAAGCTCGTAAAGCACTGAATATCAGTTGCCTTACGAGCTTTTATTTAACCTAATAATGATGAAATTTCTTCTGTAGAGCTTGGTTTGCTTACGTAGTAACCTTGGATGACCTCGCAGCCGATGCTTGTCAGGAACTGCATTTGTTCTTCTGTTTCCACACCTTCTGCAACGACCGTAAGATTCATTGATTTTCCTAGCTGTACCATACCGTTTACGAGCTGCTGGTTTTTTTCCGATTTCAGCGAGCGGATAAATGTCTGGTCGATTTTTAAAATCGAAATCGGCAGAAGCTGCATGTAGCGGAACGAACCGTAACCTGTACCGAAGTCGTCTAGTGCAAAGACGATGCCTTCATTTTCAAGTGTCCGCATTTGCTTAATAATGCCTGTTTCAGCTTCAGCTTCCAATGCAAACTTTTCGGTAATTTCGATTTGCAGTAAATTCGCCGGGCATCCAGTACGTTCAAGTGTTTCCAAAATGGACTTGGCCATATTTTTATCACGGAACTCGCGTACAGAAGAGTTGATGCTCACTTTGATCGGATGGCCCGCATTTTTCCATAGGACCGCTTGTTCACATGCTTTCTCAAGCATAAACGAACCGATATTATTAATGAGACCTGTCTCTTCCGCAATAGGGATCAGTTCATCAGGCGAAACAGTGCCGATTTCTTCATCATCCCAACGGACTAATGCCTCGACAGCAGTAATTTTACCGCTTCTTAAATCAAGTTGAGGCTGGTAGAGAACATGCAGGTTTTTTTGATCTAATGCAAGCAGTAATCGTTTTTCGACAATCGATCTGCGGTTTAATGCAGCATGCGAAGATTTTGATAAGGAAACGATGCTGTCACCGCCCGCGCTCCGTACAGAAGCGATCGTAGCCAAAGATGCCTTCATCAATTGGGAGAATGTCATTTGATCTTCCGGGAAGCGTGTAATCCCGCCGCTTAATGAAAGTGGAACTGCTACGTTACCGCTGTAGATTGGATTTTGCTGTAAGTAATTCAGGAAACCTTGTGTAAACCATTCTGGTAATGGTGTAATTACGACAAATTCACTTTCATTAATACGAGCCATCGTACTATCTTGGAAATACATTTTCATGCGTTTCGTAAATTCCAGGATAAGGGAATTTCCGGCTACGCCATCATGTAAATCCTTAATTGTGTAAAACTTATCGATACTTAAGTAAACGAATGAAAAATGGCGCTCTTCTTCAATCATTTCCCCGATGATTTGTTCCAGACGGTGGACATTCATCATTCCAGTTTCTGTATCGATATATGCAATTTTCTCCAGTTGGAACTGAATCTTTTTCTCTTTTGTAATATTCCGCTCAATCAGCAAATACTCGTTCTTTTCAGATGTTTTACCCATCATCGGAATCGCCGTTAAGTGTACCCAGTAAAGCTGCTCATCCTTTGTTAATTTCTCAACTTCACCTTGCCAAACTTGCCCATTTTGCAACGTTTTCCAAATTTCCAGGACTAATTTTTCCGATTCCGGATTTTGCGGAAACAATTGCCACAATGTTTTCCCGATGACCCGTTTTGGTGTCCAGCGGCTTGCTGTTAAAAATGGCTGATTTGTTTGAGTAATAAAGCCGTCCTGGTCAAGTGTAACGGTCATGAATGATTGGTGGATCCCGTTTTTAAGGTCGACTAAATGCTGCTGTTCTTCATCCATTAAACGGACTTCTTCATTTGGAATACAAAGAACAGAAATTGCTTGCTCATTTGCAAAGACAGTCGGCTTCGTATAAAGAGTGCAAGTTTTGGAAGATTGACCTTTCAGTGAAAGAGGAATGTTGTGCAAACATAACGCTACCGAACTTGTTAAAATAGATTCAATGACATCGTCACCTACTTCTGAAAATAGCGTATCGTGTATGGAATTTCCGATTAGTTCTTTTGTATCTTTTGTTGGATAGTCTAATTGACGGATATTTCCATGAACGAGTGTACCATTAGGTAAAAGTACAAAAGAAGGAAAAGGGGTATCTAGTAGTGGCTCAGTACTAGTAGAATAGATTTGTTCTTTTGTCATAAGTTAAGTCTCCTTAATTAATTAATTCATATTGCAATTATAATTAAATAACATCGTTTAGTCATTTAAGATGAATTTTTATTTGTAAAAAATAATCATGCATAGGATTATTATACCTTATTATTGGGTAATAAGTAGTTAAAATTATGCATCTTTACTAGAAAAATTGTATCATGAATTTGTTTTATTTTTAATGAAAATAATATTTAAGGAAAGAGAATTTTAAAGGATTTATGCGTGAGTATTGCGTTACTTCGATAGCTTTACTAAAATAAAGAAATTATAGTAGTTAGAATTGGAGTAGAAAGAATGAATTTATCGGCAATAACAGTGTCGTTTCCTTTAGATGAAGAAACATATGAAGAAGTACAGCAATTATGTAAAACTGCGGCCGTTTGTGATGGCGTACTATTAAATCAAGTCATGAATTTACCGATAGCAAAAAGCTATGAAATGCGAGGATTTTATGTTCTTGTATATGATGATGAAAAGAATTTGCTTGTCGGAGCAGGTACTGCAGTCGATTTAATGGGGTTAAATACGTATGAATGGTCAATGCTCGTTGCACCGATGTATCGTCAACTTGGAATCGGAAAAGCGATATTGAACGTGCTGAAAGAAGGACTAATGATGCGTGAAAGTGAAGGGGAGCTTGCATTAATCATGGAAGGCTCGCATTATGGTAAAGAATTTCTTCAAAAGAACGGGTATTTATACAGCTTTTCCGAAGCCACATTGGAAGCCCAGGCGGAAGTTCTGTCAAAAGAAGGCCCTGTTACTTTACGCCCGTTTATGCAAAAGGACACAGAAGCACTTGTCTCGATTTTCAGCGAAGCGTTTGGTGATATTCGTGAGGAATCGCTGGAACTGATTGAATTTAATACAACGACAGAAGGCCTAGTTATGTGGACAGCCGAAATGGATGGGGAAGTTGTTGGAACAGTAACGACCCGTAAAGAAGGCGAAGTACAGTGGATTACGGCATTTGCGGTATCTCCGAACAGACAGCGCCAAGGAATCGGTACGCAAATTTTAAATTTAGTGAAAGACTATGCGCTTCGGTCAGGTGATAAAACTATTTTACTTGATGTGGAAGTCGAAAATATGGCAGCCCTTCACGTATATGAAAAAGCCGGCTTTATGAAGTCATCCCAGCTTGATTATTACATTTATATTGGATCATAAGCAGATTGGATTCAACTGCTTACAAAGTAAACGTTCAGGATTACCTGAGCGTTTTTTTTATGCAGAAAAAGAACGGTTATGATGGTCATTACTAAAAAAGCACCAAGCGCATTCAAAGCATGCGATTGGTGCTTTTAAGTTATTACCTCGCTCACTTCATTAAAAAAGCTTCTTTTGATGGACCGATGAGATAAAGCTCATGCATGGCACGGGTTAAGGCAACATAGAGCAGTTTCCGGTCAAGCGGATTGTCATCATAAGGTGTGTCAAAGGATGTGAGAATGACCGCATCAAACTCCAAGCCTTTTGCCAAGTGACTTGGAATAACGAGAAGCTTTTGCTGATCGATTGCTGAATTTTCATCGAGCAGCTGTGCGGGGATATCCGAGTTTTCCAGCTGTTCGATTAACTGGACGGCTTCTTCTGTTGTTTTACAAATAAGTGCAATGGATTGATGCTGATTGGCGCGAATTTTTCCAAGGACATCTTGAATAATAGCGGCATCAAAACTTTCTGCGGCAATAAATTCAGGTACTTTCCCATGACGGACAACCGGTTCAACAAGCGGTAAATCCTCATCCATCTGCATCAGAATTTCATTGGCGACATCCATAATTTCAATTGTTGTTCGGTAGCTTTTTTGAAGTGTTGCATATGTTGCGCGCGGAAAAAGAGAGAGTACCGGCTGCCACTCTGTCAGTGACCGATAGCTGTGGATCCCTTGTGCAAGATCGCCAACCATTGTGAACATATCCGTTTCGAGACCGGCTTTTAAGGCAGCAAGTTGAAAATAGCTGTAGTCCTGAACTTCATCGATAAAGACGACGCGCATTTTCCACTTGTCATCGATGCCTTTGATTTTAGCCTGTAAAAAGTAAAGGGCGGCCAAATCTTCCAGCACCCAACGTTCTTTCTGATGCGATTTTATAAAATGCGCCACTTCTTCAAAAGGCCATTCAGGAGCAACTTCACCGAGCAATTCCCGATTCGTCAAAAGCTCACGGTACATCTGTTTCACTTTTACTTTCTGGAATTTTTTCATATAGACCGTTGCAACGGATTTTGCTTCCTGTTTAATTTTTGGAATGCGGGCATCCCGTTCATCGATAAGCTTTGTCACTGTACGTCGGCGTTTATCTGCATCACGCATGCCGCTTAGTGCACGGCCGATCGCATCTTCATAGCGCGAATTCAATGTCGCGAGCACTGCTGCGGTTTTCCTTTTTACCTCTGTTTGGATTACCTTTTTAATACGTTCAAGCCGTTTCTCGACAGGCATATAATGAAATTCCACCAAAAATAGCTTTCGTAAATGCTCGCCCTTCATAATACGGTATTTTTCAATGAAGACATCATCAAACAATGCAGCAAGCTTCTGTTCGTGGTGTTCGATATAGCGGTTCATCATCTGCTCATAAAATGGACTGCCTTTTGTTTTCGAAAGGATGGCGCTCTCTTGCTGGACGGAAGGGTTCGCAATGAGCTGCTCGAGCTGTTCATTCGGATTTTGCAGTTTTAGTTTCAGGTTCAGTGCATCCAGCACATATTGTGCATATGTTGTTTGGCAAATTTTATCGACGCCAAGCTCCGGTAATACATCGGCAATATAGTCGATAAATAACCGGTTTGGTGCAAGAATCATCAACTGCTCTGGATTGAAATGCTCGCCCATCGTGTAAAGGAAATACGAAATCCGGTGCAGGGCGATCGTTGTTTTCCCTGAACCAGCTGCACCTTGTACAAGAATCGGCTGACGAAGATGCGCACGGATAATTTCATTTTGTTCTTTTTGGATAGTGGAAACGATTTCCGTTAAGCGGACATCGGCTTTTCCTTCCAGCGCTTCCTGCAGAAGTTCATCATTTGTAGTTAAATCGACGTCGCGATAATTGATCAGCTCGCCGTTTTCAATTTTATATTGGCGCTTGGCAAACAAATGACCGGAATGTGTTTCATCCCGGACATCATAAGAAATATCGCCAAGGCGACCATCGTAATAGACGTTTGCGACAGGGGAGCGCCAGTCAACAATAATCGGCTCATGGGTTTCACTATGGAAAAGTGAAGTCTTTCCGATATAAAGAAACTCCTCATTTTCGTTTTCACGCTGGAAATGGATACGTGCAAAATACGGTTTTTGCCGAATCGCTTCCAACCCTTCTTTTTGATTACGGGCAAGCTCGAAAAAACGTGTATTCATTAAAATGTTGAGGAAGCTGTCACTGGAGTCCAAATATTCCACATTGGCCATCGCAGTACGGATATTTTCCTGTGCCGTTTCAATATCTTTTTTCGAACTATTTAAAATCTGGTCCATATAATGGATCGTTTCGTGCAGACGCTGTTGTTCCTGCTTAAAATCTTGCGCTGTCATTAAAATTCCCCCCTAACGTGCTACCACTTTGCAACATGTTCTTCAATGCAGCCAAGCATTTGCTGGATATGCAGTGTTTCGCCATCATCGAGTTGAATAAATCCATCGTAATAACCGACCATCTGATGAACCGAGGAAACGATGAGTTTTGCATTTGTTTCTGCCACACGTTCAAAAAATGGAGTGAAAGTTAAGTTGACGCGACCGGTAAATTTCGTTTTGATCGTCCACGGATGCATGAAATTAGTGCGGTCATAGTGAAATAAAACATCTTCATGTATTTTCGTCATTTGACCGTCGATAAAGATAGCATTTTCAGTCATGCCTGTTCCGTCTGTCCATTTACCGCCAAAGTTTAATCCAATCCGCTGCCCACGCACACGCTGTGATGCCATGCCCCAGTTCCATATTGCTTCACGCGGCCATACACCGCGGCCGTAATCAAGCACAGCAAAGCTTTCTTCCGGTGTGAACGTAAAGGTACGATTGCCGATTTTTACAGTTCCCGTAGTTGGCAATGTGTGATGTTTCGCCGTGAATTGGAAAGTTCGGCGATTCCATGGAATGACTACATTTAGGGAGTCATCGTCTTTCGGATGTGCAATCGTCAGCTCAGCGTGTAAAGGATCACCGTCAAAATCAGGAGCGGTTACGGTTAAATGGGTCTCGCGGTTGAAGTATGTAAGTTGTATGGACATTTCGGAATTTTTATATTGAATTGTTTCCAGCACTTGTGTCGGCATTTTTACTTTTGCCCCAAGCGGAATTAAAATTGTTTTTTCAAAGTAGCGTTGTGTTTCGTATTCGAGGAAATAAACAAAGCATACAGCTGCGTAATCCATATGACTGATTGTCGCGGAAAATAAAATCTCCTCGCCATATACACACCAGTAATTCCACTTTTTCTTGCGCATAAAATGCCCTGACAAATTACTGTCGATAATAGGTCTTCTTGCAAAACCGATTGCTTCCGGGTTTAAATTACCTTTTTTATCGCAAAGGGCTATAGGAAGAAAAATTTCCCTTTCTGCATGTTGTGTCATTCATAATTCCCCCTAACCGTTTCATAATTTCAATAAAATAATTGTAGCAGACATTTACAAAAACAGGGGATTTTTGCTCTACATTCACAACACTTTCATAATTAGAAAGTAATCGACATACGCTGTGAAAAAAGGAGAAGATCGTTGTCTACTTATAATCGGGCGGCTGCTGTTGATTATGCAAATAGATGGTGGGACAGCTTTAATCCTGAATATCCGGTATTCCGGGATGACTGTACAAATTTTATTTCCCAATGTTTACGTGCTGGAGGGGCACCAATGCGGGGAGCGCCGAATCGGGGGCAGGGCTGGTGGATGATCGGGCAACCGGAGCGCTGGAGTTATAGCTGGTCTGTTGCACACTCCCTACGCTGGTATTTGGAAACATCCACACAGGGCCTTCGCGCGACAAGGGTAAACTCGGCAAGTGAACTGCAGCTGGGGGATATTATTTTTTACGATTTTACGGGGGACGGCCGTATCGATCACAGCACAATTGTGACGCGTATCAAGCAGGGGGTTCCGTATGTGAATGCTCATACATCGAACAGCAGCGATCGCCTCTATACGTACGAAGACTCCACTGCCTACACGCCGAATATGCAGTATTATTACTACCATATAGCGGATCAGTTTTGATCGTTCTTATTGTGGTGAGAGCGGTGAAATAAGCGGAGTTTTTCTGCTTTTTAGGGCCATTACTTAATCGTATTGTGATCGCCTGCCTGATAATGAACTTTTTATATAGAATTCACACCATGTTATATGTTAAATAGAGATCATTCATGCTAATGTAATAGTAGTAATTGAAGGAGGATTTGGCGATGACTTTATCAGTAAGAGACGCAGTATTGCAACGCCGTTCGATTAAACTATTTAATGGACAGCAAGTTGACAAAAAGGCAGTAATGGAAATTTTGGATGATGCAAAATGGGCACCGAACCACGGCAACCGTCAGCCATGGCGCATTGTAGTAGGTGCAGAGGATCAGCTGCCAAAAGTACATGAACTGCTACGAGACATGGCAGTTCCAAAATGGCAGGAGCTTTCAGAAGATGCCCTTGCAATTCAAATGAAAAAATTCACATTGGCCGGTGCATACGCATTTGTGCTTGTGACAGAAGATGTTCGTCAAAAAGAACGATTGGAAGACTATGCGGCAGCCGCTTGCTATTTACAAAATGTGCAGCTACTTGCATGGGAAAAAGGCATCGGTACTTGCTGGAAAACACCGGGCTTCCTAGATAACCCGAAATTCCGTGAAGCATTAAACGCAAAGCCACATGAACGTGTCATTTCAATGTTCCAGTTCGGCTATTACGATAATGTGCCAAATGTAAGAACACGAAAAGAGCTTTCTGAATTCGTAACGGAATTTGGGCAATAATATGATGGAATGCATGAGGAAACGATGATTTCCTTGTGCATTTAGCAAAAGGAGTTGCCGCATTGTGTTGGCAGCTCCTTTAATTATTCCCTGACGAATAATTTGCATGGATTAATCGCAACCTATTATACAATTCATCTTAGAAAGGATGAGATATGTATGAAAAGAGTATTATTTCTGTTCGGGCTTCTATTATTGGCAGGGTGTTCGGAGGAAATAGTCGCGTATGAGGGAATGCCGTTAAAAATTGCTGTTTTAGGGGAGTTCCAAGATCATTACAATACAAATATAGAAATTGTAGAAATTACATTCGACGCACTTGAAGAAGCGGTTACGGATGCCACGTTACAATTTGATGCACTTTTTATTACGCCAACTGTATTTGGACAGGCATCCCAGGATGAATACATTCAAGTTTATAAAGAGGCAATCATTCCAATCATCTATTATGATGCAGCAAAAGGGCATTTTGCTTTTACAAAAGAAAACATAACGTACGATACACTGCATTTTCAAAAACTTATAAACGGTTCACATTCAACACTTTATTTACATAACGAAATACCGGCAGGGGAAGAATTTGCAGAGAGAAAAAGAGGGATTTATGTTTTCAACTTTTATTTAAACAGGGATCGTTATGATATTATGCTGAAAGAAATTTATGAGAAAATCGAAACACTAACTTGATATATGTAAAAAAATCCCGTACAAAGTAGCTTTGTAACGGGATTTTGCTGTTTTTATATGGCCATTTCTTCAATAGAAAGCTCTTCTGACTTTGGTGCGCGTTTACGGTTAGAGATCACGCCGGAAAGAACTGTCATGAAAAATACACTAGCAACAGTTACGATAATACAAGGCACTAAGTACTCGCGGTTCATTGAAAGCAGGATATCTGTACGGAACCAGTTTTGAAACGGAATACCACAGCCAAGAAGAACGGCAAAGAATAATACTTTTACTCCGACAGGTTTACCTTTCATCTTTTTAATCATCCCATTAATAAAGAGGCGCAGCATAGCTAGCCCTAATCCGACAAAGGAGAAGATGATTAAATACATCTTGCTGGACTCATCCAAAATAAACGCTTTTCCAATCATAAAAGCAATAATGGCAAGTGAAGCGGCTAAAATAATTTTTGATTTTTTATTCATATATAATTCCTCCTGAAAAAGTATTGAACAACTTGTTGATTACTGTGTTTAGTTTAAAATGAATCGACATATGAAGCAATCAACAGAATATTTTAAGGTGTTGAGTAGAGAGGGAGAAATGGTGTTTTTGAGTAAATAAGTATTAAAAAGAGCGAAAAAATGCATTTTGATTTAGCGGTAGAACGACCGGATGCTATTTTAAAATAAGTTTTGTATGGGGGATATGGGGAAAAGGTACTTACGAATAATTTAAATGGAGGGATGCAAATGTTTTTTGATGAGCCGAAGCAGAAAATTGATGTTGCCTATACGAAACAGGAATTGCTAGAGAAACTCCAGGAATTACGTAGACCGGACAATGAGTTGGAAGGTACACATATTTATTTATTAACAAAGGATGTAGACGAATTTCACTCCATCGCACGTGATCAGCAAGTATCGCTTATTACAACAAATGGTGTCCGCAGCATAGTGAAAACCGCATTGACAAATGAATCGCCGATTGAAGAGAAAATTCGCCGCCTCGGTTTACCTGAAAATAAGCGGCTGGAATACGAAAAAATCATTGAAGAGGGCGGGAAGTTGCTCATAACAGGTACAGACCCATTTGATGAAGAAGATTGGACAGGCCATACACTCGATGACTGGATTACAAACCGTTCCAATCCGTCAAACCTTATTAACAAAGAGGTAATGGATGAACGTCCAGTACCATTTGAACCTGAGAAAAAGTATGAACCGCTGCCGAATACAACTGTTGCAGGAGATTTTGGCCGGAGCAGTGATGCAGAAGATCCGGATATTATTCCGTTAAAAGATGATCAGCGCATTGTCCGCGACCCTAATACAAAGGAAATCGGCATTTACCAAGCACCGCATGAAAAACAAAACTAAAAGCAAAGTCAGACTGTTCAATTAGGGCAGTTTGGCTTTTTTTGTGGGGGTGGGGATTTATTAGAACAATTGAATGAGTTATTAGAAGAAGTTGAGGTGTTATTAGAAAATCTGGCGAGGTTATTAGAAGATGGGTTCGACTCAGGGCAAGATGCCTTCAATTTTTTCCGCATGACCGGGCAGGAGAAGACGGGGATCGATTTTATTAGAACAGTTGAGCAGGTTATTAGAACAACGCCGATGGATATTAGAAAATGCGCCGAGGATATTTGAACAAAGCGTGGACTTATTAGAACATCTCGGTAATATATTAGAAAACCGGCATTTTATTAGAACAAATAAAATTATATTAGAACATATCAAAGTTTATTAGAAAATCCACCACCCGCCTAAGAAAAATAGATTTTTAAAGGGAATTCCGTCCTTTTGTAGAATATTTTGTATGGATGTGAAAGGGGATAAGGACATGGATAAAGTAGTAGCTTCTGTACAACAGGCGATTCAGGCAATAGACGATGGAGCTGTATTATTAGTAGGGGGATTCGGGTTATGCGGTATTCCGGAAAATCTAATTCAGGCAGTAAAAGATAAAGGTACAAAAAATTTGACGGTTGTCAGCAATAACTGTGGTGTCGATGATTTCGGGCTCGGTGTTCTTTTGCAAGACAAGCAGATTACGAAAATCATCGCGTCATATGTAGGGGAAAATAAAACATTCGAACAGCAATATTTAAACGGCGAGCTGGAAGTGGAATTGACACCACAGGGCACATTGGCAGAACGCATTCGTGCTGGCGGTGCGGGCATACCAGGATTTTATACAGCAACAGGTGTTGGTACGCCAATCGCAGAGGGAAAAGAGACAAAGGAATTCGACGGCAAAACATACTTGCTTGAACGCGCGATTACTGGGGATTTTGCGCTTGTAAAAGCATGGAAAGCGGATCGTTCCGGAAATCTTGTGTTCCGTAAAACATCGCGCAACTTTAACCCGCTTTGTGCGACAGCAGGTAAAGTGACAATTGTCGAAGTGGAGCAGCTTGTCGAAACAGGCGAACTGGATCCGGACGAAATTCATCTGCCGGGCATTTATGTGCAGCATATCGTCCATAGCGAGTCATTTGAAAAACGCATTGAACGCCGCACTGTAAGGGAGGAAGCATAATGGATGCACGCATGAAAATTATCCGACGCGCAGTGAAGGAAATTCAGGATGGAACCTATGTAAATTTAGGAATCGGCATGCCAACTTTGATCGCTAATGAAATTCCTGAGCATTATAACGTGATGCTGCAATCAGAAAACGGGCTGCTCGGAATCGGGCCGTACCCGACAGAAGCAGAAGTTGATGCAGACTTGATCAATGCCGGGAAGGAAACGGTCACAGCAAAAGTAGGTGCAACCTATTTTGATAGTGCAGAAAGCTTTGCGATGATTCGCGGCGGGCATATTGATCTGGCCATTCTTGGTGGAATGGAAGTTTCCGAAGAGGGAGACTTGGCCAACTGGATGATTCCCGGAAAAGTAGTAAAAGGAATGGGCGGGGCGATGGACTTAGTTGTCGGTGCGAAAAAAGTCATCGTCATTATGGAACATACGAACAAGTACGGTGAGTCGAAAGTAAAACGTGAATGCTCATTGCCGTTGACTGGCAAAAGTGTTGTTCACCGGTTAATTACTGATTTGGCGGTCTTTGATTTTCAAGATGGCAAGATGCAGCTGGTGGAGCTTCAGGACGGGGTAACACTGGAGGAAGTGCAGGAAAAAACAGAGGCAAGTTTTGAAGTGAACCTATAAAGATAATGCGCAAAAAGCAGATTAGCTTTTTGTGCATTTTTTTATTTCCGGACAACAGCTAAGTGACTTTTACTCTATAAAAAGTGAAAGAAACAGCGAAAGAGTGAGTAAATAAATATACACCATTAATGGAAAATTAAAACAATCGCTCTATGTTGGAGGCAAGTAAATTGATAGATTCCCTCTATATACGATTAACAAATTGATAGATATTCTTAAAGTATGAATTATTACTTCAATAATTAGAAAATTAACGTGATGGAGGGGTCTTATGAAAAAGAAAGCATTAGCACTATCCTTAACCGGCATTTTGGCACTGGGCGCTGTGGCACCAGCTTCATTAACTGCCTATGCTGTAGGTGAAGGGCCGAATTATGGTGGAAATGAATCGATTCAAACGTCAATCCTATATACTTACGATGAAATGGTGAATTATCTTAAGAAGCAAGACGCGAAACAAGATGCAATGCAGCTTGAAGTGATCGGACAAACGGTAAAAAAACGAGATATTTACTTGGCAAAATATATTACAAATCCAAATAACCCGACAATCCTATTTTTGACGCAACAGCACGGGAATGAACAATTAACGACTGAAGGCGCATTGGAATTTATTAAACATCTTGGCACAGGTAAAACAAAGGGTGTGCTGGATAAAGTCAATATTCTTATTGTACCTATGTTAAATGCAGATGGTGCAATGGGGGATGTCGACTTTTCTCTTGATGATTATATCGCTGACGGTGGACGTAATTTAACGCGATACAATGCGGTAGGGGCCGACTTAAACCGTGACCATGTTGATAAAGTGCACCCGGAAACGCAGGCTCTTCATAAAAATGTTTTACAAAAGTATGATATCGACTACATGATTGACCTGCATCATCAAGGAACTCAGGCAAGACGTGACGGGAAACTTGTGTCAGGATCTATGCTTTATCCTACAAATGAAAATGTGAAGCCGGAAGTATTAGAGAAATCGAAAAAACTAGGTTCTGTTGTATTTAATGCCGTTGATTCAACGGGATGGGGGCATTTAGCGAAGTATAATGGCGGCAATGGTGAGAATATCGGTCGTAATGGTGCTGCAGTTCAATATGATATTGCGACACTCCTTTTTGAAATGCGCGGAATGTCCGATCATTTCAATGAATCGGCAGTTATCGGTCAAAAAAGTAATGGTTACTTAATCAAGCAGACGATTACAACATTGGATGCTGCGGTTCGAGCGATAGCAGATCGTTCAATTGAAACGGCAGATACTAGTTTCTGGGATACATTGGATACTCAAAGATAAAAACATATGAAAAGGAGCAAGAGATTCTTAGTCATGGAATCTTTTGCTCCTTTTCTGTATGAGCTGTTTCGGTAAAAAAACGCCGCCCTTTAGCAGGGAATAAATATAATCCACATTTGCAATAGGATAATCCTCAACTATATAACGATAATCCTCACTTACCTGCAGATAATCCTCAAAAATAAAATTTAATCCTCACTTGCGTCACAACAAGTGAGGATAGCATAAAACTTACTTCGGATAAGTCTGACACACACGTCCGATTTGTCCATCAGTCAGTCTTACTTTAATGCCATGTGGGTGGGAGCTGCTGTTTGTCAGTAAGTCTTTTACGATACCGCGTGTTGTTTTGCCTGTACGCTGGTCTTGTTTTAGTACGATATCCACTTCCAAGCCTGGATAGACATCGCTTCGGTTTTTGCCGTTCATAGTAAAACGTCCTCTCATTCATAAGTTTCTCTAGTATAGCACGAAACCGAAGAGGACCTGATGTTACAGCCTATTTCGGCAAATGCTTCAAGAAATTCGCATATGCAAAACCACGCACGTCCTGTTCACTGTAATACTTTAACAGCTCATTAACGAAATTTTGATGCATTCCGGAATGTTCAAGGTGGGGAATCTTCGCATCGATTCCATCAAAATCGGATCCAAGACCAATCAAATGCTTCCCGCCAAGCGAGCAAATATAGTCAATATGACGAATCAAGTCTGTCATGCTTGCTGTGTTTGTACCGTTTATAAATTCAGGGTAGTACACAACATGAATCGGCACATTTTTTTCTATCATCGCTTTAATTTGTGCATCGTTCAAATTGCGCTCATGGTTGCAAACAGCCATGGCATTTGAATGAGAAGCAATTACATAATCGGCATGCTCGATGACATCCCGAAAGCTTCGTTCATGCAGGTGGGTGACATCGGTGAACAGCCGGTGCTCATTATTCAGCTTAATAATTTCTTTGCCAAACGGTGTAACGCCAATCTGTGATGTACTATGTAAACCGTCTGCAGCTTCGTTTGAATGATTCCATGTAAGCCCGATCGACAACACGCCAAGCTCACGGAATTGATGCCAAAAATCAATATCGCCTCCAAAAAAATCGACGCCTTCAATCGTTAAAAAAGCGCCGGTTTGTCCTGGCTGAAGTTTCTCGAAATCCGTCCACTTTTTAATGTGCACAACTTGTTCACTTAGCACTTCCTGCTGGAAATGTACAATTTGTTTCAAAGCAGCGGCCCGTTTTTCCTCCAATGTTAACGTTGGGTAAACAAAAATCGCAAATGCCTGTGCCATTACATTTCCTGCCCGAAGCTTATCTGCATTTACATCAAGCAGACCATCGTTAAACCGGTGGCCGTCCTGCTGCATACGCCACAATGCATCACAATGTAGGTCAATTACTGGAAAACTCATCAAAAAACCCCCTCCATATTGGTGGAAAAAAGGTGAATGACCGCAATCATCCACCTCATCCTAACTTTAATTTCTATGCATGATGGAGCCCTGCAAAAATACCGCCTTTTGCGACAAGCTCTTCATATGTGCCTTGCTCTTCGATACCATCTGGTGTGACAACAAAAATATAGTCCGCATCGCGAATTGTCGCTAAACGGTGTGCAATAATCAATGTCGTACGGTTTTTCGCCAAATCATTCAACGACTGCTGGATAATTCGTTCAGTCGCTGTATCTAGTGCAGATGTCGCCTCATCCAATATTAAAATTGGCGGGTTTTTCAGGAACATGCGCGCAATGGCAAGACGCTGCTTTTGACCGCCCGATAATTTCAGACCACGTTCACCGATTTCCGTTTCGAAACCGTCCGGTAAATTCTCGATAAACTCTAGCAAGTTTGCCTGCTCGGCTGCTGCTTTAATATCCTCGAAGCTCGCGCCTAATTTACCATATTCGATATTTTCACGAATAGTACCTGTAAATAAAAATACATCCTGCTGTACTGTCCCGATTTGTTTACGCAGTGACTGCTGTGTTAAATCACGGATATCGTACCCGTCAATTGTAATCGCACCGCCCGTAATATCGTAAAAGCGGGGGATGAGTGCGCTGATCGTCGTTTTCCCGGAACCGGATGGACCGACAAAGGCAACCGTTTTTCCTGCTTCCACTTTAAATGATAGATTGTTCAGTACTTGCTTGCTGTCCGCATATTTGAAGTCGACGTTTTTAAACTCGATATCGCCGTTTAAATGGTCAACATCAATCGCATTTGGACGGTCGACAATCGTCGGCTCCTGGTCAAGCAGATCGCAGAAACGCTTAAAGCCGGCCATTCCTTTTGGATACATTTCGAGCAATGCACTGATCTTATCGATTGGTCTAATTAATACATTCGTAAATAAAATGAAGCTTGCAAACTCCCCGGCTGATAGATTGTCGTTAAATGAAAGCCACGCGCCAACAACAAGCACGAGCAATGTCAATAGACGTGTTAAAAAGTAAATGCTTGAATGCGTACCGGCCATTACTTTATAGGCATAGATTTTCGCTTTACGGAAAAGAGCATTTTGGTCTTTGAAGCGGTTCGTTTCGAATTCTTCATTTGTAAATGATTTCACGACGCGAATACCCGAGAAGCTATCTTCCACACGGCCATTGACGTTTGCGATTTCACTGTACATAACGCTCCAGCCTTTTTTCATCCGTCTATTGCTCCAATACATGACCGCAATTAAAAATGGAACGAATATCAGAATAATTGTCGCAAGTGTCGCGTTAATATTGAACATAATCGTAAACGCCCCGATAAAGGTCATCATTGCGATGAACAAATCTTCCGGACCATGGTGCGCAAACTCCCCGATATCGAACAAGTCATTCGTAATACGACTCATTAAATGACCTGTTTTCATATTATCGAAAAATGTATAAGGCTGGCGCTGTACATGATTGAACAGCTGCTGGCGCATATCGGTTTCGATATTGACCCCGAGCTTATGCCCCAAATAGTTCACGACGAAGTTCATTGCCGTACTTAAAATATACGTCAGTAAAAGAAGCGCACTGATTTTTGTAATCATGCCCCAATCGTTTGTCGGGAGCAGATCATCGATAAACCACTGCACAGCCATCGGGAACAGTAATTCCAAAACGGCCACAAATACCGCACACGAAAAGTCGATGATGAACAATCGCTTATGCGGCTTATAATACGTAAAAAATCTTGCTAGCATTTCTAGTCCTTTCTGTTAAACAACTCAAAACTGAGTGCAACCGGTTGTGATAGTAGTGAAAATGATTCTTATGGGGATTATAACATTTTTTGGGAGCTTTTCGAGAGGCGAAATAGTGGGGGATTGAAATTTAATCTTATGGAAGGAGTTAAGGATAATATTATGAAAGTGGCATTTATTTATAAGACATGTTAGTTATGATAAGAAAAAAGAAATGGTACACTAAAAGAAAGCAAAGAAGCGAAGGTGTACGTATGAATTTTTATATAGTAATGCAAGGGCGTACATACGATGAGGCGAAGGAAAAGCAGGTCGTATGGTGCTCGATTTTAGATAATAGTGGACAAACACCACATTCTTGGGAGCGGATGAAGGAAGTTAAGAAGGGCGATGCGATTTTTCACTGTGTGAAAGGTGAAATTGTCGCGATCAGTACCGCTCAGGAAGATTGTGGAGAAGGGGTTAATCCTTTTGATCAATCAGGTGAGGTGGGGCATCAATTTCCAGCCATGTATGAGGAGCTTCACTTCCCGATTTCGGTAAAAGAACATTTTAATGAAATCGAGCCGCTGCTCCCAGTTAAATATTCACCATTCCAACATAATGGTGACGGCAACCAGGGCTTTTTATATCCTTGTAATGAAATGCTCGCCATCAAGCTGCTGGAGCTTATGAGTGATGGGAATATTTATGAGGAAAATGAAGAGCAGCTGGAATTTGCGATGGGTCTCATTGCGCAAAAAGAACGCAATACACTTGTGCCTGTATTAATAGAAACAGAAGCCGAAGCAAAGGTGAAAATCCGTAAAGGCCAGCAAAAATTCAGAAAGCAACTGATGCCGTTATGGGATAATCAATGTGCGCTATGCGGCATCTCGTTACCTGGCTTATTACGCGCAAGCCATTCAAAACCATGGAAAGATGCAACAAATGACGAACGACTTGATCCATACAATGGTATTCTACTTTGTCATAATCATGATGCGTTATACGACCAAGGCTATATTGCATTTGATGGAACCGGGAAAATCCATATTTCCTCTGAAATTGATCAGATGGATTACGTGAAGTACGGAATTCACGAAAAAATGCGCGTTGCAAGAGTAGAAGAGAACAAGAAATATTTCAAGTGGCATAAGCGGGAGATATTTAGGGGCAAAGAATAATCAATAGAAAAAGCAAGGTGTGACCCAAACTTGGGCTACACCTTGCTTTATTTTATTCCTCTACTAAATAGTGGTAGATGTCGTATTGGACAGGTTGCTCAAGTACCATATTCATTGTCACAACAGGTTTTCCATCAGGCATTGTTTCATTTCTAGCGGTTTCTGTTACAACATGAGTTTCCCCTAAATAGTAAAAGTCCGACCCTTCGCCATCATCTTTTTTAATGAATAAATGAATATCATTATCCAAGTCTTGGTGATTTAAAATGACTTGTACTTCTTTAGATTCCGTGTTTAACCGATTCCTTGAATACCATCTAAATAAATCGGGTGCTAAAAATTCGTCACCATATGCTGTACTTGATTCAAGTTCATCCTTTTTATGATAAGTGACGAAAAGGGGAGTAGTGTTATGGCGTGTACGATACCCGTAAATAGTGGATGACACATCTTTATCCCAATTTAATAATCGGCAAATATCTCGACGTGAATATTTTTTATAAAGTGTTAAAGGTGTTTTAGAATCATATACTTTATGCTTTTCTAAACCGCATTGAATAATGTCATTAATGAAATCTTTAAAATCTAAATTTTGAAGGCTCCTTGCAACCTCCTCATTCCAGCGAATGCTATGGGATTCAAAAGTAAGTAATGGTTTTTCACCAAACTTCTTTTGATCATTTAGCCCATGAAATTCTAAGGTGAAGATTTTTTCAACAGATGAAATAGTATTTGCATCAATATAAGTATCAAATTGTTGAAGCGCTTCTATCCATTGCTCTTTCGTAACAGACGTATCACGAGTTAAAAGTTGTAAAAGAATTAACTCATGGACTCGTTTCCCATTTAAAAACTCTTTTGAAATCATTGTTAACACTTTACTTTCATATTCAGAAAAGGAATAAGGGTTTTCCTTCACTTTTTCTAAAAAATTATAGTAGTTGTCAGCATAATTAATAATGACTTCCGGATCTAAAGATTGCTGTTCTATAAAATCGTATAAAAATGGCATACGACCAATTCGATTTTTCACTTCAAAATAAGATTCTCTTAACATTTTTAATGTCGATAAATTCGCGTTATTTATCGCATCAAAAATTTGCTTTTTCGCAATCTCTTCAAAGTTAATCGTTGAAACCCCTTGGATGTAATCTGTAGTTACCGTGTTTCGGCGAACATTATCCTTGTTCATCGACTTATCACCAGATAGGGCGATCGGAATTAAATAGTTATTTTTATAGTTGCCTATAAAATCGATAATCGTCACATATTCTTTTACATTATGTTTCCGTAACCCTCGACCTAGCTGTTGAATAAAGATGATACTAGATTGTGTTTGGCGCAGCATAACAATTTGGTTAATGAAGGGAATATCAATACCTTCGTTAAAAATATCTACCGTCAAAATATATTCGAGCTCACCATTTTCTAATTTAGCAATTGCTTCTTCACGTTCTTCTTGAGAGTGATCTCCAGTCAATGCAGTCGTTTTATAGCCACGCGTATTGAGTAGGTTGGATAGGGTACGAGCTTCTTCCTTCGTACTGCAAAACATTAACCCACGAACCCGATCCCCAGAAAATCCGTAATACGAAATTTTTTCGATAATATGATCGATTCGTTCACGATGAATTAGCTTTTGTAAATCTGCTGTTTCATCGATGAGTTCACCATCAAGCTCATAGTCCGTCACACCGAAATAGTGGAAAGGGCAGAGCATGTCTTCTTCTAATGCTGCTTGAAGGCGAATTTCATAGGCGACATTATAATCAAATAGTTCATAAATGTTGAAGTTATCTGTACGTTCTGGTGTCGCCGTCATTCCTAACAAAAATTGAGGTTCAAAGTAATTCATAATTTTTAAATATGATTCCGCACCTGCTCGGTGAACTTCATCAATTAAAATATAGTCAAAATGATCTTTCGCAAATTGTTGCAAATAAGGGTCACGTGAAATGGTCTGGACCGTTGCAAATAAATAGCGTGCATTTAGATCTTTTGAATTTCCTGATAAAATCCCATAGTCTTGAGGATCACCTAGTAAAATATTACGGAAATCTTGCATCGCCTTTTTCAAAATTTGTTCACGGTGCACGATAAATAACATACGTTTTGGTGCAGCATTTCGAACATCAAACGCAGATAAATAAGTTTTACCTGTTCCAGTTGCTGAAATGATAAGACCGCGGTTTGCACCACTTTGGCGAAGGAGCTTTAACTGCTCAAGCGCGGCTGTTTGCATTTTATTAGGCTGTATTTTTAAACTCTCTTTTAATGGATTCGTTACATATAAAGGTGGAGAGGCAACTTTATTATTGAATTCTGGCTTCTCATAATTAATTTGATAGTGAGCAATCCACTCAACACTTAACGGAATCGCACTATTCCATTGCTGTTCAAACTGATTTTTAAAATGATTGATCACCTCGCCATTTTCTAGGGAAGTTAAATAAACATTCCATTCAAAGTTTGCTTTTAGTGCGCTATCCGTTAAATTAGAACTTCCCACAATTAATGAATAATGTTGATCATGCTCGAAAATATAGCCTTTTGAGTGAAAGCCTTTCACATCGGTAACACGAACTTCTACATTCGTTAATTTGAGCAGTTCTTTAAACATTTTTGGCTGATTAAAGCTTAAAAAGGTAGACGTTAATATGCGTCCGCGAATGCCTTTTTTCTCGAGGTCATACAGCATCGTTTTAATTGTAGCTAATCCACCTTCCGTAATGAATGCTACAGAAAAGGTAAACGTTTTACATGTTTTCATTTCTTGTAAAAGTGTCGAAAGGACATTTTCATGTGCTTTATTGGATAATAATTTCGGTTTAAACTGTGAGGAGACGGCCTTTGATTGATCGATAAAACCTTTATGTAAAGAAGCTTCAAGTTTTTTAACTAACTGCTCCATAAAAGCACCACCTTTAAATTATTTTAATAATTTTTCGACTGCTGGAATATCTGCTGGTGCAAAATCTAGTTCGTTAAGCGACGCCCGTTTTACCCATTTCGTATTAGAATGCTCCATGGCAACAGGTGTCCCATTCACAATTTTCGCCATATATGTTTCAAGGCGAACGATGAACGTACCATAATCATAAGTAGTGTCCTCAACTTTATCGCCTACAGCTATTTCACAAGTAAACTCTTCTAAAATCTCGCGTTTTAACGCTTGCTGTGGTGTTTCATCTTTCTCGATCTTTCCACCTGGGAATTCCCAATAGTTTGGTAACGACATTTGAGGGCTACGTTGTGCACAGTAAATTTCCTGTTTATCGTTTTCGATAATAGCTCCAACTACGTGTACTTGTTTTTTCATATTACATCCATCCTATCTATTAATCCTCTCTATAATATAGCTGATCATGGAAAAGTTTGCTGCCAATAAAATTTGGCAACCCCAAATCTTCACTGAAACGACAAATACCCAATCTTCTTCGTAATTTTGGCAGATTCTTCACGGAGTAATCTTACATAATAATTTATTTTTTCATCTGTTAACCGATTGGTAGGGGCAACTATATTTAGTGCTGCAATAACTTTACTTTGCAGATTTTTTATTGGTACGGCAATGGATGTCATATTCGCGCGGTACTCACCTCTTACAACTGCATATCCTTTTTCTTTTGTGTTTTGTAACTCTTTTTGCAACAGTTTTGCATCTACTATTGTGCGGGGAGTGAACCGTTCCAAAGGTTGTTCAAGAATTCGTTTAATCGTAGTAGTGCTACTATACGCCAATAATACGCGGCCGCTTGCAGTACAGTGCAAATAATTTGAATGTCCTATATGTGATTCTACTTCCATCGTTTGCTGGTTTGACAATTTATTAAGGTAAACGATGGCATCATTTTTTAAAATGGCTAAATGAGAAGTTTCTCCGGTTAATGTGATGATTTTCATCATACTTTCTAACGTCACATCGTAAATATCCAAATGTTTTAAATAAATGGAGTTCAATTCAATTAATGACATGCCTAATTCGTATTTGGCATTGTTCTTAGCTTTTGTCACAAAGCCTTCTGATTCCAATGTTTTCAACAATCTATGTACACTGCTTTTACTAATCCCCAACTCATCTGCAAGATCTAATACACCTTTTTGATGATTGTTTATTTTAAAAGCCTTCAAAATTTTCAATGCGTTTTTAACGGAATTAACTTCGCCATTATTCTTCATTTGCATACCTCCATTAAAATTCTGATTTATGTTTATATTATTCTCTAAAAAACATTTTTCACCTTTCCCGCATAGAGGGAATTTCGCCTTGTATATAACAAAATAAAAGTTAATATTAATTTACAATCTATTTTGATTTTTCAGAAAATAGAGCGGAAAATAACATTCAAGGGGGATTAATCATGAATAATTATGTAGAGCCAATCTTTGATGTAGCACAAATCGCACATGTTGAGGTACTTTCTAACACGCCTGAGGAATCGATTAAATTTTACACAGAAATGTTAGGTATGGCTGTTGTAGATGTTATTGGTAAACAAACATTTTTACGTGCTTATGAAGAAAATTATAAATACTCCTTAATTATTACTGAATCTGATTATTCAGGTTTGGGACATGTAGCATGGCGCACAACATCTCCGCAAGCTTTAGAGCGTCGGGTCAAAGCAATTGAAGCAAGTGGATATGGTATTGGTTGGCAAAACGAAAATTATGGACATGGCCCTTCTTATGCATTCACAACTCCTGATGGTCATAACATGGAAGTTTTTTGGGAGGTAGAGTACTTTGATTGTCCTGAAGAGAACAAGTCTAAGTTACTATCACGATTTAGTAAGCGTCCAAATCGTGGTGTCCCAGTGCGTCGACTAGACCATATTAATTTATTCTCATCAAATCCTAAAGCTGATACAGAATTTTTAATTGAAGTATTAGGCTTTAAACTTCGCGAACAAATTGTTGATGGAGAGTTTGTCGTAGGATCATGGATTAGTGCTTCTAACCTTGTTCATGAAATCGCTTTCATGGCCGAGCCTACAGGGGCAAAAGGAAAATTACATCATATTTGCTATTGGTATGGTATACCTCAAAACTTATACGAAGTTGGCGATTTGTTGAAAGACCACGGTTACTTTATTGAGATTCCACCGAATAAGCATGGGGTTAGCCAAGCATTTTGTATGTATGCCTATGAACCAAGCGGATTGCGAGTTGAATTGTTTGGAGATGCAGGATACTTAATCTTTGACCCGGATTGGAAACCGATCACTTGGCAAATGGCTGATGTTCCAGGTAACGGAGATACTTGGGTAGGGGCAGCCTTCCCTGACTCGTTCTGGACATATGGTGTAGGGAAAATAGCTGAAAAAGTTACAAACGAATAGAGGGGTTAGCAGATGACTAAAGTTCCAGTAGCAATTTTAGGAAGCGGCAACATCGGCACAGACTTGATGATGAAAATCTTAAAAGCTGATGGACATTTAGATTTAGTTCTGGTGGCAGGTATTGATCCTGCCTCAGACGGTCTAAAGCGTGCCAAAGAAGCGGGAATAGCAACAACTGCAAAGGGGATCCACGGGATTATCGAACACGGTTCCGCACAAATTGTTTTTGATGCCACGAGTGCGTATTCGCATATTGAACATGCTAAAATCCTTAAAGAAAATGGCATTGTGGCGATTGATTTAACGCCTGCAGCAATCGGGCCGTATGTAATTCCAAGTATTAATATAGAAGAACATATTAATGAAATGAATATTAATATGGTGTCCTGCAGCGGGCAGGCTACAACGCCGCTTGTTTATGCAGTAAGCCAAATTGCAGAAGTGCTCTACAGCGAAATTATCGCTACGATTTCAAGCCCGTCCATCGGTTTAGGAACACGCCAGAACTTGGATGAATTTACAATAACAACTGCCAATGCAGCCAAATTAGTTGGTGGTGCACAATCAGCACGCGCTATGCCGGTCATCAATGCAGCGGAGCCGCCTATTTTAATGAATAACACCGTTTATGCGGTACTAGAAGATGATATTGATCCAGTTCAATTACAGAAATCTGTAGAAGATGTCGTGCAAAAGGTGAAGCAATATGTACCAGGTTACCGATTGAAAGGGCAACCGATTGTCGATGAACGCGAAACACCTTGGGGCAACCGTAAAGTGGTCATTATTATGAATGAGGTGGAAGGCGCGGGTGATTATTTCCCGAAATATGCCGGTAATCTCGATATTATGACTGCTGCGGCTTTACAAGTTGGAGAAAAGATTGCAGAAAATATGCTGAAGGGAGCTGCTTTAAAGTGACCAATATTCTAATCGGGGACACTACATTGCGTGACGGTTCACATGCTGTCAGCCATTCTTTTACTCCACAATTTGTTGAACAGATTGTTACCGAATTAGCGGCAGCAAATATTCCTTTAATCGAAGTAAGCCACGGTGCGGGACTTCAAGGCTCTACGATTCAGCAAGGCTTTTCTAAATACGACGAGATGAAGCTGATTGAGGCAGCTGTAAAAGTAAAAGGTCAATCTAAAATTGCTTCCTTGTTTGTTCCTGGTATTGGAACACGTCCTGCTATTGTAGAAGCAGCCAATATTGGAATTGATGCACTCCGCATCGCAGTTCACTGTACAGAGGCAAATATATCACAACAATACTTTGAAGAAGCGAAAAAGCAAAATCTGGATGCTTACGGATTTTTAATGATGAGCCACAGTACAACACCGCAGCGTTTAGCAGAAGAAGCGAAGAAAATGGAAGAGTACGGTGCAGATGGTGTATATATCGTCGATTCTGCTGGTGCATTAGTGCCAAAAACGGTCATTGAGCGGATCGATGCTTTAAAAGAGACATTGTCGATTCAAGTAGGGTTCCATGGTCACAATAATTTAGGGTTGGCGGTTGGAAATTCGTTAACAGCAATTGAACACGGGGCGACATTAATTGATGGGACACTTCGCGGATTAGGTGCCGGTGCGGGGAATGCGCCATTGGAAGTCCTTATTGCAGCAATGGTGAAGTCGAATATCGAAACACCAATCGTCCTTTCAACATTGATGAATGCTGCGGAAGAATTAGTGGCACCAGAAATGCATTACTTGCCATTTATAGACCGTGAAAATTTATCATCAGGGTATGCCGGTGTGTACAATAGTTTCCTATTACACGTAAGAAAAGCTGCAGAAAAATTCCAAGTCGATGCGGTAAGTATTATCGAAGAACTTGGGAAACGAAATGCCGTTGCAGGACAGGAAGACTGGATCATCGATGTGGCAATGGAACTATCTTCAAAGAAAGTTGAGGTTTGATAGTATGGCAAATGCACAAGGGTTTGCTTCAATGCTTTTGGAAGCTGAGCAGACGAAGGCACCAATTGAACCATTTACACAGCTCGCGCCTACAATTTCATTAGAACAGGCTTATGAAATCCAACTTGCTTATGTAGAGCAAAAAAAACAGGCTGGCCATAAAGTCATCGGCAAAAAAATTGGCGCTACGAGTAAAGCAATTCAAAATATGTTCAACGTTAATCAGCCGGATTACGGTCATTTGTTCGATTATATGTTGTACAAATCGGGCGATACGATCAATATCGATCAACTGATTCAGCCTAAAATCGAATCAGAGCTTGCCTTTGTATTAAAAGAAGATATTAAAGGACCTAATATTACGCCTTTAGATGTATTATTGGCGATTGATTATATTGTTCCGGCCTTTGAAATAATCGACAGCCGTATTGCCGACTGGCGAATCAAATTTGAAGATACGGTATCAGATAATGGCTCTTCCGGATTGGTCGTTTTAGGAGATCAACGTCTATCGATTTATGATATTGACTTAACAACAATCGGTTTGAATACGTATCAGAATGGCGAACTCATTGAAATGGGTACAGGAAGTAATGTTTTAGGCAATCCGATTAATTCTGCAGTTTGGTTAGCGAACGCATTACAGCAGTTTAATGTCCCGCTGCTTGCTGGCGAAGTGATTTTAACTGGCGCATTTACATCAGCGTTACCAATTGAAAAAGGGGATCATTTTAAGGCAGCCTTCGGACAAATTGGTTCGGTTGAAGTGAAGTTTGTATAGGGGGATTCATATGACGAGTATTACTAAATTATCGGTTGTAGATGAGTTGTATTGGGCTGAAAAAAATGCGCAAACACTTGAACAGTTTGCCAATAAAATAGATGGGTTCTCGGAGCGTGAAGCTTATGAAATTCAGCAATTACTAGTAGATAAAAAAATAGAACAAGAACAAACGGAACAAATCGGGTGGAAGTTAGGATTAACATCAAAAGCAAAACAGCAGATGATGGGGGTCCACGAGCCGTCATATGGTGTGCTTTTGAAAAACATGTACTTAATCGAAGGCGGTAAACATGATTTAGCACCATACATTCATCCGAAACTGGAACCTGAACTCGCTTTCGTTTTAAAGAAACCGTTGAAAGGTTCTCCGACTTTAGAAGAAGTAATCGATGCAATTGATTTTGTGCTGCCGGCATTTGAAATCATTGATAGTCGATTTGAACGCTTTAAGTTTACGTTACTTGATGCGATTGCCGATAATTCATCCTCGAGTCGGTATATTTTGGGCAACCGTCCAATAAAACTAGATGCCGATTTTATTGATGCATTAGGGGTTATTTACTACAAAAATGGAGAAATCGTCGCTTCGACAACATCTGGAGCAGTGATGCAAAATCCGCTTATAAGCATTCAATGGTTAGCGGAAAAGCTACACGAGCGGAACTTGCATTTAAAACCACGCGACTTAATTTTAAGCGGGTCGATTAGTGAAGCAATCGAAATAAAACCGGGGGACTTTTTCCATGCAAGTTTCCAAAGTTTAGGAACGATTTCGGTTTCATTTACTGGAGGTGCGGGCGAATGCCATTCATCCAAGTAACGATTTTAGAAGGACGTACACCCGAGCAAAAGGAGCGTCTTATTGAACAATTGAGCAAAACAGCCAGCGATGTATTGGAGGCACCAATCGAAACAGTCCGCGTCCATTTACAGGAAACAGCTGCAACACATTGGGGCATAGCAGGGAAATCCGTTGCCAAAAGGAGAGAGACAGATGCTAACAACTGAAAAAGAAGTGTTAACGGTTAATCATTTTATTAATGGACAATACAGACAATCCGCAACAAAGAAAACATTTGAAGTACATGATCCTTCCAACCAACGTTTAATTGCGATTGTTTCGGAAGCATCCGAAGAGGACGTTACAGAAGCGGCAAACAGTGCGCGCCAGGCTTTTGAACATAGTGAATGGCGTACAATGCCGTTAGCGGAGCGTTGTGCGAAAATTCGCCGGATGGCAGATATTATCGTTGAACGAAAAGAAGAAATTGCCCGCCTTGAAGCAATGGATGTAGGAAAGCCTTATCAGCATGCAGTCGGCTCCGATATCCCACGTGCTGCCCATAATTTGCGGTTCTATGCAGACTTCGTTGAGAAGCAAGGGGATGAAGCGTATCCAATGGATGAAAACTTTATCAACTATACACGCTATGAGCCGGTTGGTGTAGCAGGTCTAATTACGCCTTGGAATGCACCATTTATGTTAACAACTTGGAAATTGGGTCCATGTCTTGCAGCGGGGAATACAGCTGTCATTAAGCCGGCTGAATTGACGCCATTATCGGTTTCACTTCTTGGAGAAATTGCACAACAGGCAGGCATTCCTGATGGTGTCGTAAACGTGATTCATGGAAGTGGAAAAACGGTTGGTACATGGGTAACGGAACAGCCTGAAATTGATTTGATTTCTTTTACAGGATCGACAGTTACAGGTAAACAGATTATTAAAAATGGCGCGGATACATTGAAGAAAACATCATTTGAGCTTGGCGGAAAAGCAGCGAATATTATTTTCGAAGATGCGGATTTATCAAAAGCTGTACCGACATCGATTCAGGCAGCATTTTTAAATTCTGGGCAAGTTTGTTTAGCCGGTTCACGCATTTTAGTGCAGCGTACAATTTTAGATGAATTTTTGGAGAAATTTAAAGCGGCAGCAGAGGCACTAGTCGTTGGCGATCCGCAAGACCCGAAAACGACAACGGGCCCATTAGTAAGTAAAGTGCAATACGATAAGGTGAATTATTATATTGAACTAGCCAAAGAAGAAGGGGCAAAACTGATTACAGGTGACCAGCCGCTACAATTATCGGATGATCTGGCAAAGGGCTACTACATCGCCCCGACGATTTTCCTGCATCATGATCCGAATGCACGTACATGTCAGGAAGAAATCTTTGGTCCAGTCGTAACGATCTTACCGTTCGATACTGAAGAAGAAGCTTTAGCAATTGCGAACAATACGGATTATGGATTAAACGGGGTCATTTGGACAGAAAATCTGAAGCGAGCACATCGTGTGTCATATGCTGTCCGTGCAGGAACAATTTGGGTGAATTGCTGGTTTGTTCGTGACTTACGTGTTCCATTTGGCGGCTTCAAAAAGAGCGGTGTTGGTCGAGAAGGCGGACGTCATAGTATGGAATTCTTTACAGAAGCGAAAAATATTTGCATCTCCTTAAACTAAAATGCTTATCATCCTATTTGGAATTCCTGATAGGGTGATAGGCTTTATTTATATTGTAGGAAGAAATCGTTTTTGAAGTGGTTACGTTCCTTGTATTTTGAGGTGTTATATATTGAGTAGTAATTGAATTATATATTGAAAGGCGTGGATTTATTGTTGAATTTTGACTTGGAAAAAAATCTTACAACCTTTATACCAATGCAAAACGTGAAGCAACAAATCGATGTGAAGAAGATGGCTAAGGAAAATCTGCAACTGAAAAATGTAATCGCAATCTACAATAAATTAAATGAAATGCTCGTCAATAAACAAAATTTAACTGAAATATTAAAGGAATGTAATCAATTGGTAGGAAGAGAAATTGCTCTATTTGATCTTGAAGGGGACCTTTGCTACTCCTCCTGTCAATCGGTACTACTGGAAAACTTTATTTTGGAATATAAGAAGAAATATGCGAATTGGAAGTTCCGGGAGATACGGGAAATTAGCCTGGACAGCGGGAATATTCTTATTTCACCGATCATAGTCGATCAGGAAGTCTTCCAATATTGCGGATTTTTCTATAAAAAAGATGAAATCATTACAGAAGAAGAAAAAATGATACTTGAACGGATCAGTACCATTTGCAGTATTGTTCTTATCAATAAAAAAGCGATGTTCGATGCAAATGAACGAATGAAAGCCGTGTTATTTGAAAAGCTTCTTATTGGAGAGATTACGGATTATAAAGAGCTGTTACGGGAACTGAAGCTATTGAATATTTATGTGCAGGAAAGTTATCATATTGCCTATATTTCCTTTAACTACAAAGATAGATCAAGTGATGATAATTTGCAGATGTTTGTAAAAGTGTATCGTGAAATCGTGAACTTTTTTAAAAAGCTAAATATGGAAGTATTGATTGTTCAACGCGGTCAAGGGGTTTTATGTTTTGTTCCGCTTTCCTTTGATGACCCCTTATTAGACGGGGCACCCGAAAAATTCTTGCATTCAATCGATAAATATCAGGATTCGATTATTTGCCGTGTCGGTATAAGTTCGACAACAAATACATTGGAATGCCTTAATCCATCTATTAAAGAGGCGATTATTGCTGAGAGAATGGCCACTTCCAATGAGCCGGTCATGCAGTTTGAAGATATCGGCATACTCGGTGCATTATTATATACGGAACATCAACAATTACTTAGAAGTATAGTAGAAAGAGATCTTCAGGAAATTCTACCGGAAGAAGACCTGATGCAAACACTTTATTATTTTTTAGATAATGGCGGCAATTTGGAGAAAACAGCCAAGTTAACGAATTTATCTGTCGGAGGGGTCAGGTATCGTTTGCAAAATATAAAGGAGTTATTACAAATTGATTTACGATGTCCTAAAATCCGTTTTCAGCTTTTGTTAAATTTAAAAGTACTTAAAGTTTTAAATCTGCCCGCAATATAAATTAGTATTTATAGATCATTTAACGACTAAATCTGGTCGTTAAGTGATTTTTTTATTGTAAAACTAGCATTTGCTGTTAGTAAAAACGAAAATTTTAGACAGGAACTGCAATATGTGAAAACGCTTTCTTCCTTTACACTTAAGTTAACAAATCAAAGGGGGTTATAAGTTATGCATACTGGTAAAAGTTACTTGGAAAGCCTAAATGATGGTCGTGTTGTTTATTTGAATGGTGAAAAAATTGATAATGTCGTAGAACATCCAGCCTATGAAAATTCTGCAAAATCATATTCTCGTCTTTATGATGCATTGCACGATCCGGAAAAACAATCAATATTGACAGGAATTAATGAGTATGGTGACCGTACACATAAATTTTTTATAACTCCAAAGAATGCGGACGATTTATTAGGGGCGCGTGATGCTATTGCAGAATGGTCTAAATTAAATTTTGGATTCATGGGCCGCACACCGGATTACAAAGCTTCGTTTCTCGGACATTTAAATGCCTACTCGGATTATTATGTAGGTTTTGAAGAGAATGCAAAGGCATGGTATCGAAAAGCATCGAAAGAGCTGCCGTTTGTTAATCATACAGTCATTAATCCGCAAATGGACCGTTCAAAATCATTGCATGAAAACAAAGACGTTTTCGTTCGTGTTGTGAAGGAAAGAGATGACGGGATTATCGTAAAAGGGGCAAAAATGGTAGGGACGTCTGCCGCTTTGACTCACTATAATTTTGTCGCTAACTACGGACCGAAATCCCTTGGTGATGGAGATGTGAGTCATGCGTTGATTTTCCTTGTCCCAATGAATGCGCCGGGATTAAAAATGATCAGCCGTCAATCATATGAACTCAGTGCTAAAGTAAACGGTTCTCCATTCGACTATCCTTTATCAAGCCGTTTTGATGAAAATGATGCAGTCATCGTTTTGGATAATGTATTTATCCCATGGGAAGATGTTCTGGCTTATAAAAATGTGGAAGTCTCTAACAACTTCGTGCCAGCCACACATTTCGTCAATCGTTTTAGCTTCCATGGATGTACGCGTTTAGGTGTTAAACTGG
>NZ_CP150239.1:3410000-3582823 GCF_037975215.1 Solibacillus sp. FSL R5-0449
GGTTACCAACCTTCGTGAACCATATCCGCTTATATTGGCTGATAGTGACTGGTTGTTACGAAGTCCCGATTTGGTAAAGATGCTGAGGGAAAAAAATATTCGAGTCGGTTTGCTTGGTTCCAATAGTGAACAATACGAAGATGAAAATCTATTAAAAAAAGAAATCGCAATCTATGAAAAAACGTTTTACAAAAAACCGCTTTGGTTTGCTACCTCTGATTATAAAGTCGATACTTCCATGCAAACTGCTTTGCATGATCAGGGAATCAACATTGTCGCTCCGACTTATACGTTTCCTATAGAAGAGAGTAAAATTCCTGAAGGTTCGTTTGTAAGTATTCCTTTGCACCGAGACAAGGAAGTTTCATTTGAAGAAATAAATGAATTTATAAAAGCGCATAAATTTGTTTCAATTGAACAAAATATATTTGGCTATGAAACTTCTACAAAGCGTTATCCTTAAACTTTATTATTCTACTATAAAACTAAAAAAGGGCTGCCACGAAATTTTTCATTTCTGTGATCGCCCTTTTTTTATGCTTTTGTAGTTTTTGTTGTTTCTTTTCGTGCTTTGCGACGCTGCTCCAATCGTTTTCGATCTTCTTCTGATTGTGCATTGTATTTTGGCAACATTAAAATTTGGTATGCATTAACGGCCACTAATGGGAATAATAATAGTGCAACATATACATCAATATTATCTTGTCTTCCCATTAAAGCGATGATCCACTCCAAAGATGTAATAACAATCATGAAAAATAATGTTGAAATCAACACATGCGGCTTTTGCGTCATTTTGATTTTTTTAATTGCTGTCCAGACGGCCGCACCGATTAGCACTGCAAGTAAGAAACCATAGAAAATCCAGTCTCCCGCTGCATTAGCTCCTGGTGCAAAACGGAAAACAATAATATCCACTAACACGATAATGATTAATAAAATTTGAATCCAATTCCAAAGTGTTAGCGTTCTAAATATATTGACCCCGACTTGATGTAATGTCAAATATGCAAAAAATCCTGCTTGTGCCATTACACTCATTGTCATCCCTAATACGATATTCCAAACTACTGCTGCAAGAAATTCTGAGATTTCTCCATTCGCTAAGTATGGCTGGTAAAAGTCCCAACGAATAATTAACGAGGCAGCTGCATTAACTAAACCACCGATTACTAATGCCCAAAAAGCAAACTTCACCCAGTTCCGTATCGTCACGAACAAATTCCCCCATTTTTTAATATATCTTGTATATTTTATCAATTTGGTATCAAAAAAGCGACCTCTCTTAAAAGATGTTACATACAATTTGTAAAATTGTGAACAATAAGCGAAAGCGCATAAATGAAGAAAGGTCGTGAGAAAATTGAAACGATTAATCATACTTACCTTTTTCCTCATTCTCCTTACCGGTTGTAGTGACGCCAAATCGACGACAATGTCTTATGATGAAGTGAAAAAAATCATGGTCGATGCCATTCAAACAGAGGATGGGAAAAAAGCAATTCGCCAAATGTTTGAAGATAAGAATTTCCGGGAGTTGCTTATTTTAAATACAGAAGAAGTAAAAAAAGCGACCGAGGAGACAATGTTATCAAAAGAGGCAATGGATTTTTGGATCAAAACATTTGAAGACCCGAAATTCAAAGAAACATTCGCCAAGAGTATGCAGGATCAGCAGGAAGAATTAATGAAAAACCTACTGAACGACGCCAGTTACCAAGAAGCTTTAACATCTTTCTTCGGCCAGCCGGATATGCAAAAGCAGCTCGAAAGTATAATGAAAGGTGCCGTCATGCGAAAAGAGCTGGAAAAAATCGTAATGGAAACAATCGAAAATCCGCTTATGCAAACAAAATGGCAGGATCTTATTAAGAAGAGCGGTGAAGCTTCATCCGAAAAAGAATCGGGATCTGAATCGGGATCCGGCTCTGAGAAGGAAAGCGGCGGCGGTAAAGAAAGTGGTGGAGAATCATAAAAAAACAACCAGTCGTCTCAATCGGGACAACTGGTTGTTCTTTTTTTATTTTTTTAACTCTGAAATGATTTCTTCAGCGATTTGCAAATAGATTTTACCTGTCGGGTGACTTTCTGCATAGATAGATGGCGCAAAATCTTCCTCTGTCCAATCTGGTTGTCCTAACGGAATTTGACCAAGTAATTTTGTGCGCAGTTCATCAGCCAGCTTTGGACCGCCACCTTGACCAAATACGAATTCTTTTTCCCCTGATTTGCTTTCATACCAAGCCATATTCTCAATAACACCAAGGATTTCATGATTTGTCTGTAATGCCATCGCACCTGCACGGGCTGCTACGAAAGCGGCTGTCGGGTGAGGTGTTGTTACAACAATCTCTTTTGAAGACGGCAGCATTTGGTGAATGTCCAGAGCTACGTCTCCTGTTCCTGGTGGTAAATCCAATAGTAAGTAGTCTAAATCGCCCCACTCTACATCACGGAAGAACTGGTCCAATACTTTCCCAAGCATCGGTCCGCGCCAAACGATTGGTGCATTGTTTTCAACGAAGAATCCCATAGAGATAACTTTTACACCAAGACGCTCTACTGGGTAAATACGGTCATCTTTTACGACCGGCATTTCTGTAACACCCATCATGTCCGGTACAGAGAAACCATAAATATCAGCATCAATTAAACCGACTTTTTTGCCTAGGCGAGCAAGTGCAACTGCCATATTTACAGATACCGTAGATTTCCCTACTCCGCCTTTACCTGATGCAATTGAAATAAATTGTACGCTTGATAATGGTGATAAAATATCTTGTGCTTCCGATTCCGTCGCTTGTCCACGGAATGACTGCAGTACTTCTGCCGGCAGCTCTTCAAAACGAATTCCAACTGAAGCTGCGCCATTTTCCTTTAACACTTCAACAATTTTCATTTGAAGTGTCATTTGTTCAGGCGTATTAGTTTTTGCGATTGCAATACGAACACTCACATGCGCTTTTTCTGCTTTAATCGAAACGTTTGTTACACCTTTTGTTTCTGCTAGTGATTTATGTAAAAACGGATCTTGTAGTTCTCCTAATAGTTCTCGGACTTGTTCCTCATTTAACATATCAAACACTCCCCTGAATGAAATTACATTTGTTAGTATATCATAATCGATTCGTATTGTTATTACATGTTGCCTACTCGTATTTTACGTGAATATAATTTTCAATGCCACGTGCAATTGCAAATGCCATTTTTTCCTGATAGCTGTCATTTGCCAGCAAATCACGCTCTTCCTCATTACTTAAAAAACCTGTTTCAACTAATACAGCCGGTTTTTCAATTTTCTTTAATAAATAAACATTTTTAATTGCCAGTGCTTCGCGTTCCGTATTTTCCATCGTCTCTCGAATTGATTGCTGAACTGCCTGTGCAAGTGCCGCACTTTTTTCATGTCCAGTCTGATGGTAAAACACTTGGGCGCCTCTCCACTTGCTATTTGGTATTGCATTTGCATGAATCGTAATGAATAGATCCGGTTCATGTGATTCTACTAACGTTTCACGTAAAAAAATGTCCTGTTTTTTACGCTCACGAAGTGTTGGAAATGTCTCACTTGGTGCATGTTCACTCAGTACATCCCCATCTGTGGAACGTGTTAATACTACCTCTGCTCCCAAACGTGTCAATTGACGAGCTACTTTTTTTGTAATTGCCAATGTCACATCTTTTTCGATCACCTCTCCATTTGAAGCACCACCATCAACTCCTCCATGACCAGCATCTAATACAATTTTTACCCCACCTAATGGCTCGGGTAAAAAAAATCGCCGGTCGGATGCGTTCGTTTCATATACAACGACAAGCATCGAACAAAAAATTACGAATATGAGTGCAAGCCAACGTCTCAAAAAAAACACCGTCCTTTTTGCCTACTATACGCAAAAGGACGGTGGAATATTCACCTTATCATTGAGACAAAAGCTGACGCTGTAATGTTGCATAAAAACCTTGTTCATTCATTAAAGAGTCATGAGTTCCTTGTTCTGAAATCCGCCCATCTTTAATGACAAGGATCTGGTCTGCATTTTCAATCGTTTTAAGACGGTGTGCAATCACAAAGCTCGTACGCCCTTCCATCAAATTGTTCAAGCCTTTTTGAATATGCACTTCTGTCATTGTATCAACACTTGAAGTTGCTTCATCCAAGATTAAGATGTCGGGATCTTCTAGAATTGCGCGGGCAATCGCTATAAGCTGACGCTGCCCCTGACTTAAATTTAAGCCCCCGCTTGTCAGTACAGTATCGTACTGCTCAGGCAAATACTTGATAAAATTATGTGCATATGCAATTTTTGCTGCCTGTTCAACCTCATCATCTGTTGCATCGAGCTTACCGAAACGGATATTTTCACGTACTGTTCCTGAAAACAGGTATGTATCCTGCAGTACGACTCCGACATGATCTCGCACATTCGACATCTTATAATGTTGAATTGGTTCACCGTCCAATAAGATCCGGCCACCTGTCGCATCATAAAAGCGGGTTAACAGCTGAATGATTGTCGTCTTCCCTGAACCAGTCGGACCAACAATGGCAATTGTCTCTCCTGCTTTTGCTTCAAAATCGATTCCGTGTAATACTGTCTTGCCCGTTTCATAAGCAAACTGAACTTTTTCGAACTTAACATTTCCACTAAACTGTTTCTTAGCTTTTGCATTTTCAATATCCGCTACTTCTTTTGCTTCATCCAGCACTTCAAAAACACGTTCTGAACCAGCAATAGCCGATTGGAACGTATTGAGCAAGTTCGATAGCTGATTGATCGGTCGGAAAAACTGTCGGGTATACGTAACAAATGATGCGATTACACCGATTGTTAGTCCGCTTGTTACTGCCATGATTGCACCGGCGCCTATTACAAGACTTAAACCTAAATTGTTCATGAAGTTATTGATTGGACCCATGAAGCCGGAAATTATATCGGCTCGCATTGCCGAACCGCGCAATCGCTCATTGGCCTCTTTAAACTCAGCAAGCGTTGATTTTTCCTGACCGAAAAGCGTAATAATATCCGCGTTTGAAATGGTTTCTTCAATATACCCATTTAAATTGCCCAAATCCCGTTGACGTGCCTTATAGTTCACACTGCTTCGTTTAATAATCTGCTTTGTCGCATAAACGATGAGCGGAATAATAATGAGCGTAACAAGCGCTAATCGCCAATCTAAATAAAAGAGGGCAAAGGCCGTTCCGACAATCGTTAAGAAACTTGAAACGATTTGAATGACACTCTGTGACAAAGCGGCATTTAAGTTTTCGATGTCATTTGTCATCCGGCTCATTAAATCGCCCTGCTGTCTTTTGTCGTAAAAGGCGAGCGGCAATGACTGATACTGTTCAAACAATTGTTGTCGCAACCTGCGAATCGTCTTTTGTGAAACACGAATCATGACAAAGGTTTGAAGCCAAGTCAGTAACGATGACGCGATATAGACGCCGGCTAAAATAAGGGCCATCCGAATCGCACCTGGAACATCGAGCTTCACAATATAATCATCGATTGTTCTCCCGATCAGAAATGGGCCGACTAAGCTTAGCAATGTACTAATAATAACGAAAATGACAACACTGATCAGTTCTACCTTTTGTATGCGTAAATAGCTCCAAATACGCAGCAGTGTTTCTTTTTGATTTTTCGGCTTCACAACCGGACCTGTAAAGCGACCACCTGGATGCCTCATTGGTGTAGGCGGTTCCCCTTGATGTTTATTCACTTAAGGTCACCCCTTTTTCTGCCTGTGTTTTCGCCATCTCTTGGTATAATGGACTTTCCTGCAATAATTGCTCATGTGTCCCTGCTGCGGCAATTTTTCCGTCATCCATTACGAGTATTTGATCGGCATGACGAATTGAAGAGATTTTAGATGAGACAATCACTTTTGTGGCATTACTAAATTGTTCTTCAATCGCCCGTTGAATCGTTTTTTCAGAAATACTGTCAACCGCACTTGTCACATCATCCAAAATCAAAATACTTGGTTTACGGATAAATGACCGCGCCATTGCCAAACGCTGCTTTTGCCCGCCTGATAAGTTTGTTGCCCCTTGTGTGAGCAAGTGGTCTGTCCCTGCATCCAGTTTATCGACAAACTCCTTGGCGTTTGCTGATTGCAATGCCTGCAAAATTTCCTCTGTAGTTGCACCGGTTTTGCCATAGCGTAAGTTGTCGGCAATCGTTTTCGAAAACAGTGTAGCTTTTTGTGGCGCAAAACCGATTGACTGGCGTAAATGTTCCAATGAATAGTTCCCGATCGGTAGCCCATCAATTTTTACTACACCACTGTCAGGATCAAACAGGCGCGGAATCATTTTAACTAATGTCGATTTCCCGCTTCCTGTCATTCCGATAATGCCGAGGGTTTCTCCCGCATTCACGTCGAAGCTAATATTTTTCAATACCGATTCTGTTTCTTTTAAATAGGAGAAGCTTACATTTTCGAAACTTATACTTCCTTGAATTTCTTTTCCCACCGGTTTTGAAGGACCCGTTAAGTCTGTTGTCTCTTCCAGCACTTCTACGATTCGCCCCGCGCTTGGTATTGCACGTGCCAGCTGTACAAGTACCATCGAAGAACTCATCAGCCCCTGCATGACCATCATTAAATAGTTGATAAAGGCCAGAATAACCCCAACTTGTAACGTATTGTTGTCTACTTTGATCGCACCCATCCAAAGTGCTGCTACTATACCTAAGTTCACGACAAACATTGTAAGCGGTGCAAGTACGCCTATAATTTGATCAGCTGCCATACTGCGCTTCATCAGTTGTGTGTTTACTCCGGTAAACTGCTCGATCTGATGATTTTTCCGGTTGTAAGCCTTAATGACCCGAATACCTGCCAAGTTTTCCTGGACTTTCGTATTTACTACGTCGACAACCTTTTGCACTTTATGAAAAAGCTTGCCTGATAGTGCCGTAAAGTAGTACATGCAAAATGCCAAAATCGGCACAACGACCAACAAAATCGGAAATAATTCGCGCGCTGTAATAAAGACAATGACGATGGCCCCGATAAACATCATCGGTCCACGGACAAATATTTTTAATAACATCGTCAGTGCACGCTGAAGCATTTCCATATCACTCGTTAAATTCGTAACAAGCTTTCCGAGCGTAAATTTATCTTTACTGCTATTTGAAAAATACGTAATCGTTTCATATAAATCGAGACGTAGATCGGTTGAAAAGTTAACAGCCGTCCGTGACGCATAAATCGAACACCCTACACCTCCGATTAAACCGATTAAAGATGTCGCTATCATTAAGCCAAACATTTTCACAATATATGACGTATCATTTTGAGCAATCCCATCGTCGATAATATGCTGTAATATTGTAGGCTGCAGTAAATCCATGCTTACCTCAATAACCATCATTACGGGAGCGATGATCGCAAATAATATATATGGCTTAATATATTTTGAGAGTTTCCATACTGCTTGCATTAAACAAGTTCACTTCCTTATGTTGTGAAAAATTAATCCTCTTCTGTTGGCTTTGTTTCTTCCAACAGTTCATTTAATTGGAACAACCCTACAAAATCATTCATAATTGCTTCAGTCGCTTTCAGTTCTCCTGCAATGACAGAATGAATCGACTGCAATTCCGTAGACTCCAGCTGTTGTTTCAAAGTTGAACGCTTCATTTCGAGTTGGCGGTAAAACTCCAATGCACGCCCACGACGGAAAGTTTGGGCACCCTTTGGACGGCGAATACTATGTTCTCCTTCTCCTCGGTGTCTCCTTCTACCTTCTGATTTCAAATTTATCACCCCATCCCTTTTGAATACTATCGTATACTATTGTATACAAAAGTAACACTCCCGGTAAAGTACTCAGGAGAAGTACTTTTTTCAAACCGTTTTATTTTGTTTGCTCTTTAAATATCGTTACTATAAAACAAACAGTTTCATTAAAGGGGTACATAAAATTGAAAAACGTGACGAGCGATATTATACAATTTAGAGGATCGCATTATGAATTTGGTATATATCAGGGAGAGCTTTTAAAGAACTCTCCGCTTTTTTCTAATAGAGAAGAACTTTATAAACAACTGGATCATAGATTTTCTATAGATAAATCATATGTTAATCAACTATTAGCCCGTTTCGCTCCAGGAATAATAGAGGAAATTGAAGGGCTCGCTTATACACTTGGTTATACAGAAGAACAGGCTTTACTCCATTATGGAGGCTATTATGCCGCACATAGAAAAAGTGGCTGCTCGATTACGACAAGTCCTTCTTATATGATCCGAAACTATGATAATGACCCTAAAAGCTATGATGGACGCTTTGTGCTATATGCTCCAACTGACGGTGGCTACGCGGCACTCGGTCCTTCAATGCAAATTACAGGTCGTATGGATGGAATGAATGAAAAAGGACTTGTCGTCGGTTATAACTTTGTCAATACGAAAAACAGTGCGGATGGCTTTGTGTGCAATATGATTGCGCGTCTTTTACTTGAACGTTGCGCTACTGTTGAAGAGGGCATTTCACTGTTAAAAGATATTCCCCATAAGCATTCATTTAATTATGTATTACTGGATGCGAAGCAAACGATGGTGGCAGTAGAAGCATCTCCGCGCAATGTGGCCGTGCGCGACGCAGCAGCCTGTACGAATCACTTTAAAGTGCTGACAGAAGAAAACCGGTACCGAACAGAAGATTCCTTAGCGCGTGAACATATTATTTCGAGTGCCCAGGCAAATCCACTTAGTTTTGAAAAGGCATATACATTATTGAATGGTATCGAAAATGGCGTCTTTGCGACAAAATACGGTGCATGGGATGGGACTCTCCATACGGTTGGCTATTTACCGGGTGAAGGGAAATGTATTTTTGCTTTAGGTGGCGATGCACTGCCTGTAGTGATTGATTTTAAATCGTGGCTAAGCGGTACTCATTTGCCTCTTTCAAAAATTAAAGGAAAACTTCATGCGACAAACGGCTTTGCAAATGAATAAAGAAAAAACCCTTTCTCGGATAATTCCAAGAAAGGGTTTTGTAGTTTCGCAAAATAATAATCGTATAGATTAACGTTTTGAGAACTGAGGTGCACGACGAGCGCCGCGTAGACCTGGTTTTTTACGTTCTTTCATACGTGAATCACGAGTTAATAGACCCGCTGCTTTTAAAGCTGGGCGGAAGTCTGGATCAACTTGTAATAATGCACGTGCGATACCGTGACGGATTGCTCCAGCTTGACCTGTGAATCCACCACCGTTTACGTTAACGTGAACGTCATATGAACCTTTAGTTTCTGTAGCTACTAATGGTTGGTTGATAATTAAGTGTAAAGTTTCGTATGGTAGGTAATCTGAAACATCACGGTTGTTGATTACTACTTTACCTTCGCCTGGTACTAAACGTACGCGAGCAGTTGAGCTTTTACGGCGACCTGTGCCGATATATTGTACTTGTGCCAAAGTTATTTCCTCCTATTATAGTTTATTGATTAACCACGTAACTCGTAAGCTTCTGGTTTTTGTGCAGCATGTGGATGTTCAGAACCAGTGTAAACGTTCAATTTAGTGAACATTTGACGACCTAAAGAGTTCTTTGGAAGCATACCTTTAATTGCTAACTCAAGCATTTGAGTTGGGTATTTTTCCTTCATTTCACCAGCTGTACGTTGTTTTAAACCACCAGCGAATTGAGTATGACGGTAGTAAATTTTCTTTTGTAATTTGTTACCTGTTAACTCAATTTTATCAGCGTTGATGATGATCACATGATCTCCTGTATCAACGTTTGGTGTGAATGTTGGTTTATGTTTACCGCGTAAGATAGAAGCTACTTCAGAAGCTAAACGACCTAACGTTTGGCCTTCTGCGTCAACTACTAACCATTTACGTTCTACTTCTTGACCTTTAGCCATGAAAGTTGTGCGCATGTTTGTATCCTCCTAATCGATATGAATTACCGTTATTTTTCATTATATACACTTTTATAAGTTTCGGGGCTTATTATTGTGGTGGTAATGAAAATACCATACATCATCATATACTGGATCGCGTTTAAAGTCAAGATATTTAATTGAACACCTGGAGAGGTTGTTAACCCTTTTCACAAGCCGATTTCTCTAGGTTTTTATAGTGAAGAGGAAAATTTTTTCAAATAAATTTTTATAAATCTTGATAAAAAACTTGTTCCAAATACAGACCATGTGCTGGTGCTGTTTTACCTGCTTGTGCACGGTCCCTTGAAGCGATTGCCTTTTCCAGTGACGCTGCTTCCCTTTTTCCGATGCCCACTTCCCACAATGTCCCTGCAATGATCCGTACCATATTGTATAAAAAGCCGTTGCCGCTAATGGTCATATGCAGCTCTTCCCCATGCCAGGCAAGCTCCAGTGCTTCAACCGTACGCACTTTATCCACTACACTCGTATTTGCCGCGCAAAAGCAACTGAAGTCATGTGTCCCGACAATTGCTTGGGCTGCTTCACGCATCGCTTCTACATTCGGCTTCACTCCGCCTGTTTCGACTGCGTAATGTCTTCTAAACGGGCTTTGAACAGCGCGGCAATCCCAAATATAGCGGTAACGCTTGCCACATACATCATAGCGTGCATGGAAGTCTTCCCTTACCTGTTCCATATGAAGTACACGAATATCACGCGGCAATTGGACATTTAATGCTTTTTGATATTTATCAGAGGGAATCGCAAGAGCTGTATCAAAATGTATTACCTGGCCTGTTGCATGGACACGCGCATCTGTACGGCCGCTCGCTGTAATTTTTACGTGTGTCCCTTTATGCATTTTTGTTAATACTTTTTCGATTTCAAGCTGTACTGTGCGCTCACCCGGCTGCACCTGATATCCGGCAAATCCTGTACCGTCATAGCTAATCGTTGCTTTTAATCTCACCATGTTTTTACTCCTCTAACTGCGCAGCATCCATAAAAGGACGCCTAATAATACAAGTATGACTAAAATAGCCGTATCTCTTCCCATCCATTTTAACTGACGGTATTTTGTACGTCCTTCGCCTCCGCGGTAGCCTCGCACTTCCATCGCAGTCGCTAAATCTTCTGCACGTTTAAATGCACTGACAAAGAGCGGTACTAACAACGGTACAACTGCCTTGAGACGATCTTTAATCGGTCCTGCACTTAAATCCGAACCACGGGCCATCTGCGCTTTCATTATTTTATCCGTCTCATCCATTAACGTTGGTATGAAACGTAAAGAAATCGACATCATTAATGCAAGTTCATGTACAGGCAGCTTCAGCTTTTTAAATGGATTGAGCAGTACTTCCAGACCGTCCGTAATTGAAATAGGGGAAGTCGTTAACGTTAAGATTGATGTCATAAATACGAGCATTAAAAAGCGCATGGATATGAACATCCCTTGTCGTAAACCTTCTTCGTATATTTTCATAAAGCCAAGATCAACTAATACAGGCCCTTCCTTCGTCATAAACAAATGCAAAATCAAAGTAAAGAGCATTAAAAATATGACGGGTTTTAAACCGTTGATTAGAAAATAAAGGCGGATTCTCGAAAGTAGAATAACGAGTAATGTAAACGCCAAAAGCAGCGCATAGGTTACTGCATTATTGGCAAAAAAGACGACGATAATAAAGGCAAAAACAAAAAGCAGCTTTGAACGCGGATCCAGCTTATGCACAAATGAATTTCCTGGTATATAGCGCCCAAATATCATTTTTTCCATCATTGCTGTTCACGCCCCTTTGGAATTGCCTGTCCAATTTCCACGGCAAGCTCTTCTTCAGTTAAGCATACTTTCGCCAATGGTTTCCCCATCATCTTCTCGACCTGATGCTGAAAGCGAACAATACGTGGCGGCTCCAGACGAAATTGGGCAAGTGTTTGACGATCGCTGAAAATTGCACGCGGATCTCCGGTCAACACACAGCGTCCTTCATGCATTATTGCAACAGCATCTGCATAGCGTGCCGCATCCTCCATACTATGTGTAACGAGTATCGTTGTTAAACCGCGCTCTTTATGTAGCTTATAAAATAAGTCCATAATTTCTTTTTGACCACGTGGATCAAGACCCGCTGTTGGCTCATCCAAAACGATTACTTCAGGGTCCATTGCCAGTACTCCTGCAATGGCGACACGGCGCATTTGACCACCAGATAGGTCAAATGGGGATTTGTCCAGTATTTCTTCCGGCAATCCTACTAATAAGATTAGCTCACGCGCCCGTTTTTCCGCTTCTTCCTCAGACACCCCAAAATTCATCGGGCCAAACATAATGTCCTTTAATACAGTCTCTTCAAAAAGCTGGTGCTCAGGAAACTGAAACACGATGCCTACCTTTTGACGCACTGTCTTTAAGTCTTTTGCCTTTTTTCCTGCTTCAATCAATCGGTCTCCGATTTTCACGGTACCGCTCGAAGGTTTTAACAATCCGTTAAAGTGCAGGAGAATTGTTGATTTCCCTGATCCTGTATGTCCGATAATCGCCTGAAATGTTCCACTTTTAATTGTTAAGTCAACCTCATGTAAAGCTTTCTTTTCAAATGGTGTGCCTTTTGCATAGGCATAGCTTACTTGTTGAAGTTGGATGTCCATAAGTCATTCACCAGCTCTTCTTCTGTCATATGTTGTCCTACAAGATGTACACCTTGTGCCTGTAGCAGCTTCGTCATTTTCATCGCAAACGGCATATCCAAACCAAACTGTACAAGTTCATCACCCAATGCAAAAATCTCCTCAGGCGTTCCTTCAGCGTATTTTTTGCCGGCATTCATAAAAATAATGCGGTCTGCCAGTAAAGCTTCTTCAAGATCATGTGTGATCGCCAATACCGTAAGTCCAATTTCTTTTCGCAGTGCTTCCACGATTGTTAACACTTCTTCACGACCTTGAGGATCCAGCATAGATGTTGCTTCATCCAATATTAATATTTGCGGATGCATTGCCAATGCTCCTGCAATAGCGACACGCTGCTTCTGTCCGCCCGATAAATGGTGTGGCTCGTGGTTGATAAACTCTTCCATCTTCACTTGTCTGAGGGCATTGTGCACACGTTTAACCATCTCTTCATGCGGAACACCGTTGTTTTCAAGCGAGAAAGCAACATCATCCTGCACAGTCGCCCCGACAAACTGATTGTCCGGATTTTGAAAGACAATACCTATCTGCGAGCGAATATCCCATATATTCTCTTCTGTAAGAAGCTCACGTTTAATACGGACTTCGCCTTGCTGTGGTATTAGAAGACCACTCATCAATTTGGCCATCGTCGATTTTCCGGAGCCGTTATGACCGACAATCGTAATCCATTCCCCTTTGTTAATGACAAAGGAAACATCCTCTACCGCATTTCGAGTTTGAGGTTCTTCCGGTGTATATGAATAGGTTACTTGATTAAATGATAAAATTTCACTCATACGCAGCTAATCTCCCCTCTGCTTCGCTTAAGTATGACATATTATATTGTTAATTTGAATTTCCCAGGAAATGATACCTATATAAAAATAAAGCACGTTTTCAAACAAGTTTTGCGCGAACGGCCACCTATTTAAACGTACTTTATGTTTGCATATGTATAGGGAATTTAGGGGCTCAACCCTTCATTCCATAAATAAAAAAGCGCGCACCTCATTCAGAGAAATGCGCTTGTCGTTACATTTACAAAATTTACGGGTGCTCAAGCCCGAAAATTCGTTGAATGAGGTGCGGAGAGCTAAACGAGACGCCAGTATATAAAATACTCCGCTCATCATAACGCTCAGCTTTATTATGTCGTATAAATCAATTTTGTTTATATAAAAAAGGGGTGCGGGTTCAACCGGTGAACCGGACACCCCTTTTCCACCTGTATGTTATTAAGAATTAAACTAATTCGATAATTACTACTGGTGCGCCGTCTCCACGACGAGGACCTACTTTAAGAATACGAGTGTAACCACCTTGACGCTCCGCATAACGAGGTGCGATATCGTCAAATAATTTTTGAAGTGCGAAAACAGTTTTTTCTTCTTCGCCTTCTCCAACTGTTACTAGCTCACGACGGATGAATGATGCTGCCTGACGACGAGCGTGTAAATCTCCGCGTTTACCTAAAGTAATCATTTTCTCAACAGCTTTACGAGTTTCTTTAGCGCGCGCTTCAGTAGTTTCGATGCGCTCGTTGATGATTAAATCAGTAGCTAAGTCGCGTAATAATGCTTTACGTTGAGAACTTGTACGACCAAGTTTTCTGTAACCCATGGACGTTTCCCTCCTTTTAAATATATCTGATCTAGCTAAATTTTATAATTTTTCGCTTAGTCTTCTTTACGTAATCCTAAACCAAGCTCTTCTAACTTATGCTTAACTTCTTCAAGAGACTTACGACCAAGATTACGTACTTTCATCATATCGTCTTCTGACTTGTTGGCTAATTCTAGTACCGTATTGATACCAGCACGCTTCAAGCAGTTGTAAGAACGAACAGAAAGATCAAGTTCTTCGATAGTCATCTCTAATACTTTTTCTTTTTGGTCTTCTTCTTTTTCGACCATGATTTCAGCAGTTTGTGCCTCGTTCGTCATGCCAACGAAGATATTTAAGTGTTCAGTTAAAATTTTCGCTCCAAGTGAAATCGCCTCTTTAGGACCGATGCTTCCATCTGTCCATACATCAAGTGATAACTTGTCGTAGTCAGAGTTTTGTCCAACACGAGTGTTCTCTACTTGGAAGTTGACGCGTGAAACTGGAGTGTAAATAGAGTCGATCGGGATCACGCCGATAGGAAGATCCTCACGTTTGTTTTGATCAGCAGGAGTATAACCACGGCCACGTTGTGCGTACATACGCATACGTAAATGACCGTTCTTAGCGATTGTTGCGATATATAGATCTGGGTTTAAAATTTCTACATCACTGTCATGTGTAATGTCAGCTGCAGTAACCGTTCCGTCACCTTTTACATCAATCTCAATAACTTTTTCTTCGTCAGAGTAGATTTTTAAAGCTAGCTTTTTCACGTTTAAGATAATCGAAGCGACATCTTCTACAACGCCTTCTACAGTTGAGAATTCGTGTAATACGCCGTCAATTTGAATTGACGTAACAGCAGCTCCAGGTAATGAAGACAGAAGGATACGACGTAGAGAATTTCCCAAAGTATTACCATAACCACGTTCAAGCGGTTCTACAACAAACTTGCCGTATTTGGCATCTTCGCTAATCTCCACTGTTTCAATCTTTGGTTTTTCAATTTCGATCATTCCAATTTACCCTCCTTCAAAACATCTAATGTATAGGTTCTTATCATCATAGTTGTTAATCTAAGTTAGACTATAAAATGCACAAGACTTTTGTACAAAGTAACATGATGTACGTAGAAGTAATTAAACTTCTAAGCTGCACCCATTACACACGACGACGTTTTGGCGGACGGCAACCGTTATGAGGAACTGGAGTAACGTCTTTAATAGCAGTTACTTCTAATCCAGCAGCTTGAAGTGCACGTACTGCAGCTTCACGACCTGAACCAGGACCTTTAACTGTTACTTCAATGTTTTTTAAACCATGTTCCATTGAAGTTTTTGCAGCTGTTTCAGCAGCCATTTGAGCTGCGAATGGAGTTGATTTACGTGAACCACGGAAACCTAAAGCACCAGCTGAAGACCAAGATAATGCGTTACCTTGCATATCAGTGATCGTTACGATTGTATTGTTGAATGTAGAACGGATGTGAGCAACACCAGATTCGATGTTCTTTTTCACACGACGTTTACGAGTTTGTTGTTTACGAGCCATGTTAAGAAGGAACCTCCTTTACTTAATTATTTTTTCTTGTTCGCTACAGTCTTACGTGGACCTTTACGCGTACGCGCATTGTTTTTCGTATTTTGACCACGAACAGGTAAACCACGACGGTGACGGATACCACGGTTAGAAGCAATCTCCATTAAACGTTTGATGTTTAAAGAAACTTCACGACGTAAGTCACCTTCAGTTTTGTATGAATCTAATTGTTCACGGATTTGGTTTAATTGATCTTCTGTTAAGTCTTTAACGCGAGTATTTTCGTCAATACCTGCACCTGCTAATACTTTTTGAGAAGTAGTTTTACCAATACCGTAAATGTATGTTAATGAAATTACAACGCGTTTGTCGCGAGGAATATCAACACCAGCAATACGTGCCATTCGTTAGTGCACCTCCTTGATTAATTATCCTTGTTTTTGTTTGTGTTTAGGATTTTCACAGATTACCATTACTTTACCGCGTCGGCGAATTACTTTACATTTTTCGCAGATCGGTTTCACAGATGGTCTCACTTTCATCTAACCTAACCTCCTTAATAGTCCGGAGTGCAAAAGATTATTTAAAACGGTATGTGATACGACCGCGAGTTAAATCATAAGGAGATAACTCAATAGTAACCTTATCTCCAGGTAGGATACGGATAAAGTGCATACGGATCTTTCCAGATACGTGTGCAAGCACAGTGTGCCCATTTTCTAATTCTACCTTAAACATCGCGTTTGGCAAAGTCTCAAGAACTGTCCCTTCGACTTCAATTACATCGTCTTTCGCCATCTTCTCGACTCCCTTCTATATGCTTATATCAAAAAACTCATGCGAGCTCTTGCAACTGTTTCTCCTAATTAAGAAGCAACTCGTTTCAACATATGGTTTGGATTGCATGAGAGATGTAGAATAAGACGCTCGTCTGGTTTCGCTTCACACAATCCATGGAAACAGTATCCTATAAGGAACCGCATCCTTATGTTAACACGATAGCCGGAATGTCTTGATGAGAGATTCATACCCGTTACACAGATGCTTCCACGAAACCCATTATACGTTACAAAGATGTCATCACACTAATTTAGTGCTCAACCTTTATAGTATATACCGGGCACAATATGCTTTTGCAACTCTCAAAAAATTATGTTTCGTTGTTGCCTCCGCATGACTACCGCGGAAGCTGTCTAGCGCCCGGACGGATATCAGCTGCGGCTGCCCTGCAATAGAGCATCAAGATCAGCAAATACTTTTGAAATTTCTTGCTGTCCATTAATATTTGTAAGTACTCCCTTTGCTTCGTAGAAATCAAGTAAAGGTTGTGCTTGGTTCATATTTACTTCCAGACGGTTTGTAACAGTTTCAGGATTATCATCTGCACGCGTGTATAACTCGCCGCCATCCTTATCACAAATGCCATCCACTTTTGGTGGGTTAAACACTAAATGATATGATGTACCACAAGTCTTACAAATACGACGACCACTTAAACGTGCGATTAACTCTTCTTTTTCAACTTGAACATTAATTGTATGCTCAACTGGGCGCCCTAATTCTTCAAGGATGCTATCTAAAGCTTCAGCTTGAGGAACCGTACGTGGGAATCCATCTAATAAGAAACCTTTTTCGCAGTCTGGTTGTGAAAGACGTTCACGAACAATACCAATCGTTACTTCATCGGGTACTAATGCACCTTGATCCATAAATGATTTGGCCTGTAAACCTAATTCTGTACCTTCTTTAATAGCGGCACGGAACATATCGCCTGTAGAAATATGAGGGATTGCGTACTTCTCAACAATTTTGTCAGCCTGAGTACCTTTACCGGCACCTGGAAGACCCATTAAAACGATATTCATACGTAATACTCCCCTTTATAGCATAAGCCGGTAAGGAAACGAGAATGTTTCCTAAACCTGCATTATTTCATAAAGCCTTTATAATGACGCTTCACTAATTGTGACTCTAACTGTTTCATCGTTTCAAGTGCAACACCGACTACGATAATCATACTTGTTCCCCCGATTTGAGCCGAAGCCGGCAGGTTCATGAAGTTAATGAATAAAATCGGCATTACTGAAATAACTACTAAGAATAAAGCTCCAACTAATGTCAAACGATAAAGAACTTTTGTTAAGTAAGCTTGAGTGTCATTACCTGGGCGGATACCCGGGATATAAGCACCTTGCTTTTTCAAGTTGTCTGCCACATTTTCCGGATTCACCTGAATGAATGCATAGAAATATGTGAAGGCGATAATTAAAGCAACATAGATTAACATACCAACAGGTTTAGTATAGTCAAACGTGTTCGTAATAAACGCTGTTACATTATTATCTCCAAAGAAAGTTGCTAAAGTTTGAGGTGTAACAATAAACGCAACCGCAAAGATTACCGGAATAACCCCTGCAGCATTTACTTTTAACGGTAAATGCGTTTGCTGTGCACCAACTTTAGGTGAATTCCCAGCAACTCGTTTTGCATATTGAATTGGAATTTTACGCAACGCTTGTTGAATATAAATAACTCCAACGACAACAGCAAGCAGCACTAGAACTAATAGAACTAGAATGGCAATATTGATAAACAATTGATCGCCCGCTCCATCAATTTGTTGTGCATAGATTTGGTTTACTGCGTTAGGAATCGCAGCTACGATACCAGCGAAGATAATGATTGAAATACCATTACCAACACCATATGCAGTAACTTGTTCAGATAACCACAATAGGAAAGCTGTACCTGCAGTTAATACGATTGAAATCGTTAAGTATGATTGAATACTAGTATCCGTAATCAATGATCCGCCATAAAATTGGTTAAACCCAAAGCTCATTGCGAAAGATTGAATGAATGCTAATACAATCGTGAAGTAACGAGTGAATTGAGCCAACTTGCGTCGACCTACATCACCTTGTTTCGCCCATTCTGCAAACTTAGGAACAACATCCATTTGAAGTAACTGGACAATGATTGAGGCTGTAATGTACGGCATAATCCCCATCGCAAAGATCGAGAAGTTTGCCAATGCACCACCGCCAAACGTATTAAGGAAACCTACTAAGCTGAACTCATCAGTTGCCTTTAATACATCTGCGTTAACATTTGGTACCGGGATGAATGTCCCGATACGAAAAATGATTAACATTAAAAGTGTGAAGATGATTTTATTTCGTATATCTCGAACGCGCATAAAGTTAGAGATTGTCTGAAACATTAGATCACCTCAGTTGTTCCGCCAGCGTTCTCAATTGCTTCTTTTGCAGAAGCTGAGAATTTGTGAGCCTTAACATTAAGCTTAACGCTTAACGTTCCATGACCTAGAATTTTGATTCCAGCTTTTTCGTTGCTCACGATACCAGTTTCTAATAATAATGCAGGTGTTACTTCTGCACCATCTTCAAAACGGTTTAACGCGTCAAGGTTAACGATAGCGTATTCTTTACGGTTAATGTTCGTAAAGCCACGTTTAGGTAAACGACGGAAAAGTGGGTTTTGACCCCCCTCAAATCCTGGGCGAACGCCGCCGCCAGAACGAGCGTTTTGACCTTTATGACCTTTACCAGAAGTTTTACCGTTACCAGAACCGATACCACGACCAACGCGGTTACGTACTTTACGTGAACCTTCTGCTGGTTTTAACTCATGAAGTTTCATTTGGGTGGCACCTCCTTGTTCGTATAATTGAAATTAAATTTCTTTAACAGTAACTAAGTGAGCTACTTTTGTAATCATACCGCGGATTGCAGCGTTATCAGCTTGTTCCACAGTTTGGTTTACTTTACGTAATCCTAATGCCTCAACAACTTTACGTTGGTTAGGTTTAGTACCAATGACAGATTTATTAAGGGTAATTTGTAATTTAGCCATTATAATTCCCCCCCTTATCCTAATAACTCTTCCACTGATTTACCGCGTAGTTTTGCAACTTCTTCTACACGTTTTAATTCAGTTAAACCTGCTACAGTTGCACGCACCATGTTGATTGGTGTGTTTGAACCAAGAGATTTTGAAAGAATATCAGTAATACCAGCAAGTTCAAGTACAGCACGTACTGGACCACCAGCGATAACTCCTGTACCAGGAGCTGCAGGTTTGATTAAGATTGAACCTGCACCGAAGCGACCTTGCACTAAGTGTGGAGTAGTTCCACCCACGCGTGGTACTTCGATTAAGTTTTTCTTCGCGTCTTCAACAGCCTTACGGATTGCATCTGGAACCTCTTGGGCTTTACCAGTACCAAATCCTACATGACCATTTTTATCTCCTACTACTACTAGAGCAGAGAAGCGGAAGCGACGACCACCTTTAACAACTTTAGCAACACGGTTAATTGTAACTACGCGTTCTTCAAGTTCTAATTTGTTTGCGTCAATGCGACTCATGAAGTATGTCCCTCCTTCTTATTAAAATTCTAAGCCGTTTTCACGTGCAGCTTCAGCTAAAGCTTTTACACGTCCGTGATATAAGTAACCGCTACGGTCAAATACTACTGTAGTAATATTTTTTTCAGCAGCGCGTTTAGCGATTGTTTCACCGATTTTAGCAGCAGCTTCTACGTTTGAGCCCATACCTTCGAAAGCTTTTTCTTGAGTATTAGCAGAAACTAAAGTTACGCCAGCTACGTCATCGATTAGTTGTGCATAGATGTTCTTGTTAGAACGGAATACGTTTAAACGTGGACGTTGTGCAGTACCCGAAATTTTAGAACGAACACGCCCATGACGTTTTTTACGAACTTGATTTTTATCTTGTTTCGTAATCACAGTGGTCACTCCTTTCAAAATTTAATGCGGTTTTACGCCGCATTATTTACCTGTTTTACCTTCTTTACGGCGAACGAATTCACCTTCGTAACGGATCCCTTTACCTTTGTATGGCTCTGGTGGACGTACGTCACGGATGTTAGATGCTAATGCACCAACACGCTCTTTAGAAATACCTTTAACAACGATCTTAGTGTTCGAAGGAACTTCGACCTCTAAACCTTGCTCAGGTGTGAACTCAACTGGGTGAGAGTAACCAACGTTTAGTACAAGCTTAGTACCTTGTAACTGTGCACGGTAACCTACACCAACAAGTTCTAGAGTACGAGTGAAACCTTCAGAAACACCAGTTACCATGTTAGCTAGTAACGCACGAGTTGTACCGTGGTTTGTACGGTGTTCTTTAGAATCAGAAGGACGAACAACAGAAAGTGTGTTGCCTTCTTGCTCGATTTTCATATCTTGGTTGAATTGACGAGTTAATTCGCCTTTAGGACCTTTAACAGTAACTAAGTTGCCAGCAGCGACTTCAATTGTTACGTTAGCAGGTACCTCGATAACTTTTTTACCTACGCGAGACATTTATATTGCACCTCCGTTCTTTTCTTACTAATTACCAAATGTATGCTAAGATCTCTCCGCCAACTTGTTTAGCGCGAGCTTCTTTGTCAGTTAATAAACCGTTTGAAGTAGATACTAAAGCGATACCAAGACCGTTTAATACTTTAGGTACTTCGTTTGTTTTAGCATATACACGTAAACCTGGTTTAGAAATACGTTTTAGACCAGTGATAACACGCTCGTTCTCTTTACCGTATTTTAAGAAAATACGGATGATACCTTGCTTGTTGTCTTCTACATATTCTACATCACGTACGAAACCTTCACGCTTTAAAATTTCAGCGATCTCTTTCTTTACGTTAGAAGCAGGAACCTCTAACTTCTCGTGACGAACCATGTTCGCATTACGAATGCGTGTAAGCATATCTGCAATCGGATCAGTCATTGTCATGAAAATTTACCTCCTTCCCAAATTAGGGGATTACCAGCTGGCTTTTTTAACGCCAGGAATTTGTCCCTTATATGCAAGTTCACGGAAACAAATACGGCAAAGTTTAAATTTGCGGTATACAGAGTGTGGACGGCCACAGCGTTCACAACGTGTATATTCTTGAACTTTAAATTTTTGCGTGCGTTGTTGTTTAGCGATCATTGATTTTTTTGCCACGTCTTCGCCCTCCTTATTTTATTACTTTTGGAACGGCATACCGAACTGTGTTAATAACTCGCGAGCTTCTTCGTCAGAATTCGCAGTAGTTACGATCACGATGTCCATACCGCGTACTTTTGAAACTTTATCGTAATCGATTTCTGGGAAAATTAGTTGCTCTTTAACACCTAATGTATAGTTACCGCGACCGTCGAATGCTTTTTTAGAAACACCACGGAAGTCACGTACACGTGGAAGTGCGATAGAGATTAATTTATCCAGGAATTCATACATACGCTCACCGCGTAGTGTAACTTTAGCACCGATCGCTTGACCTTCACGTAAACGGAAACCTGCGATAGATTTTTTCGCTTTAGTTACTACTGGTTTTTGACCAGTGATTGTTGTTAATTCTTCAACAGCTACATCAAGAGCTTTAGAGTTTTGAACAGCGTCACCAACACCCATGTTGATTACGATTTTCTCCACTTTTGGAACTTGCATTACTGATTTATATTCGAACTTGCTCATAAGAGCAGGTGAAACTTCGTTTAAATATTTTTCTTTTAGGCGGCTCATGTGTGTACCTCCCTTCTCAATTTACTTATTAGTCGATTACTACACCTGATTTTTTTGCAACACGAACTTTTTTGCCATCTTTGATCTCAATACCTACACGAGTCGGCTCGCCAGATTTAGGATCGATTAGCATTACGTTCGAAACGTGGATTGCAGCTTCTTGAGATACAATTCCACCTTGTGGGTTAAGCTGGTTAGGTTTAACGTGTTTCTTAACGATGTTTACACCTTCAACAAGAACTCGGTCTTGTTTAGGGAAAGCAGCTAAGATTACGCCTTCTTTACCTTTGTCTTTACCAGTAATTACTTTTACTTTGTCGCCCTTTTTAACATGCATTATGTGTCGCACCTCCTTGATTGGTACTGTCATGAAATTAAAGAACTTCTGGAGCTAAAGAAACGATTTTCATGAAGTTGCCATCACGTAACTCACGTGCAACTGGTCCGAAAATACGAGTTCCGCGTGGTGATTTATCATCTTTGATAATTACGCAAGCATTCTCATCAAACTTAATGTAAGTACCGTCTTTACGACGTGCACCTGATTTTGTGCGAACGATAACAGCCTTAACAACGTCACCTTTCTTGACAACGCCACCTGGTGTTGCTTTCTTAACCGTACAAACAACGATATCACCGATGTTTGCAGTTTTACGACCAGAACCACCAAGTACTTTAATAGTTAAAACTTCACGTGCACCTGAGTTGTCAGCAACTTTCATACGACTTTCTTGTTGAATCACTTAGGTTACCTCCCTTCGGAAATATATTTTATTCCGAAATGTGTTATTAAATAATAACCGCTTTTTCTACAACTTCAACTAAACGGAAGCGTTTAGTAGCTGATAGCGGGCGAGTTTCCATGATACGTACGATATCACCGATATTCGCAGTGTTTTGCTCATCATGAGCTTTAAACTTTTTCGAGTATTTTACACGCTTGCCATAAAGCTTGTGCTTTTTGTGAGTTTCAACTAAAACAGTAATTGTCTTATCCATTTTGTCAGAAACAACACGGCCCGTGTAAACTTTGCGTTGGTTACGCTCAGTCATACTTAAAACCCTCCTTTATCAGTTATTTGCACTGATTTCTCTTTCACGAATCACAGTTTTCATACGTGCGATCGCTTTGCGAACTTCACGGATGCGAGCTGTGTTTTCTAATTGACCAGTCGCCAATTGGAAGCGAAGGTTGAAAAGCTCTTCTTTCAGTGATTTCACTTTTAATTCGATTTCGTTAGTGGCAAGGTCACGGATTTCATTAGCTTTCATTAGATTCACCACCAGTTTCTTGACGTTTTACGATCTTACATTTAACAGGAAGTTTGTGTGATGCTAAACGAAGTGCTTCACGTGCTACCTCTTCAGATACACCAGCAATTTCGAACATTACTTTTCCTGGTTTTACTACTGCTACCCAACCTTCAGGAGAACCTTTACCAGAACCCATTCGGACTTCTAGAGGCTTTTTCGTGTAAGGTTTATGTGGGAAGATTTTGATCCAAACTTTACCGCCACGTTTCATGTAACGAGTCATTGCGATACGAGCAGATTCGATTTGACGGTTTGTAATCCAAGATGCTGTTGTAGCTTGTAAGCCAAACTCACCGAAAGATACTTCTTTACCGCCTTTCGCTTCTCCACGCATGTTACCACGGTGTTCACGACGATATTTTACGCGTTTAGGTAATAACATATTATTTGCCTCCTTCCACAGAGTTCTTTTTAGTAGGAAGGACTTCACCACGGTAGATCCAAACTTTAACGCCTAGTTTACCGTAAGTAGTATCAGCTTCAGCATGTGCATAATCAATGTCAGCACGTAATGTATGAAGCGGAACAGTTCCTTCACTATAGTGTTCAGCACGCGCGATATCAGCGCCACCTAAACGACCAGATACTTGTGTTTTAATACCTTTTGCACCAGCGCGCATTGTGCGTTGGATTGATTGTTTTTGAGCACGACGGAATGATACGCGGTTCTCAAGTTGACGAGCGATGTTTTCAGCTACTAATTTAGCGTCAAGATCTGCACGTTTGATTTCAATAATGTTGATATGCACACGTTTACCAGTTACTTCAGTTAAGTGTTTACGTAAGTTTTCAACTTCCGTACCACCTTTACCGATAACCATACCTGGTTTCGCAGTGTGAATAGTGATGTTTACGCGATTTGCAGCGCGTTCGATTTCTACTTTAGATACAGATGCATCTTTAAGTTTAGATTCGATATATTTACGTACTTTGATGTCTTCGTGTAATAAGTTAGCGTAGTCTTTCTCAGCGAACCACTTTGACTCCCAGTCACGAATAACACCAACACGTAGTCCTATTGGATGTACTTTTTGACCCACGGATTAAACCTCCTTCTTCTCAGATACCACGATTGTAATGTGGCTTGTACGTTTGTTGATTGCCGACGCACGACCTTGTGCACGTGGACGGAAACGTTTTAATGTTGGACCTTCATCAACAAAGATTTCAGATACAACTAAGTTATTAACATCTAACTCATAGTTATGTTCAGCGTTAGCAACTGCAGATTTTAATACTTTCTCAACGACTGGAGACGCCGCTTTTGGAGTATGACGTAAAATTGCAACTGCTTCACCAATTTGCTTGCCTCGGATTAAGTCTACTACTAGACGTACTTTACGAGGAGCGATGCGAACTGTACGAGCGATAGCTTTAGCTTGTGTCATTAGGATTTACCTCCTCTCAAAATTAGCGTCTTGTTTTCTTGTCATCTGCACCGTGACCTTTATAAGTACGAGTTGGTGCGAACTCACCAAGTTTATGACCTACCATATCTTCAGTTACGTATACAGGAACGTGTTTACGTCCATCATATACAGCGATTGTTAAACCGATGAAGTTTGGGAAGATAGTAGAACGGCGAGACCAAGTTTTAATAACCTGTTTTTTCTCAGAAGCCTCTTGTGCTTCCACCTTTTTCATTAGGTGGTCATCAACAAAAGGTCCTTTCTTTAAGCTGCGACCCATTTAGGAACCTCCCTCCGTGATACGACCACGGCTCTCGAACTGAACCGTAGTTTTACCACATTATTTTTTACGTCCACGAATAATAAATTTAGATGATTTATTTTTCTTGCTACGAGTTTTGTAACCAAGAGCTGGTTTGCCCCATGGTGTCATTGGAGATTTACGTCCGATTGGAGAACGTCCTTCACCACCACCGTGTGGGTGATCGTTAGGGTTCATTACAGAACCACGTACTGTTGGGCGTTTACCTAACCAACGAGAACGACCTGCTTTACCGATGTTGATAAGTTCGTGTTGTTCGTTACCAACTTGACCGATTGTTGCACGGCAAGTAGCAAGGATTAAACGTACTTCACCAGATTGTAAACGAACGATTACGTACTTGCCTTCACGACCTAATACTTGCGCAGAAGTACCAGCTGAACGTACTAATTGTCCACCTTTACCAGGTTTCATTTCGATGTTATGGATTGTTGTACCCATTGGAATGTTTGCTAATGGTAATGCGTTACCTACTTTGATATCCGCTTCTGGACCTGAATAAATAGTTTGACCTACTTCAAGACCTTTCGGAGCTAAGATGTAACGTTTTTCACCGTCAGCATAGTTAATTAAAGCGATGTTCGCAGAACGGTTTGGATCGTACTCGATTGTAGCAACGCGTCCTGGAATGCCGTCTTTAAGACGTTTAAAATCGATAACACGGTATTGTTTCTTGTGACCGCCACCGTGATGACGAACAGTAATTTTACCCTGGTTGTTACGACCAGCTTTGCGTTTAGTCGGTTCTAATAAAGACTTTTCAGGTTTATTAGTAGTGATTTCAGCAAAGTCAGATGACGTCATGTTACGACGACCATTTGAGGTTGGCTTATACTTTTTAATCGCCATTTGTATTCCCTCCTTCTTAAAGGTTACTTATATAAATTTAGAATTAGATTTCGAATAACTCGATTTCTTTTGAATCAGCAGTTAATTTAACAATCGCTTTACGACGTTTGTTAGTGTATCCACCGAATTTACCAACGCGTTTGAACTTACCTTTGTAGTTCATTACGTTTACTTTCTCAACTTTAACACCGAAGATTTCTTCAACAGCGTCTTTAACTTGAGTTTTGTTAGCGCGAGTGTCTACTTCGAAAGTATACTTTTTCTCTGCCATAATTTCTGAAGAACGCTCAGTAATGACCGGACGTTTTAAGATATCACGTGCTTCCATTATCCAAGCACCTCCTCAACTTTTTTTACAGCATCTTGAGTGAATACAACTTTATCGTGACCTAATAAGTCTAATACGTTGATTCCTTCAGCTGTTAACACTGTAACACCAGGGATGTTACGAGCAGATAAAATAGCGTTTTCGTTAACTTCAGCAGTTACGAATAATGCTTTTTTGTTGATTTCTAAAGCAGCTAATACTGATTTGAAATCTTTAGTTTTTGGTGCATCAAATGATAATGCATCAAGTACTACTACGTTTTGTTCTAATACTTTCGCAGATAAAGCAGATTTAATTGCTAAACGGCGAACTTTCTTAGGTAGTTTGTAAGAGTAGCTACGTGGAGTAGGACCGAATACAACACCACCACCACGCCATTGTGGAGAGCGGATCGAACCTTGACGAGCACGACCAGTTCCTTTTTGACGCCATGGTTTACGACCACCACCAGCAACTGCAGAACGGTTTTTAACTTTGTGATTACCTTGACGTAAAGAAGCACGTTGTGCAACTACAGCGTCGAATAATACAGCTTCGTTTGGCTCGATTCCGAAAATCGCATCGTTTAATTCGATTTCACCAACTGAAGCACCTGTTTGACTAAGTACTGAAACCTTTGTCATTCCTGTTTCCTCCTTTCTTTAAGAGAATTATTTTGATTTAATAGCAGTTTTAACTGTTACTAATGCTTTTTTAGAACCAGGAACATTACCTTTAACAAGTAGTAAGTTGCGCTCTACGTCAACCTTAACGATTTCAAGGTTTTGAATAGTAACAACTGTGCCACCCATTTGACCAGGTAATTTCTTTTGTTTGAATACGCGGTTCGGGGCAACTGGACCCATTGAACCAGGACGACGGTGGTAACGAGAACCGTGAGACATAGGGCCGCGAGATTGTCCGTGACGTTTAATAACACCTTGGAAACCTTTACCTTTTGTTACACCTGTTACATCGATTACATCGCCTTCAGCGAAAATTTCAACCTTGACTTCTTGACCAACTTCGTAAGTCGCAGCTTCTAAGTTGCGGAACTCACGGATGAAGCGCTTAGGAGCAGTATTTGCTTTTGCTACGTGACCTTGTTCAGGTTTGTTTGAAAGCTTAACGCGCTTGTCTTCAAAACCTAATTGGATCGCTTCGTAGCCATCAGTTTCAACAGATTTCTTTTGTAAAACTACGTTTGGAGTAGCTTCGATTACTGTTACTGGGATAAGATCTCCGTTTTCAGCGAAAACTTGAGTCATACCAATTTTTCTACCTAAGATTCCTTTAGTCATTTGTCACACCTCCTGTAAATTTTAGAAAAAGTTTTATATTTGTTTTTACCATTAAAGTTTGATTTCGATATCAACGCCAGATGGTAAATCAAGCTTCATTAACGCATCAACAGTTTGTGGTGTCGGGTTAACGATGTCGATAAGACGTTTATGTGTGCGCATTTCAAATTGCTCACGAGAATCTTTGTACTTATGAACCGCACGTAAGATCGTGTATACAGATCTTTCAGTTGGTAGTGGGATCGGACCCGATACTCCAGCACCTGAACGTTTCGCAGTTTCAACGATTTTCTCAGCAGATTGATCAAGGATACGGTGATCATATGCTTTTAAACGAATACGAATTTTTTGTTTTGCCATTACTTTCCCTCCTTCTCGCCTATTTTCTAGACATTCTCCACGAAAATTTCTCCTACACACCGCCATGGCAAAGCGGCCGGGTGTGTCGGCAACCTCTCGCTTCATCGCAGTCAAAGACCAACATTCAACATTATATACAATAAAAAAGAAGTTCGCAAGTCTTTTAGCAAAATTCTTTTCATAATGTTTTATTCTTTATAAATAGGTTCGCTCTTTTTGAGCCGTTTATTAGTATATAAGTTTCTGACGATGAAAGCAACTGAAAAGGGAGTAATATGTTTTAAATATATTATTCTGAAAACTAACGGTTCAGAAAACGAAAAAATCGTCGCTTTCTATTTGCTGAAAGCGACGACTATTACTATAGGAAGAAAACGACTGCAATCCAGCCGAAAATAATCTGTGGAATATTATAGAAGATAAATGTTGGTACACATGTATCCCAAATATGGTTGTGCTGTCCATCGACATTTAGACCAGCTGTCGGACCTAATGTTGAATCTGATGCAGGGGAACCAGCATCACCCAGAACACCCGCTGTTCCGATTAAACAGATGATAGCTAATTCACTTAGTCCCAGTTCCATTGCGATTGGCACAAAGATAGCTGCAATGATTGGAATCGTCGCAAATGAAGAACCAATTCCCATTGTTACGATTAAGCCGACAATCAACATAATTAAAACTGCTATACTTACATTCCCGTTGAAAATGTCCATTGCACCGGATACTAGTGTTTCAACATCCCCTGTAGCATTGATAACAGCTGAAAACCCGTTCGCTGATATCATAACGAATCCGACAAATGCCATCATACGCATTCCATCCGATAGAACCTGGTCGGCTTCTTTAACTTTCAGTGCACCAGTAATATATAAAATGAGAATACCGGCAATCGACCCGACAATCATTGAATCTGTCATTACTTGTACTACTATAGAAGTAATCAATGCGATAGCCGCAAAAATAATGTGTAATGTATTTACTTCTTTATTTAAATCATTCGTTGTTTCCATTTCGATGTTTTCATATTGTCTTGGTTTACGGTAGGCAACAAAGGCTCCTGCAAGCCCTACAGCCATCCCTAACGCTACAATAGCCATTGCCTTAGGAACATCGCTCAAAGCAACGTCAAGCCCCGCTATAGCCATCTGATCGACAATAATTCCTTGATAGATTAAACCGAACCCTGCTGGTATGAACATATAAGGCATAACTAAACCGAACGTTAAAATACATGCGATTAAACGGCGGTCAATTTGCAGCATGTTCATAATTTTGATCATTGGCGGTACGATTAATGGAATAAATGCGATATGCACCGGAATCAGGTTTTGCGACATGATTGCCATTGCCAGCAATACTAAGAAGATTAATGCTTTGGCAGCCCCTTTCTTTTGGGAATCGCCTTCACGCTGTACAATTTTTAAAATCGCTTTTACTAATACTTCAGGTATACCAGTGCGAGAAATTGCGAGTGCAAATCCACCAAGCAGTGCATAGCTTAACGCAATTGTTGCTCCCCCGCCAAGACCGTCAACAAAGGCCTTGATTGTCTCTGTTATATCTAATCCGCCGACTAGGCCACCGATAATTGCCCCAATCGTTAAGGATAAAACTACATTTATACGCAGCAGGCTTAAAATAAGCATTACTCCTACCGCTATTAAAACAGCATTCATGTTGTACACTTCACTTTCGTCTGCTAAATTACTAATGTGTTAAAGTTACAAGAAAATTGATTGTGAGTCAACGGATAGATAGAAAATAAAACCGTCAAATAAGAGAAAATTGACGGTTTGAAGTATTATAAAGCCTGTTTTATTATTTTTCTGTAATAATTGATTGTTAATGCAGCAAATATGATATACATGGTGATATATAATCCCATTGTAACAAGTAGAGGCGTTGTCAGTTCTGTACCGAACAAAAACCAGCCTGATTTAACTGCAAAGTAACTGTGCAACAGTCCGATCAGTAGAGGAACACCAAAGTTAAATAACTGTTTCATCATTATACCGCGCGTTAACTCCTCTTGTGTAAAACCGATTTTACGAAGAATCTTATAGGATTCCATCTCTTCATCCGCTTCAGACATTTGCTTAAAGTATAAAATGCTGCCCGTTGCCAGTAAAAAGGCTAAACCTAAAAACGCCGTTGTGAAGATTGTCGTTCCATAAAGGTTTAAATTGTATTCAACTGTAGCTTTTTGTGAACTGATTTTATTCAATTCTCCGCCATCTTCACCTTCAGCAAATAAATTCGCACCCGTTTGTTTATAAAGCTTTTCCGTGAGCTTGTAGGTTTCATCATCCGCATCAACCAGGTTAATCGATATCTGCTCTTGTGTTGTGTAGCCGATTGCTTGTTCCTTGTTTAGCTGTTGTAACTGTTCAAACACATGGTCTTCAACGATAACAACAAAGCCACCTGCCGTAATACGCCATGCCACAACAGATGTTTCGTTAACTTCCTTGATTTTCAAAGGAAATTGTTGCTCTTGATGCAGGAACGATAAATCCAAAGGTGCTTCCAGCGGCATAATATTTGCCTGAAAGCCGTTATACCCGGCAATAATTGCTTCGTTCTCGGAAAGCTGGGCATTAGGATCAAGCTGCTTGTAGTCCGAAACCGGAATCATTAGCACATCTGCCATTGTATTGCCTTGAAGCATATCGACCAATTCACCAGAGAAAATTTTTGACATATCAAATTGTGCGCTTGTTAGTCTAAATGTCTTTTCCTCAAATGCAACCTCATTCTGCTTCAATTCTTTAATAAATGCATCTCCACGTCCATCTACTATTATATAATCTGCTGGTACTGAATTTTCAGCAGTACTATTTGCCGAATAATAGCTAATGTAGGAAAGAGTCGTGATGGCAAGAGACACTGCCGTAATAACAGTAATGAGTGTCAGGGATTTAGCATTCCCCTTCATACGGTGCATAATTGGTGTAAGCGCCAGAACATCGGTTAAATTCAAATGTCCTTTCTTTCTTAGACGGAACAGATTTAATATGAATGCAACCGAATAGCGGAAGACAAAGTAAGTTCCGCCGATTGTCGTCGCTAATATAATGACCATGCTTAAAAATAAGTTTGTTGTATGTCCTGTAAATAATAACGTACTCTCATAGTAGCCATAAATAATCAATGCTAATCCAATAGCACCCATTACCATAGGGAATACGCTAAAGCGTTTGACACGCTCGTCTGCCTGCTTGGATGCGTTAAATAGCGAAAGCAAACTTGTTCTGTACACCATAAATGCCATTTGCATTAAAATAATTACTAACAGAATGCCAAAAACGATTAACGTATTCACAACTGCGACTTTATTGATACTTAATGTGACAACCGCTTCAAATTTTAATAGCTTCAGTAAGATCATCGCAAATAAACGTGAACTTAAAAAGCCTAATAAAATTCCGACGCTTACCGCTCCGGCAAATAATAGAATGTTTTCGAAGGCGATCAGTCGTGTCACAAGCCCTTTTGTCATACCGACCAATTGATACAATCCAATTTCCTTGCTGCGTCGCTTAATAAATAAGTGATTGGCATACAGTACGAAGAACAGAACGATAAAATACAGCATATAAGATGCTGCTTCAAATCCTGAAGCTGCCGTTCCGCTAGCTTTTGTCGCTTCCATGACCGACTCATTATACTGCAGTGTTACAAACGAGAAAAACAGCGTCACACTGAAAATGAGTGCGAAAAAGTATAAATAATAGTGACGCATATTCTTTATCATGCTTTTAAAAACAAGCTGACTAAGCTTCACTCTGCTCACCGCCTAAAACACTTTGCGTATTCAAGATTTGCTGGAAAAATTCATTGCGCGATTTATCCCCTTTATACAGTTCCGTATAAATTTGTCCGTCTTTTAAAAACAGTACACGCGAACAGAAGCTTGCTGCAATGGCATCATGTGTTACCATCATGATCGTTGCGTTTTTTGCTTTATTGATTTTCTCTAAATTATCGAGCAGTGCTGTAGCGGCTTTTGAATCAAGTGCCCCTGTTGGCTCATCTGCAAATACAAGTGATGGATTGGTTACCAGGGCTCTTGCTGCCGATGTTCGCTGCTTTTGGCCACCGGATATCTCATTCGGGTATTTCGTTAAAATATCACCAATCCCTAAAATTGTTACGAGCTCCTGTAAACGTTGCTCCGCCGCCGCTTTTGGAATAGAGCTGAGCGATAACGGCAACAGTATATTTTCCTTTACCGTCAATGTATCCAGTAAATTATAATCCTGGAAGATGAAACCGAGTTCATCGCGTCTGAACTTCGCCAATGTACGCTCCTTCATTCCTTGGAGCTTTTGTCCATTGATTTCAACAAATCCGTCTGTCACCTGGTCTATGGAGCACAGTACATTTAATAATGTTGTTTTGCCTGAGCCTGAAGCACCCATAATACCGACAAATTCACCTTTTTCCACTTCCAAATCTATGCCCTTTAAAACTTCCTGTGCAAGAGAGCGCTTGCCATATGTTTTTCGAACTTTACGTGCGATTAAAATGCTCATCGTTTCCACCCTTTCTTGTTACTTTCATTCTACATGTTCCGTTACCTGAAATCGTTTGATTTACATGACAAAAACGCGTGGTAAGTGACAAGTTCGTCACATTCCAAGCGTTTTTTGATAGTCATTCATAATAGGGAAAGTAATCTTAACAGTGGTACCTGCCCCTTCTGTTGATTCGATTGCCAGAACAATAAGCAGTGATTGTGCTGCCTGTTTAGCAAGGTATAGCCCCATTCCTGTTGCAGCACTCGTTTCACGACCAATTGTTCCCGTATAGGATTTCCGGAATACTCGCGGCAAATCTTCACGCTTTATACCGATTCCGTCATCTTGAACGATAAGAACTGCCTGCTCCTTAACGATTTGAGATGATATTCTAATTTCTCCCCCGATATGGCTATACTTAACCGCATTCGATAAAATTTGCCTTACGATAAAACCTAGCCACTTTGCATCTGAATGTACAGTTAGATTATCCACTTCCAGATCAATGGCGAGCTGCTTTTCAAAACACCAGCTGCGCAATGCTTTAATTTCCTGAATCAGTACATCCTTCACCTTTACTTTTTCAATACGGTTATCAAGCTCGATCGTCATTAGACGTGTTGCATGAAGCTGCTGATCTAATAATAAATAAAGGCGCAGCCATTCATTTTCGATGCGCTCCTTCACTTCACCATTCTCGACTTTTTCCATCAACAGCTGCATTGCTGTTAATGGGGACTTCATTTCATGAACCCATGCTAAAAGCTCGTCCTGTCTTTCTAATACGATCTGCTTTTGTTCTTGTATTTTTATATTCTTATCAGCGAGCTGTTCTTTATAATCTTCATGAATAACATCATAGTAAGTTCCACTATACTTCGAATAGGGCTTCATTAACTTCCTGTCTTTCACATAGCGTAAACTGAAATAACCTGCTACAAGTGTAAACCAGATAATGTTTAAATAAAGTAAAGAAACCCCATGGAATCCAGTGTCGAGGAATAATATCAGATTCATCAGCAGCTGAAGCAGGATAACAAAGAGGATGGCGGATAAATATTGTCTTATAAACAAACGGATCATTCATTCACCGCCATGTAGCCAAGACCTTTTTTCGTCACTATGACATTGAAAAGACCAATATCCTCTAAACGTTGGCGTAAACGGTTTACGTTGACCGTTAATGTATTATCATTTACGAAGCGTTCATCATCCCATAATTTACGCATAAGTTCATCACGGGAGACGATTTGTCCTTTTGCCTTGACCAGCACCTTTAATATAAACAGCTCATTTTTTGTTAACTCGATCTGTTGCTCTTTATAATGAACAGTCGCGCGGTCATAATGAATTTCGGCACCATTCCATCTTTCAAAATCACTTTGCTGTGTTTCCTGATAATTATAAGCACGACGCAACAACGCTTGTACTTTTGCGACTAATACTTCAGTATGGAAAGGTTTTTGCACAAAGTCATCCGCTCCCATTTGCATCGCCATAATCATATCCATTGGATGATCACGTGAGGAAAGAAATAAAATAGGGACGTTCGATACTGCCCTTATTTCACGACACCAATGGAAACCGTCAAATGCTGGCAATTGAATATCAATAATAACAAGCTGAGGCTCTTCTTCATTAAAAGTTACCATTATATGTTGAAAATCTTTCGGTCCAATTACTTGTATATTCCACTGTGCTAATCGTTCGCCTATCAATTCAAATATGGAGACATCATCTTCTATTAATAGTACCTTCAAAGAACATCACTCCTTCTATATACTCCCATTATACAAAAACAAGCAATCCAACCGTTACAAACTTTGCTATAATCAATTCAATTAAAGGAATTACAGGTGAAGAGGTGGAAAAGAAAAATGGACTTACGCCAAATCGAATACTTTGTTGAAGTAGCCAAGCATTTAAGTTTTACGAAGGCAGCGGCAACCCTGCACGTATCACAGCCATCCATTAGTAAAGCAATTCAAAACTTTGAGTCAGAACTGGGCGTACCTTTATTTTACCGTTCATCCAAACAGCTTGAGCTGACGGATGCCGGTCAGGCCGTTCTCGTGAATTCGATGCAAGTACTTGAATCATTTCAAAACCTGCGCTCCGAATTAACGGATTTGATGGAATTAAAGAAAGGCCAAATTCGCATTGGGATACCACCAATCGTAGGCGCCGAATTTTTTTCAAAATTAATCAGCTATTATAAAGAGCTTAATCCATATATCGAAATTTTATTAACAGAAGTCGGAACAAAGCGCATACGCCAGGAAATTGAAGCAGGTGAACTGGATGTCGGATTAGTATGCAGTGTGACTTCGACGAACGAGTCTTTGGAAACGATCCGATTTTTAAAAGATCCATTAATGTTAATCGTCCATGAGAGTCACCCTTTGGCAATAAAGGAGACGATCCAGCTAAGTGAACTGGCAAACGAAACTTTTATTATTTACCGGAAAGATTTCATTTTATATGACCGCATTATCGAGGAATGCTCAAAACATGGATTCTTCCCTACAATTGCCTGTGAAACAACGCAAAAAGATTTATTTATCGAAATGGTTCAGGCAAAACTGGGGATTGCGCTGCTTCCGAAAAAGCTAGCTGAAAAAATCCCTTACACATCGATTAAATGCATCCCTTTTCAGGAAGAAGAGATTTATCTTGAGCTGGGGGTTACGTGGAAGAAAAATAAATACTTACCTTTTGCAGTACGGGAATTTATTAAACTTGCCCGTGAATTCGTTTCTAAATAAAATGGTTGCCTAGAAAGTTTCAGTATCTCTAGGCAACCATTTTATAATTTATTGGCATATTCATTTAACTGTGTAGACATTACTTGAATTTCCTTCACAAAATCGGAAACTTGTTGAATGGACTCGCTCTGTAATGTTCCGATAGTGGAAATTTGAGCAATGGAGGTTGTAATTTTTTGTGTAGCCTCGTTGATTTGATCCATCGTTTCTCTAATTTTTTGTGTAGATTCAATTGTTTCTTTTGAAAACTTTCGGATTTCCGTCGCTACGACTTCAAAACCTTTCCCTTTTTCGCCTGCACGGGCAGCTTCTATTGCGGCATTTAAACCGAGCAGATTCGTTTGGTCTGCCATACGCTTCAACAATGATAAAATTTCGGAAGTGTGTTGAACATTCTTTTCAGCCTGTTTCGATTGTTGCAGTAACTCATTTGCCGACTCTTTTAAGCTTGTAGAACCACCCGCTATATTTACGATCTGTTCATTTGCATTTGTTAAAGAACCCGTTATTGCTTGGGAAATTTCTATTAATTCCGAATGCTTTCTTACTTGGACAGCAATTCCTCCAATGGTTTTACCTGTTTGATCGTATAATGGCGTTGCAGTTCCGATAAATTCAAAACCATAATAATCCGCGGGTACAACTGCTTCTAAACGTCGGCCTTTCTTCAATGCAATCATGAGCGGTTCATCATGATTCAATTGTTGACCTACTTGTATTTTCAGATCTAAATCTTTTGCAGGGAAATAGGCTATAAACTTTTCAAGATCACATACGGCAATTGATAATTCTGTCGGAATTGCTTCTTTCATAACTGAAATCATTGAAATAAGCGCACCTAAGGATTCTATTCTGTTTTGCATTTTGATCCTCTTCTTTCCTATTACTTAAATTACTATATTATGACTATTATACCATTTCACCTATATATTAAGTGAATCCGCACTTATTTTTATCATTTAAATGAAAAAGACTACTATTTCAGAAGAAATAGTAGTCACATAGAAAATTACGCGTTTACTTTTTGTTTTGCTTTAGCTTCAATACGCTTTTTGTGTAAAATCGGTTCTGTATAGCCGTTTGGCTGATTATAACCTTTAAATATCAATTCACTTGCCGCTTGGAATGCTACGGAACCTTCATAGTTTGCTGACATAGGCGAGTAATCCGGATCATCGGCATTTTGTTCATCAACAACTTTTGCCATGCGGTTCAATGATTCCTCTACTTGCTCTTTCGTACAAATTCCGTGATGCAGCCAGTTTGCTACATGCTGACTTGAAATACGCAGTGTTGCACGGTCTTCCATTAAGCCAATATCATTAATGTCCGGCACTTTCGAACAACCCACTCCATGTTCTACCCAGCGAACAACATAGCCTAGAATTCCCTGTACATTATTATCAAGCTCGTTTTGAATTTCTTCCGGTGACCAGTCTGTATTTGCCGCTACCGGTATTTCCAAAATCGCATCCTGTAAATCTTCCGATGTCACAATACCTTTTTGAACATCTTTTACATTTACTTCGTGGTAATGCGTTGCATGTAACGTTGCGGCTGTCGGCGATGGTACCCAGGCAGTATTTGCCCCTGCTTTCGGATGATTGATTTTTTGCTCAATCATATCCGCCATTAAGTCCGGCATTGCCCACATTCCTTTACCGATTTGTGCACGTCCTTGCAAGCCTGCATTTAACCCAACAATGACATTCGATTTCTCATATGAAGTAAGCCATGTTGAAGTTTTCATATCGCCTTTGCGAATCATTGGGCCTGCCTCCATCGATGTATGAATTTCATCACCAGTACGATCCAGGAATCCGGTATTGATAAATACGATCCGGTTTTTCACTTCACGAATACATGCTTTCAAGTTAAGTGATGTACGACGCTCCTCATCCATAACACCAATCTTTAAAGTGAAACGTTCCAACCCAATTAAATCTTCTACACGCTCAAACAGTTTATTCGCAAAGGCTACTTCTTTTGAGCCATGCATTTTCGGTTTTACGATATAAATAGAACCTTTTTGCGAGTTTTTATACTGACCATTGCCAATCACTTCATGCTTCGCGATTAAGCTCGTTACGACACCATCCATTATTCCTTCAGGCACTTCACCGCCATCTTTATCTAAAATAGCCGGATTTGTCATTAAGTGTCCTACATTGCGGATAAACATTAACGAACGTCCGTTTAATGTTACTGTCTCACCATTAACTCCCGTATATACACGGTCAGGATTTAATGTACGTGTTACGGTTTTAGAGCCTTTTTCAAAAGTTGCCGTCAAGTCGCCTTTCATTAGGCCTAACCAGTTCGCATAAACTTCCACTTTATCTTCTGCATCTACTGCCGCTACCGAGTCTTCGCAGTCCATAATTGTTGTGATTGCAGACTCTAAATAAATATCTTTTACACCAGCTGCATCATCTTTTCCGATTAGATGGTTACGGTCTATTTGAATTTCAATGTGTAAATCATTATTTTTCAGTAAAACTGCAGTCGGCTGTTCTGCCGTTCCTTGATAGCCAACTAACTTTTCAGGTTCATTCAATGACGTTGTTTCACCATTTGTAAGTGTAATGACTAGTTTACCTTCTACAATTTTATAGGATGTCGCTTCTTTATGTGAAGCTGCTGTTAAAGGAGCAGCTTGATCTAAAAACTTTTTAGCATACGCAATTACCTTATTACCACGAATCGGATTATAACCTTTGCCTGCTTCTGCACCATCTTCACTACTGATAGCATCCGTACCATAAAGGGCATCATAGAAACTTCCCCAACGTGCGTTTGCTGCATTGATCGCATAACGTGCATTGCTAACAGGTACAACGAGCTGCGGACCTGCCTGATATGCAATTTCTGTATCCACATTCTCTGTTTCCACTTTGAAATCTTCTACTTTTGGTTCTAAGTAACCGATTTCTTCTAAAAATGATTTATAGTCGGCAAATTGGAAATTCCCCTTATTTCCTTTATGCCATTCATTAATTTGTGTTTGCAGTGTATCCCGTTTAGCAAGCAATGCCTTATTTTCCGGTGCCAGCTCATGAATAAGCTGATCAAATCCGTTCCAAAATGCCGTTTGCTCTACTCCGCTATTCGGTAAAACTCGCTCATTAATAAACTGAAATAATACTTCTGCTACTTGTAAGTTTCCCACTTGCACATAATTTGTCACTATAAATCCCCCTTTTAAATGAACATTTCTAATAATTCATTAGAATCCCCTGTTCTTACGTTTCATTATACAAGAGTCATGATATATAAATGAAATACATATATTGAATAAACATTATGCTTTTACGCTATAAAGGGTACAAAAAAACACCTTGCAAGCGTCCCTGCAAGGTGTTTTTGAAAATTAGCGATTAGCTAAAATTATTTTTGGATAGATGCTACTACGCCAGCGCCTACAGTACGGCCACCCTCACGGATAGAGAATTTAGTACCTTCTTCTAAAGCGATTGGAGCGATTAATTCAACAGTCATTTCGATGTTGTCGCCAGGCATAACCATTTCTACGCCTTCTGGTAACATGCAGATACCAGTTACGTCAGTTGTACGGAAGTAGAACTGAGGACGGTAGTTAGAGAAGAATGGAGTATGACGTCCACCCTCTTCTTTTGATAATACATAAACTTCAGCTTTGAAGTTAGTGTGTGGAGTGATTGAACCTGGTTTAGCTAATACTTGACCACGTTGGATATCTTCACGAGCAATACCACGTAATAAAGCACCGATGTTGTCACCAGCTTCAGCGTAATCTAATAATTTACGGAACATTTCTACACCAGTTACAGTTGTAGTTTTAGCTTCTTCTTCGATACCGATAACTTCTACAACGTCACCAACTTTAACTTGACCACGTTCAACACGGCCAGTTGCTACTGTACCACGACCAGTGATAGAGAATACGTCCTCTACTGGCATCATGAATGGTTTGTCAGTTTGACGTTCTGGAGTTGGGATGTAAGAGTCTACAGCGTCCATTAATTCAACGATTTTTTCTTCCCATTCTGCTTCGCCTTCTAAAGCTTTTAATGCAGAACCTTTGATTACTGGAACATCGTCGCCTGGGAAGTCATATTCAGATAGTAAGTCACGGATTTCCATTTCTACTAACTCTAATAATTCTTCGTCGTCAACCATATCACATTTGTTCATGAATACTACTAAGTAAGGAACACCTACTTGTTTAGAAAGTAAGATGTGCTCACGAGTTTGTGGCATTGGGCCATCAGCAGCAGATACTACTAAGATACCGCCGTCCATTTGTGCAGCACCAGTGATCATGTTTTTAACATAGTCAGCGTGACCTGGGCAGTCAACGTGTGCATAGTGACGAGTTGCAGTTTCATACTCTACGTGAGAAGTATTGATTGTGATACCGCGCTCTTTTTCTTCTGGAGCGTTGTCGATGTCAGCGTAAGATTTAGCTGCACCACCCATTTTTTTAGAAAGAACTGTTGCGATAGCAGCAGTTAAAGTTGTTTTACCATGGTCAACGTGTCCGATTGTACCAACGTTAGCATGCGTTTTTGAACGGTCAAATTTTTCTTTAGCCATTAGAAAATGCCTCCTCAGAGATATGTTTTATTTTTTTGAAATTATTTATTCTAAGATGCCGACTATAAACGGGCCCCATCTATAGTCAGTCAATCATAGCTTACAAATTATTTATACTTGATGCAAGGTGAAATTTCAATTATTCACCTTTATTTTTTTTGATGATATCTTCTGCAATTGATTTTGGTACTTCTTCATAGTGATCGAACGTCATTGAGAATACACCGCGACCTTGAGTAGCAGATCGTAAAGTTGTTGCATATCCAAACATTTCAGATAGTGGAACCATAGCACGTACTACTTGAGAGTTACCACGAGCTTCCATACCCTCTACGCGACCGCGACGAGCAGTAATGTTACCCATAATATCACCAAGGTACTCTTCTGGAATTACAACTTCCACTTTCATCATTGGCTCTAAGATTACTGGGTTACATTTTTTAGCTGCTTCTTTTAAAGCCATAGATGCAGCGATTTTGAACGCCATTTCACTTGAGTCAACATCATGGTAAGAACCGAATACTAATTTCGCTTTAATGTCGATTAGTGGGTAACCCGCAACAACACCGCGGTCAAGAGAGTCACGTAGACCCGCTTCTACTGCAGGGATGTATTCACGAGGTACAACACCACCAACGATAGCGTTTTCGAATTCGAAACCTTTACCCTCTTCGTTTGGAGAGAACTCGATCGTTACGTCACCGTATTGACCGCGACCACCAGATTGACGAGAGAATTTACCTTGAACTTTCGCTTCGCTACGGAATGTTTCACGGTAAGATACCATTGGAGCACCCACGTTAGCTTCAACTTTAAATTCACGTTTCATACGGTCAACTAAGATATCAAGGTGAAGTTCACCCATACCAGAGATGATTGTTTGACCTGTTTCAGTGTCAGTATGTGCACGGAATGTTGGATCTTCTTCTTGTAGTTTAGCTAATGCTTGACCCATTTTATCTTGGTCAGCTTTAGATTTTGGTTCTACAGAAAGAGAGATTACTGGCTCTGGGAAGTCCATTGATTCTAAGATAACAAGGTTTTTCTCGTCACATAGAGTATCACCTGTTGTAGTATCTTTAAGACCTACAGCAGCAGCGATATCACCAGAGTATACTTTTGCGATCTCTTCACGAGAGTTAGCGTGCATTTGCAGGATACGTCCTACACGCTCACGTTTACCTTTAGAAGAGTTTTGTACGTAAGAACCTGCTTCTAATGTACCTGAGTACACACGGAAGAATGTTAACTTACCTACGAATGGGTCTGTCATTACTTTGAATGCAAGAGCTGCGAATGGCTCTTCATCAGAAGAATGGCGGATGATTTCTTCTTCGCCGTCAACGTCAGTACCTTTAATAGCTTCTACGTCTGTTGGAGCTGGAAGGTAATCAACAGCAGCATCTAACATTTTACGAACACCTTTGTGTTTGAATGCTGTACCACAAAGTACTGGGTAGAATTCTACCGCGATAGTCGCTTTACGGATTGCCGCTTTTAATTCTTCTTTTGAAATTTCTTCGCCTTCTAAGTATTTCTCCATAAGCTCTTCATCAACACTTGCAACAGCGTCGATTAGTTTCTCACGGTACTCTTCAGCTTGGTCCATGAATTCTGCAGGGATTTCTCCTACAGTTACTTCAGTACCTAAATCGTTACCATAGAACGTTGCGTTCATTTCGATTAAGTCGATAATTCCTGAGAATGCATCTTCAGCACCGATTGGTAATTGGATTGGGTGAGCATTAGCTTGTAAACGCTCGTGTAACGTACCTACAGAATATAGGAAGTCAGCTCCCATTTTATCCATCTTGTTGATGAATACGATACGAGGAACTCCGTATGTTGTAGCTTGACGCCATACTGTTTCAGTTTGAGGCTCAACACCTGATTGAGCATCTAATACTGTTACAGCACCATCAAGTACGCGTAAAGAACGTTCAACTTCAACAGTGAAGTCTACGTGTCCTGGAGTATCGATGATGTTAATACGGTGACCATTCCATTGAGCTGTTGTTGCAGCAGAAGTGATCGTGATACCACGCTCTTGCTCTTGCTCCATCCAGTCCATTTGAGAACCGCCATCATGTGTTTCACCGATTTTGTGAATCTTACCAGTGTAATAAAGGATACGCTCAGTAGTTGTTGTTTTACCAGCATCAATGTGAGCCATGATCCCAATATTACGAGTATTCTCTAGAGAGAATTCGCGTTTCATAGGAAATTTCTCCTTCCATATTGGGTTAACTGTATAGATGGTAAAAATCTTGGCCCCAGCATTGCTAGAGCAAAGATCAAATTACCAACGGTAGTGAGCGAATGCTTTGTTCGCTTCTGCCATTTTGTGCATATCTTCACGTTTCTTAACTGAAGCACCAGTGTTGTTAGATGCATCTAAGATTTCGTTAGCTAAGCGCTCTTCCATCGTTTTTTCTCCACGAAGACGAGCGTAGTTTACTAAATAACGTAAACCTAAAGTTGTACGACGTTCTGGACGAACTTCTACTGGTACTTGGTAGTTAGAACCACCAACACGACGAGCACGTACTTCTAATACAGGCATTACGTTGTTTAATGCAGCTTCAAATACTTCTAAAGCATTTTGACCCGAACGCTCTTGAACTAATTCGAAAGCTCCGTATAAAATCTTTTGAGAAGTACCTCTTTTACCATCAATCATCATTTTGTTGATTAAACGAGTTACTAGTTTTGAATTATAAAGTGGATCTGGTAACACGTCACGTTTGGAAACAGGACCTTTACGAGGCATGTGTTTTCCTCCTTTCAAATCGTTGTATATTTAAACTTAAATTATTTTTTTTCTTTAGGGCGTTTAGTACCGTATTTAGAACGAGATTGTAAACGACCGTTAACACCAGCTGTATCAAGTGCACCACGAACGATGTGGTAACGTACTCCAGCTAAGTCTTTTACGCGTCCGCCACGGATAAGAACTACACTGTGTTCTTGTAAGTTGTGACCTTCACCTGGGATATACGCAGTAACCTCAAGTTGGTTAGTTAAGCGTACACGAGCGTATTTACGTAAAGCCGAGTTCGGTTTACGTGGTGTCATTGTACCTACACGAGTACAAACTCCGCGTTTTTGAGGAGACTTAACGTCAGTTAAAGATTTTTTAAATGAGTTATATCCTTTGTTTAACGCTGGAGATTTTGATTTCGTGCTTTTAGATTGACGAGGCTTACGTACTAATTGGTTAATTGTAGGCATCGATTTGTCCTCCCTTCATTTTTTCCTTGTTTCAATACCACACATCCAGGTGGTTCATTTTTTGGGTAAAAACAAAGTCTTTGTGTATTTCACACAAAAACTACATCGCAGTAATCGCAACAACTGCAGCTCCAACATGAATGCCGCAAGCTTTACCAAGTTCTTTCTTTGAATCGACGTAATTAACTGGTACACCGATTTCTTTCGCGAGAAGAATGGCCGGATCGGTTACCCATTTGTCTGCATCGATTGCGACAAAAAGAGCTGTTACTTGTCCAGCATACATTGCTTTCACTGCTTGCTTTATACCTATGATTGTTTTACTGGCCTGTTTTACTTGATCGTAAGACATTTTCATATCCTCCTAAGTACAGACAGTTAACTATCAACCTTCAATATATTATCATTCCAAACTTACACTGTCAACAGATTTCTTATGAAAGAATGTTGGTTAATATTTAATCCAAGGAAATTCCAAGAAAATCTCCCGACAGAAAATGGTCTCTGTCGGGATCTCTTCATTAATATATACTGCTATTCAGCTGTAATTACTTCTGCTGATTCTTCTTGCTCCATACGGATTTGACGGTAACGTTGCATACCTGTACCAGCCGGAACTAGTTTACCGATAATTACGTTTTCCTTCAGACCTAGAAGCTCATCACGTTTACCTTTAATTGCAGCATCCGTTAACACACGTGTTGTTTCCTGGAATGATGCAGCTGATAAGAATGATTCTGTTTCAAGAGAAGCTTTTGTAATACCTAAGATGACAGGACGGCAAGTTGCTGGAGTTTTTCCGCTTAATACGGCTTCAGCATTTGCTTCAGAGAATTGGTGGATATCAAGAAGTGACCCTGGTAATAACTCTGTGTCACCCGCTTCAATCACGCGCACTTTACGAAGCATTTGGCGAACCATTACTTCGATGTGTTTGTCTCCGATTTCTACCCCTTGCATACGGTATACTTTCTGTACTTCTTTTAATAAATATTCTTGAACTGTCGATACATCTTTTACTTTTAATAATTGCTTCGGATCGATAGAACCTTCAGACAATGTTTGACCCGCTACAATTGTGTCGCCTTCTGCTACTTTCAGACGCGCATTGTAAGGTGCTTGGTATTTACGTGTTTCCACATCACCTTGGATCGTTACTTCTTTAAGACCTTCACGAATCTCTTCGATTTCGATTACTGTACCAGTAATTTCAGAAATGACCGCTTGACCTTTAGGGTTACGCGCTTCGAAAATTTCCTGGATACGTGGAAGACCTTGTGTAATATCGTTACCGGCTACACCACCTGTATGGAATGTACGCATCGTTAACTGTGTACCTGGCTCACCGATAGATTGTGCAGCAATAATACCAACTGCTTCACCAACTTCTACCTCTTCACCAGTAGCTAAGTTCATACCGTAACATTTTTTACATACGCCGTGTTTTGTATTACATGTAAATGCAGAACGGATTGTAATTTCATCGATATTAGCATCGATAATTACACGAGCAATATCTTGTGTAACTAAACCATCACGCTCTACGATAACCGCTCCTGTTTCTGGATGGCGAACTGTTTTCTTCACGTAACGACCAACAATACGTTCGTCTAACGCTTCGATCAATTCGTTTCCTTCCATTAATGAACCGATTAATAAACCGCGGTCAGTACCACAGTCATCTTCACGAACGATAACATCTTGTGCTACGTCTACTAAACGACGAGTTAAGTAACCTGAGTCGGCAGTTTTTAGTGCTGTATCGGCAAGACCTTTACGCGCACCATGTGTAGAGATGAAGTACTCTAATACTGTTAAACCTTCACGGAATGAAGACTTGATTGGTAACTCGATAATACGACCAGCCGGGTTGGCCATCAGACCACGCATACCAGCTAACTGTGTAAAGTTCGATGCGTTACCACGGGCACCAGAGTCAGACATCATGAAGATTGGGTTCGTTTTTTGTAAAGATTTCATCAGCTTGCCTTGAATTTCATCTTTGGCAGCTGTCCATACGTTAATAACTCGGTTATAACGCTCTTCCTCAGTGATTAAACCGCGGCGGAACTGGATCATTACTTTATCTACTTTGCTTTGGGCTTCCTCTAAGATGACACCTTTATCAGGTAATACGACGATATCAGATACACCTACTGTAATACCAGCACGAGTAGAATATTTGAAACCTAAGTTTTTCATGCGGTCAAGCATCTTAGAAGTTTCTGTAATGTGGAACTCTTTGAATACTTCAGCAATAACATTTCCTAAGAATTTCTTACGGAAAGGATCTACTACAGGCATATTTGTGAAGTGCTTCGCTAAAATAGCGCGGCGTTGTGCTTCAACTTTTTCTGATTCAGATAAATCAGCATAGCCTTCTGTCGCTTCGATTTCTTTCAGTAATTCTTCGTCAATTGTTAAGTTTACGAAGTATTTCTCAGGTGTTTTTTGCTCTAAGTTAAATGCTGTTGGCTCATTAATATAAGGGAATGAGCTTGGTAAAATTTCATTGAAGATAACTTTACCTACAGTCGATAATAAGAACATTTTATTTTGTTCTTCAGTAAATGTCGGGTTATTTAATGAGCTTGCTTTAATCGCAATACGAGAGTGTAAATGTACATGACCGTTTTGGTAGGCGATTAACACTTCGTTTGAATCATTAAATATTGCTCCTTCACCACGAGCACCTTCACGCTCAAGTGTTAAGTAATAGTTACCTAATACCATATCCTGAGATGGAGTTACTACCGGTTTCCCGTCTTTCGGGTTAAGGATGTTTTGTGCTGCTAACATAAGTAAGCGAGCTTCTGCTTGTGCTTCAGCTGATAGTGGAACGTGAACCGCCATTTGGTCACCATCGAAGTCAGCGTTATAAGCTGTACATACTAATGGGTGAAGACGGATTGCACGGCCTTCTACTAGTGTAGGCTCAAATGCTTGGATACCAAGACGGTGTAGTGTCGGTGCACGGTTAAGTAAAACCGGATGCTCACGAATTACATCTTCTAAAACATCCCAAACTTCATTGTGTAAACGCTCAATTTTACGTTTTGCACTCTTAATGTTATGGGCAAGGCCACGTTCTACTAACTCTTTCATTACGAAAGGTTTGAATAGTTCGATCGCCATTTCTTTTGGAAGACCACATTGGTACATTTTTAAGTTAGGACCTACTACGATAACTGAACGACCAGAGTAGTCTACACGTTTACCAAGTAAGTTTTGACGGAAACGACCTTGTTTCCCTTTCAGCATATGTGAAAGTGATTTTAAAGGACGGTTACCAGGACCTGTTACAGGACGACCGCGACGACCGTTATCGATCAATGCATCAACCGCTTCTTGTAACATACGTTTTTCGTTTTGAACGATAATGCTTGGTGCACCAAGGTCAAGTAAACGTTTTAAACGGTTGTTACGGTTAATAACACGACGGTAAAGATCATTTAAGTCAGATGTAGCAAAACGTCCACCATCTAATTGCACCATTGGACGAAGCTCTGGTGGAATTACAGGTAGTACATCTAAGATCATCCACTCTGGTTTGTTGCCCGAGTTACGGAATGATTCTACTACTTCTAAACGTTTAATCGCACGTGTACGGCGTTGGCCTTGTGCAGATTTTAACTCTTCTTTTAAAACTTGTGTTTCGTCTTCTAAGTCAATTTTCTCTAAAAGACGTTTAATCGCTTCAGCACCCATCGCTGCTTCGAATTCGTTGCCATACTTTTCACGGTATGCACGGTATTCTTTTTCAGAAAGTAAGTCTTTATAGCCTAAAGACGTTTGACCTGGGTCAACTACTACATATGAAGCAAAGTAAATTACTTCTTCCAAAGCACGTGGAGACATATCTAAAATAAGACCCATACGGCTTGGAATACCTTTGAAGTACCAAATATGTGATACAGGTGCTGCTAGTTCGATATGTCCTTGACGTTCACGGCGAACTTTTGAACGTGTAACTTCTACGCCACAACGGTCACAAACGACACCTTTATAACGTACACGCTTATATTTACCACAGTGACATTCCCAGTCTTTTGTTGGTCCGAAAATACGTTCACAGAATAGACCATCTTTTTCTGGTTTTAATGTACGGTAGTTAATTGTTTCTGGTTTTTTTACTTCTCCGTATGACCAAGAACGGATCTTGTCAGGTGAAGCTAAACCAATTTTCATATATTCAAATTCATTAACATCGATCAAGGAGCCTACCTCCCTTTAGTTATAAGTCATAAACGACTTTTAATGTAGCTCTACACTTACAAAATTTCATATTAGGCCATAATGAAACTTGTATCTAAAATTATTCAATTATGCCTTGGCATAATTGCGTCCAGATTTTTATGAGTTTACTCATAAAGTTTCCTTTATAAAATCTGCGACATCTGCCAGAGCCTATTTTCATTCTAAGAATGAAAATAGAAAAACCGGGCAGGGCATATACCTGCCCGATTCAATTGAAGTTATTCAAATGATTCTACTGGGTCTTCTTCTTTGTCATTAGATCGTTCGACTGGTGCAGCTACTTCATCTTCATCGTCAAGGTCGCGTAATTCCACTTCCTCGTCGTTGATTGTAAGCATCTTCACATCCATACCTAATGATTGAAGTTCTTTAATTAATACTTTGAATGATTCTGGAACACCTGGTTCTGGAACACTTTCACCTTTTACGATTGCTTCGTATGTTTTCACACGACCTACAACGTCATCTGATTTTACAGTTAAAATCTCTTGTAACGTGTAAGCAGCACCGTATGCTTCAAGTGCCCAAACCTCCATCTCACCGAAGCGCTGACCACCGAATTGTGCTTTACCACCAAGCGGCTGTTGCGTTACTAATGAGTAAGGTCCAGTTGAACGTGCATGAAGTTTATCGTCAACCATGTGCGCCAGTTTGATCATGTACATGATACCAACAGAAACGCGGCTATCGAATGGCTCACCTGAACGTCCATCATAAAGAATTGTTTTACCGTCACGGTTCATACCAGCTTCTTCCATTGTTTCCCAAACATCGGCTTCGTTGGCACCATCGAATACTGGTGACGCCATATGAATACCTAAGTAACGAGAAGCCATACCTAAGTGTAGCTCAAGCACTTGTCCGATGTTCATACGAGAAGGTACCCCTAGTGGGTTAAGCATGATATCAACTGGTGTTCCGTCCGGCATGAACGGCATATCCTCTTCCGGTAAGATACGTGAAATTACACCTTTGTTACCGTGACGTCCGGCCATTTTGTCACCAACGCGAATTTTACGTTTTTGAACAATATAAGCACGAACTAATTGGTTTACACCTGGTGGTAATTCATCGCCGTCTTCACGGTTGAATACTTTTACATCTAAAATGATACCGCCTGCTCCGTGTGGTACACGTAGAGAAGTATCACGTACTTCACGCGCTTTTTCACCGAAGATAGCATGTAATAAACGCTCTTCCGCAGTTAACTCTGTAACTCCTTTAGGCGTAACTTTACCTACTAGAATATCACCATCGCGAACTTCTGCACCGATACGGATAATACCGCGGTCGTCCAAGTTACGAAGTGCATCTTCACCCACGTTTGGAATATCACGTGTGATTTCTTCAGGTCCAAGCTTAGTATCACGAGACTCTGATTCATATTCTTCAATATGAACAGAAGTATATACATCGTCTTTAACAAGGCGTTCACTCATAATTACAGCATCCTCGTAGTTGAAGCCGTCCCATGTCATGAACGCAACAAGTACGTTTTGACCAAGTGCTAATTCGCCTTTTTCCATTGATGGACCATCAGCTAAAATATCACGAGGTTTTACACGGTCGCCAACTTTTACGATTGGACGTTGGTTATAAGAAGTACCTTGGTTAGAACGAATGAATTTTTGTAATTTATATTTTGTTAAATCGCCTTTTACTTCTTTACCATCTACTAGCTCAATACGACGTACGTGAATTGAACGTGCTTCTACATGTTCAACAATACCATCGAATTTCGCTACTACAGCAGCACCTGAATCACGTGCATCTACGTGCTCCATACCTGTACCAACGAATGGTGCATTTGGGTATAGTAATGGAACAGCTTGACGTTGCATGTTCGCTCCCATTAACGCACGGTTTGAGTCGTCGTTTTCTAAGAACGGAATACACGCTGTCGCAGCAGATACTACTTGTTTAGGTGATACATCCATGTAGTCGATACGGTCTTTAGAGAATACAGTGTTGTCACCACGGAAACGTCCAACAACTTCTTCATTCGCGAAAGTACCGTCTTCATTTAAGATTGAGTTCGCTTGTGCAACTACATAGTTATCCTCTTCGTCAGCAGTTAAGTAATGGATCTCGCTCGTTACAGCACCTGTTTCTGGATCAACACGGCGGTAAGGAGTTTCGATGAAGCCAAACTTGTTAACTTTTGCGAATGATGATAATGAGTTGATAAGACCGATGTTCGGTCCCTCTGGAGTCTCGATTGGACACATACGACCATAGTGAGAGTAGTGAACGTCACGTACTTCCATACCAGCACGCTCACGTGTTAAACCACCAGGCCCTAATGCAGATAGACGACGCTTGTGCGTTAACTCTGCTAATGGGTTAGTTTGGTCCATGAACTGAGACAATTGAGAGCTACCGAAGAACTCTTTAATTGAAGCGATAACAGGACGGATATTGATTAATTGTTGCGGTACGATTGCAGCTGTGTCGTTAATTGACATACGCTCACGTACTACACGCTCCATACGAGATAAACCGATACGGAATTGGTTTTGTAGTAATTCACCAACAGAACGTAAACGACGGTTACCTAAATGGTCAATATCATCTGTGTTACCAACGTCATATAATAAATTGAAGAAGTACGATACAGAAGCCAATACATCGGCCGGAGTAATGTTTTTCACTTCTTCATCTACATAAGCGTTTGAAATAACGTTAATTTCTTTTTGTGCTTCATCATTTGGTGCAAAGATTTTAACCGATTGAATAGTAATATCATCTTCCAATACTCCACCAACTTGGTTTAATGTACGGAATCCAACACCACTTTCTAAATAAGGAATTAACTTATCTAAATTACGGCGGTCTAATAATGTACCTGCTTCTACGATAATTTCTCCTGTGTCAGGATCCACTAACGTTTCTGCAATCGTTTGGTTGAATAAACGATTTTTGATGTGAAGCTTTTTGTTCATTTTGTAACGACCAACATTTGCTAAATCATAGCGTTTTGCGTCAAAGAAGCGAGAATATAATAAGTTCTTCGCAGATTCGACTGTTGGTGGTTCACCTGGGCGTAAACGTTCGTAGATTTCAAGAAGGGCCTTTTCAGTACCTTCTGTATTATCTTTTTCTAACGTATTACGTAAATATTCATTGTCACCAATGATATCTAAAATTTCTTGATCCGAGCCAAAACCTAATGCACGTAAAAGTACTGTTACCGGTAATTTACGTGTACGGTCGATACGTACATATACAACGTCTTTAGCATCTGTTTCATATTCAAGCCATGCACCGCGGTTTGGAATAACCGTTGCACCAAAGCCTTTTTTACCGTTTTTATCCGTTTTTTCGTGGAAGTATACACTTGGAGAACGAACTAACTGTGAAACGATAACACGCTCAGCACCGTTAATAATAAACGTACCTGTTTCTGTCATTAATGGGAAATCACCCATAAAGACGTCTTGCTCTTTCACTTCGTTTGTTTCTTTGTTGTGCAAACGCACTTTTACACGTAATGGTGCAGCATAAGTAACGTCACGCTCTTTACACTCATCCACATCATACTTAGGATCTCCTAAAGTATAGTCGACGAATTCTAATGAAAGATTACCTGTAAAATCTTCGATTGGAGAAATGTCGTGGAACATCTCGCGCAACCCTTCTTCAAGGAACCACTCATAAGATGCTGTTTGGATTTCGATTAGATTCGGAAGTTCCAGCACCTCACTAATACGCGCAAAGCTTCTACGCTGGCGGTGTTGTCCGTACTGAACTAGTTGACCTGTCAACTCATTCACCCCTCAATAAAGCGATAATAGGTCTTTGCAAAAACATACAAATAGTGTATGATTTCGAAAGACAAAAAGAAAACGAGACTTTTTTTAAACCTCATTTTCGGTTAAACTCAACTTATTCTTAGCAGTATACCCGTAACTTTGAATATTTAATGCAAAAGGGCATACTACCTCAAAATAATAATTTTGCATTTTATTATGTTATCATACTCGATTTGTCAAGTCAATAATGGAAACTAATCTTACTTATTTTTTTGCTCGAATAATCCAGTATCCTTTTTTCTTCTCAACGACATCTACTTCTGAAAACATTCCTTCTAAATGACTCATAGTTGATGGAGCGCCTTGCTTCTTCTGAATGACAATCCACAGCTCACCATTTTCCGCCAACAATTCGTATGCACCGTCATAAAACTTGAAAATCGTTTCTTTACCAGCACGAATTGGAGGGTTTGTTAATACTGCGGCTACTTTTGTTCCAGGTTCTACAGCGGCTAATCCATCGCTTTCAAAAATACGTACATTTTGAACCCCGTTAAGCTGGGCATTTTTTTGAGACAAACTAACTGCTCGTGAATTAATATCCATCATGTACACTTCACGATCAGGGTTGTTTTTTGCAATCGATAATCCGATCGGTCCATAGCCACAACCTACATCAAGCAAAACACCATCAATTTTAGGCATTTCAAACACATCGATTAGTACACGGGAACCAAAATCTACTTCGCTTTTACTGAATACACCCGTATCCGTTTCAAACGTAAATGTATTGCCTAATAAAGTGAATTTCCATTGGCGTGGTTTACTCTCAGTTTGAGGCTTATTTGAATAATAATGTTCAGACATGCAACACGCCTCCTTAGAAAAAATACATTTTGCGGTAATTTGTGCAAAATGATGTCTTTTCATGTGGATTACTATAAAAAATCAATATTTTCATATCCACAAAAGTTAAATAAAGAAAAGCCCGCCGCAAAAATGTGACGAGCTTTCCTTATTAAACTAAGCTCAGAGCCTAGCAATTAAAGTTAAACTGAAATTATTTAACTTCTACTGAAGCGCCAACTTCTTCAAGTTTAGCTTTGATAGCTTCAGCTTCGTCTTTAGAAACGCCTTCTTTAAGAGCTTTAGGAGCGTTATCTACAACTTCTTTAGCTTCTTTTAAGCCTAAACCAGTGATTTCACGAACCACTTTGATTACTTTGATTTTTTCTCCACCAGCAGAAGCTAGTACTACGTCAAACTCAGTTTTTTCTTCAGCAGCGCCTGCAGCACCACCAGCAGCTACTGCTACTGGAGCAGCAGCTGTTACACCGAATTCTTCTTCGATTGCTTTTACTAAATCGTTTAATTCTAGAACTGTCATAGCTTTGATAGCTTCTAAGATTTGCTCATTGTTCATTTTAATTTCCTCCTATGGAATGTTTATTAGTTTTAGGCAGTTTGCCTGATTTTTGAAGTTATGAGGCTACTATTAAGCGCCTTGCTCTTCTTTTTGTTCTGCAACAGCTTTTGTTGCAAGTGCGAAGTTGCGCACTGGAGCTTGAAGTACAGATAAAAGCATTGATAATAGACCTTCGCGAGATGGAAGTTCTGCAAGAGCTTTAACGTCTTCAACTGATGCCAATGTACCTTCGATGATACCAGCTTTAATTTCTAACGCTTCGTTTTTCTTAGCGAACTCGTTAATAATTTTAGCAGGAGCTACTACGTCCTCGTTAGAGAATGCGATAGCGTTAGGACCAGTTAAAAATTCATTGATTCCTTCTAAACCAGCAGCTTCAGCAGCACGGCGAGTTAAAGTGTTTTTGTAAACTTTGAACTCAACACCTGCTTCACGTAATTGCTTACGTAATTCAGTTACTTGCGCTACAGTTAAACCACGGTAATCTACTACTACTACAGAACCAGCAGCAGAGAATTTATCAGCGATTTCTTGAACTTGAACTTTTTTAGTTTCGATTGCTTTGCTCATGATGACACCTCCTATTAGAATGAGTCATTTATACCGACAAAGAAAAGCCTCTATATCAATAATAGACATAGAGGCTGAAAGTACATCATCTTAAAAAGAATCCGAACTCCTATGTCCTCGGTAGGATCATTAAGTGCTACATGGCACCCCTACTGTCTACGGTACAAATGGATGATTCACAACAGCATTCATCTTACCAAGTAAGAAGCGCGTTGTCAACAAATTTTATAAAACGGTTTTAAAAAACCGGAAATTATTTAACTGTTACGTTAGCAGCGTCAACTTTTACAGCAGGACCCATTGTAGTTGTAACGTTTACAGACTTCATGTAAGTACCTTTTGCTGCAGCTGGCTTAGCTTTTTGAACTACTTCAAATACAGCTAAGAAGTTTTCTACTAATTTTTCTGTATCGAAAGAAACTTTACCGATTGGAGCGTGGATGATACCAGACTTTTCAGCACGGTATTCTACTTTACCAGCTTTGATTTCTTCGATAGCTTTTGTTACGTCAAATGTAACTGTACCTGTTTTAGGGTTTGGCATTAAACCTTTAGGACCTAATACACGACCTAATTTACCAACTTCACCCATCATGTCAGGAGTTGCAACGATTACATCGAAATCAAACCAACCTTGTTGGATTTTTTGGATGTATTCTGCATCGCCTACATAGTCTGCGCCAGCAGCTTCTGCTTCTTTAAGTTTTTCGCCTTTAGCGAAAACTAATACGCGTTGAGTTTTACCAGTACCGTGTGGTAATACTACCGCACCACGGATTTGTTGGTCGTTTTTACGAGTATCGATACCTAATTTGAATGCTACTTCTACAGTTGCATCAAAGTTTACAGTGCTTGTTTTTTGCGCTAATGCTACTGCTTCTTCAACAGAGTATAAAGTTGCGCGGTCGATTAATTTAGCTGCTTCTTGCAGTTTTTTACCTTTTTTAGCCATTATAATTTCCTCCTTGATTGTGGTTGTAACGGATTTGACCTCCCACGAATAAAGGTTGCGCACTCATCAAACAAGTATCCGAGTGCAGCAACCTTCCAAAAACAAAAACATCATCAAGTGTTGAAGATGGGATTAGTCTTCGATCGTAATACCCATGCTTCGCGCAGTACCTTCAACCATTAACATAGCAGCTTCAACTGAAGCAGCGTTAAGGTCTGGCATTTTTTGTTCAGCGATTTCGCGAACTTTATCACGTTTAACCGTTGCGACTTTTTTACGATTTGGTTCACCAGATCCAGATTGGATACCAGCAGCTACTTTAAGTAGTACTGCAGCTGGCGGAGTTTTTGTAATAAAAGTGAATGAACGGTCTTCAAATACTGAAATTTCAACTGGAATGATAAGACCAGCTTGATCAGCAGTACGAGCGTTAAATTCTTTACAGAATCCCATAATGTTTACACCTGCTTGACCTAATGCAGGACCAACCGGTGGCGCTGGGTTTGCTTTACCAGCAGGGATTTGAAGTTTTACAACTTTAATAACTTTTTTAGCCACGAGACACACCTCCTTAAGTCCGTGATGTGGTAACTGGGTTGCCCCTCCCACTCAAATATCTGTTCGTCAGCTAACTTGCCGATAACATTAAAACTAATTATAATCATACGTCCAAAACTTGGACAGTCTGACCTTTGAAATGATAACACTTTTAAATTACTTAATCAAGTCTAAATAATTCTATATTTTTTGAACTTGGTTAAAGTCCAGTTCCATTACCGTTTCGCGACCGAACATATCAACAAGAACTTTTAATTTCGCTTTTTCTACGTCTACTTCTTCTACGCGGCCTTGGAAATGTGCAAATGGTCCTTCAAGAACTTCCACAACTTCACCAACAGTAATTTCAACTTCACCTAATAATGTTTCATTCATACCCATTTGCGCAAGCAGGCGTTCCGCTTCTTCCGGTAATAATGGAGTCGGTTTTACACCGCCGCCTGAAGAACCGATAAATCCTGTAACACCAGGTGTATTACGAACGACATACCAAGCATCATCTGTCATAATCAATTCTACTAAAACGTAACCAGGGAAGATTTTACGCATTACCGCTTTTTTCTTACCGTCTTCTTTTACATCGATTTCTTCATGCTCAGCTACGATTACACGGAAAATTTTATCTTGCATTCCCATCGTTTCAACACGTTTTTCAAGATTTGCTTTTACTCGGTTTTCATAACCAGAATACGTATGAACTACATACCAATTTTTCTCCATATAGGTAGGACTAAATCGTCCGTCCCTCCTTTACATTAAGTGTGTTAGGGTATATATTTCCCTTTTCACAAAACTTCAATAATCTATTTCTTAAATTAAGCTGTCAGCATTTTTTAACAAATGAAAAAACCCGTTATATGGCATGGACGGGCTATTTCGAAATATTAACATGATATTGCTTACAGAGACAAGAACCAACGGAATAATTCTGAGATTCCTAAATCTATTACAGTAAAGAATAACGCCATCACGATAACCGTTGAAATAACTACTACCGTATACTTCGTTAACTCTTTACGTTTCGGCCAACTTGTTTTGCGCATTTCCGAGCCGACTTCTTGCAGAAAGTTTGTTACTTTACTCATCTTTGGCTAACCTCCGAACAACGAATTAATCTATGTTTCATTTATAACGTTTGTTTATGCATTGTATGCTCATTGCAATGAGAGCAAAATTTCTTCAGTTCTAAACGCTCGGTTGCCCCTTCTTTTTTCGGGACATTGTAGTTTCTTGAACCGCATTTTTCACAACTTAAAACGACTTTCTTTGCCATGTTTATCACCTTTTCGGCAGTTTGTCCTTTAAAGACTAACACCTAAATTTCCCACTGTCAATAAAGGCTCGTGGAGTTTAAGTCATTTCTTTTAATTCAAGATGACGCTCCAATTTACGCTTCACTCGCTGTAATGCATTATCGATGGATTTTACATGGCGGTCCAATTCTTCAGAAATTTCATTATAGGATTGTCCTTCCAAATAACGAACCAGCACTTGCTGTTCGAGTTCGCTCAATACTTCACCCATCTTCTCTTCCAAATAAAGATAATCTTCACGATTGATCATCAAATACTCCGGATCGTCCGAAATCGGACTCGTAATAATATCCATAAGCGTACGCTCCGACTCTTCATCGTAAATTGGCTTATCTAAGGAAACATATGAATTTAGCGGAATATGCTTTTGTCTAGTAGCCGTTTTAATTGCGGTAATGATCTGCCTTGTAATGCAAAGCTCCGCAAAGGCACGGAACGACGCCAGCTTGTCCTCCTTGAAATCCCGAATCGCCTTATATAAGCCAATCATTCCTTCTTGTATGATATCTTCTTTATCCGCACCAATTAAAAAATACGACCGCGCTTTTGCCTTAACAAACAATCGGTATTTTGAAATTAAAAAATCTAGCGCATCTGTATTGCCAAGATGCACTTGTTCTACAAGCTCTTCATCTGTCAAATGTTCAAAACGTAGTACCATTTGTAACTTCTCACTTTTAAGCAATGAAAATCACCTCAGTTACGCTAGAATAATTAGGAATAGTATAACTTAATTGGAAATTACGGGCAATCTATTACTTGAGCCCTCTTCTCCATTTTTCAAACTGCAGTTCTACTTCTTTTGATAGCTTAATCCTTGAGGCCGGTTTTTCGTCGGTTGATTCTTTTACTTTGGATGAAATTTTAGATTGAATAATTTGCATTTCAATTTCAAGCTCACGGGCCGATTTCCTTAATGCACCATGACCAAATACAACATTTTGTTCAGTCATATCTGAAGTTGCGACGTGTATTTGGATTTTCCGTCCTTTTAATTCGTTCGATAATTTTTCAATGCGCTCGTCCGCTGTTTCGTTTTTACGGGTATAAAGCACTTCCACGGCATGCTGAATATACAGTTGCTCCGTGCCCGGTACTAGATGGGCGTCAAATACAACGATAACACGCCAGCCAGTATGTGCTTTATACTCCGCCATTCGTTCAATTAACCGGTCACGTGCATCTTCGAAGTGAGGCTCGCGTAACGGACGAAGCTCACTCCATGCACCGATCATGTTATAGCCGTCTACTAGCAATATGTTTTGCATGACCTCATCCGTTAGCTTCTTGTCGTTTGCGGTACACTTCATACATAAGTAATGCCGCTGCTACGGAAGCATTCAATGATGTTACATGACCAACCATTGGCAAGTGATATAAGAAGTCACATTTATCTTTCAAAAGACGGCTCATTCCCTTACCTTCACTACCAATAATTAATGCAAGCGGTAATGTTGCATCCATTTTACGATAATCAGCCGAACCTTTTGCATCTGTCCCAGCAATCCATACACCGCGGTCTTTCAGCTCATCCACTGTTTGGGCTAAATTGGTAACCCGCACAACAGGGACATGCTCGATGGCACCTGTGGAAGCTTTGGCGACAACTGCCGTTAAACCGACTGCACGGCGCTTTGGAATAATGATACCATGCGCACCGATCGCATCGGCTGTACGCATAATCGACCCTAAGTTATGCGGATCTTCCAATTCGTCCAAAATTAAAAAGAACGGGTCTTCGTTTTTTGCCTTCGCCGCATTAAATAAATCATCCAATTCTGCATAGTCATATGCCGCAACCGATGCCACAATTCCCTGATGATTTTCTGCAAGCTTGTCTACTTTTTGCTTCGGTACAAACTGAACAAGGACACCTTGCTCTTTTGCTAAGTCCATCAGCTCCTGGACACCTGTTTTTTTGACGCCTTCAGCTATCCATAATTTATTGATTTCTCGGCCTGCGCGTAGTGCCTCAAGTACCGGATTTTTCCCTGCAATCATTTCTCCTGTCAGTTCTTCCTGGGCAGATTGCGGTTTTTCTTGTTGCTTTTTCTCATGAGTTTTAAAAGTATCTGCTTTTTTATCGCGTCCTTTAAAATCTCTTGGTTTACGATTTTGCTGTCTTTTCTCTGCCATAGTTACACTCCTTTTGCCTGTTCGACAATTTCGATTGCGTAATCGATTATTTCATTTGCGCGTTGATGTTCTTTGCTCAGGAATAAGAAGCCTAAAACCGCTTCAAATCCAGAACTATTACGGTATGTGCGGACATCTGTATTTTTCGGAACAGATCCTGATTTGGCATTGCGTCCTCTACGGAATACAGCTTGCTCTTCTTCTGTTAAATATTTCTCTTCGATCATGCGATGCACAATATTGGACTGGGACTTGGCCGAAACGTATTTCGTTGCTTCTTTATGCAATGTGTTAGGCTTGGCACGACCCGACAATATTAAATGTTCACGAATTCTTTGTTCAAGCACGGCGTCGCCCATATAAGCGAGCGCCAGTGCATTTAACTGTATGACATCATGTGGTGTTAAATTTTGCATTTACTGTCCTCGTTTCCAGCGTGTACCTTGACGAGTATCTTCAAGAACAATATCCATGCCCAAAAGCTGGTCGCGGATTTCATCTGAACGGGCAAAATCACGGTTTTTACGGGCTTGGTTACGTTCTTCAATTAATGCCTCGATTTCTTCATCGAGTAAGCCTGCTTCTACTTTTATATGAATACCTAATACATTTCCAATTGTATCAAACATCGTTAAAATTGCCTGTAATACTTCTTTATCCGTATTCGCTTCGTTTAAATACACATTAGCAATATGGGAAAGTTCAAATAATGCCGAAACCGCATTGGCTGTATTAAAGTCATCGTTCATCGCATTTTCAAAATCAACTTTAATCTGACTGATTTTTTCAAGCCACTGTTCGCTGTTATCCCCTAAACTTGCAGAAGAAGACAGACGGTGCTCGACATTCGTATACGATGTACGAATACGGTCCAATCCGCTTTTCGCTGCTTCCACCAAATCCTGAGCGAAGTTAATCGGGTTGCGGTAATGTACTGACAGCATAAAGAAACGCAATACTTGCGGATCGATTTGCTTGCGAATATCATTCACTAAAATAAAGTTACCAAGTGATTTTGACATTTTTTCATTATCAATATTAATATAGCCGTTATGCATCCAATAACGCGCAAATGTTGTATCGTTATGCGCTTCGGATTGGGCAATTTCGTTTTCGTGGTGAGGGAATGTTAAATCCTGTCCGCCTGCGTGAATGTCGATTGTATCGCCTAAGTGCTCGCGCGCCATTACAGAACATTCAATATGCCATCCAGGACGTCCTTCTCCCCATGGTGATGCCCACTTGATTTCACCTGCTTTTGCAGCTTTCCATAATGCGAAATCCAACGGGTCTTCCTTTTTCTCACCCGCTTCAATACGCGCTCCTACTTTTAAATCATCAATCGATTGGTGACTTAACTTTCCGTAACCATTAAATTTACGTGTACGGTAATAAACATCACCTTGCGATTCATATGCATAGCCTTTGTCGATCAGCACTTTAATAAACGCGATAATATCATCCATATGCTCTGTTACACGCGGGTGGGCATCCGCCTTTTGGCATCCCAGTGCCGTAATATCTTCAAAATAAGCAGCAATAAAACGATTTGTTAATACAGAAGTTTCTTCACCCAACTCATTCGCTGCTTTAATAATTTTGTCATCTACATCGGTAAAGTTTGAAACGAACTTCACTTCATAACCTGCATATTGTAAATAGCGGCGTACAGTATCATAGACGATTACCGGGCGGGAATTTCCAATATGAATGTAATTGTATACAGTTGGTCCGCATACATACATTTTTACTTTACCTTCCTCCAACGGAATAAATGGTTCTTTTTGTCTTGTCAACGAATTGAAAATTTGAATCGTCATATTGCCTCTCCTTTTTCGTAGTACTCTTTAAATGTCATTGGTTTAAATTGTCATTTTAATAAAAAAACGCCTCTATCACCTCAAGAAGGTGACAGAGACGCTCGATGCGCGGTTCCACTCTGGTTGAAAAAGTACGAATACTTTTTCCGCTTAAAGTCCTGTAACGTGGACAAGTCGATTTAACCTACTTCAAGTTCAGTTAAATACTCAAAGGTGCATTTCAGCTTTGCCTTAACCTGGATCACTTTCAGCCGGTGATGATCCTCTCTAACAAGGGGTGCGCAGCATACTTCTCCTTCTCAACGTGCTATCACTTATGGAATTTACATTCATTTTACATCTATTTTCAGAAAAATCAATCATTTTATCCATTCTAAAAATTTGATGTTTAGTTCCAAACCTTAAAATGAATTACTCTGCAAATTTTTCAACACGAGCAATTGTTTTTTCCTTGCCTAATAAAGCTATCGCATTCGGCAATTCCGGACCATGTGTTTGACCAGTTGTCACAACACGGATTGGCATAAATAGATTTTTACCTTTTACGCCTGTTTCTTTTTGTACAGCTTTAATAGCTGCTTTAATTGAAGCGGCATCGAAAGATTCTAAAGCTTCTAATTGTGTTTTAAATGATGCCATAACAGCCGGCACAGTTTCACCAGCTAACACTTCTTTTGCTTCTTCATCATATGCAATTTCTTCTGTGAAAAATAGGCTCGATAATTCTACGATTTCTGCCCCGAAGCTCATTTGCTCATGGTAAAGAGCGATTAATTCAGAAGCCCATGCATGTTGTTCTTCTGATAGCTCTGCTGGAAGTAAGCCTGCTTTTTGTAAATGTGGTAACGCTAAAGCAACTACCTCTTCATGAGACATTTTTTTAATATATTGGTTGTTCATCCATGTCAGTTTTGTTTTATCGAACATTGATGGTGATTTCGACAAACGCTTTTCATCAAAAAGCTTTACAAATTCATCGTGTGAGAAGATTTCCTCTTCTCCCTCAGGTGACCAGCCAAGTAATGCAAAGAAGTTAAACATCGCTTCCGGTAAGAAACCTAAGTCCTTATATTGTGTAACGAACTGGATGATTGACTCATCACGTTTTGATAATTTTTTGCGTTCTTCATTTACGATTAATGTCATATGACCATATTGCGGATATTCCCATCCGAATGCGTCAAAGATCATCATTTGTTTTGGTGTGTTTGATAAATGCTCTTCTCCGCGGAATACATGTGTAATTTCCATGAAGTGGTCATCCAGCACTACCGCATAATTATATGTTGGGATACCGTTTGCTTTAACAAGTACCCAGTCACCGATATCCTTTGATTCGAACGATACTTCACCGCGAACTAAGTCAGTGAACTGATACGTAACATTTTCAGGAACGCGCATACGAATTGTGTGCGGGATACCAGCAGCTTCTTTTTCAGCAACTTCCTCTGCTGTTAAATGACGGCATTTTCCATCATATGCAGGTGCAGCAACACCTTGCGCTTTTTGTTTTTCGCGTGATGCTTCAAGCTCCTCTGAAGTACAGAAACATTTATACGCTTGTCCGTTTTCAAGCATTTTTTCTGCATGCTCTTTGTAAATATCAAGACGCTCCATTTGACGGTAAGGTGCATATGGTCCGCCGATATCAATAGACTCATCCGGCATAATACCTAACCAGCGTAAATTATCAAGTTGAGAAGCTTCCCCACCCTCTACATTACGCTCAATATCTGTATCTTCAATACGTACTACAAAAGTACCGTTGTGATGTTTTGCATATAAATAGTTGAATAAAGCTGTACGTGCGCCACCGATATGTAAAAATCCTGTTGGCGATGGTGCATAACGAACGCGAACTGTTTTCGTCATAAATATTGCCTCCTAATTTTAGCGTCAAAAACGCTCGACCTTTTTCACATATAAAAAATTACTTTTATATGTATATAACCGGACATTATATTGTCCAATATCGGCACAATAGATGTCTTTTAAACTTTAACCATTCTACCACTGTAAGTTATTAAATTAAAGTAGCGTGTGCCGATTTTTGACACACGCCCGCAATTTTACCCCGTATTAACGGTAAGGGAATTTTCACTTTATGCTTTAACTAACAGAATTGTTGCCATTGCTGCGATTCCTTCTTCACGTCCGACAAAACCTAACTTCTCTGTTGTTGTCGCCTTTACATTTACTTGCGAAGGTTCCGCATTCAATAGTTGTGCGATTCGGTTTTGCATTTGTGAAATATATGGAGCCATTTTCGGACGCTGTGCCATAATCGTACAATCTACATTCCCTAATTTGTATCCGCGCTCTTCAACCATTTTCCAAATGAATTCAAGTAACTTTGCCGAATCCGCATCTTTCCACTCCGGATCTGTATCAGGGAAGTGACGACCTATATCCCCTTCACCAATTGCACCTAATGCAGCATCTGTAACTGTATGTAAAAGTACATCGGCATCCGAATGGCCTACTAAGCCGCGCTCATGAGGAATTGTAATACCACCTAAAATTAATGGACGTCCTTCTGCAAATTCGTGAACGTCAAATCCTTGTCCAATTCGAAACATATCGTTGCCAGCCTACATAGTAAGCCAGCCTTCACCTTCTTTCTGGTAATCTCATTATCATTAGTATAATCGACTTGTGCTGAAAAAGCCTTCGCAAAGCTGTTTTCTTTTCAAGGTAACTTTTATTTTCGCTGTTTTAAAATAGCTTCCCCAAAAATCAGATCTTCCTGCGTTGTCATTTTTACATTTTCATAACTGCATTCCACGATATGAATATCATGACCTAAACGTTCGACGAGCATCGCTTCATCCGTCCCTAAAAAACCTGCCTTTTCAGCTGCATCTTCAGCTTCTGCCAATAAATCGTAACGGAACGCTTGCGGTGTTTGAACCATCCATAACGACTCACGGTCAACCGTTTCTTTAATTAGGCCATTATGGACGACCTTCATCGTATCTTTTGCCCGAACCCCTGCAATCGCTGCCCCTTTTTCATATGCAACTTTTGCAAGCTCGGCAATCTTCGGAATCGTAATAAACGGTCTTGCCGCATCATGAACAAGGACAACATCCACTGCATTCATTTCTTTAATGCATGAATGCACTGAATGTTGGCGTTCTTCACCACCTGTAGGCATACCTTTTACTTTAGCAATATTATATTTTTCGATGAGCGACTGAATAAATGGACGTTCCTCATCTTTAACAGCAAGCCAAATTCCTGTACAGTTTTCATCTTGTTCAAAAACAAGAAGTGTATGAATTAAAATTGGTTTATCAACTAAGTTTAAAAATAGTTTATTTTGCCCGGCACCCATGCGCTTTCCGCTTCCTGCTGCCGGCAAAACGACTTCATAACGCAAAATGCTTCACATCCTAATCTTCTTTTGGCTTGGCGAAAATCATACGCCCCGCTGATGTCTGAAGGACGCTTGTTACCGTAACTGTAATCGCCTGTCCAATATAACTGCGGCCGCCTTCTACAACAATCATTGTTCCGTCATCTAAATAGGCAACACCTTGATTGTGTTCTTTTCCGTCTTTTATGACAACAACTTGCATATCTTCACCCGGAATAACGACCGGTTTCACCGCATTTGCCAAATCATTAATATTCAATACTTGTACCCGGTGCAGTTCACAAACTTTATTTAAGTTAAAATCATTCGTCAGTATTTGAGCACTCATATTTTTCGCTAAGCGAACAAGCTTTAAGTCCACTTCAGATACATCTTCAAAATCAACTTCCGTAATAAGCACTTTAGACGCACGTTCATCCTGAAGACGTTTTAAAATATCAAGTCCTCTGCGGCCACGTGTACGCTTCAATGTATCAGACGAATCCGCAATATGCTGCAGTTCCGTTAATACAAACTGAGGCACGACCAAAATCCCTTCAACAAAGCCTGTTGTTGAAATATCGGCAATACGTCCATCAATGATGACACTCGTATCAAGTAATTTGTACTGCTGCTCCTGAGCTTCCTTGATAGAACCGTCATTTTGACGCTTTTTCGTGGACTTCCCGGAAAAGATCTGCAACAGCTCATCCCGTTTACTGAATCCTAACCGGAAACCGAGATAGCCGAGAACAATGGATAAAATAGCTGGAACAACATCGGTAATAACAGGAATGTTCATTTGGTTGATTGCGACACCGACCAATGTTGCTACGCATAGTCCCACGATTAAACCGAGTGTACCAAACAGTAAATCCGCTGCAGGTAATTTAAATAATACTTCCTCTAACCAAGTAATTAATTTTACAAAGTAATCAGATAACGCAAACGATAAAACGAATAACAAAGCAGCACCTATCGCAACACTGAAGTATGGATTATTAAGCCAAGGATTGGATGATAAGTTCATGAATGCATATAAGGGCGGTAAGAAAATAAGGCCTAATGCTCCACCGATAAATAAAAATGCTACTTGAATTATTTTCTTCAACATTTTTTTCACCTCCTACTAATAATTATACATCTAAAGTTTCATTCATGCGAAGCCCAGGTACCAAAAGCAAGGGCAAATAATCAACAAAATGTAACTAAATTCCAATATTAGTGTTTTACCCGATTTTTTTAAAGTATTCTCTATTTTTTAGTTAGATTTACGCGATATTAATTCAAATATGACGTACTTCACTCTAAATCCCCACAACCTGTAGTTTAATAAAATTAATGTATATATTATTTGACTATAATAGTAAATTTCAACTTAGAAGAGGAGAATTCGGTTTGAATAATACAAAAGAAGTAAAAATTTCTACTGCTGACCCGTCTGCAATTGGTTTATTCGGTTTGGCGATTGTAACATTTGTAGCTTCCACTCAAAAATTAGGCTGGACAGAAGGCTTAGGTTTGGTTATTCCTTGGGCAATATTTTTAGGCGGTATTGCACAATTTTACGCATCGGTCTTAGACTCAAAGCATAATAATACATTTGGTACGACGGCATTTGGCGCATATGGCTTGTTTTGGATGGGTGTAGGTATGAGCTGGTTCGTTCAGGCCGGTGTATTTGGTGCAACATTGCAGGCATCTGCTGATACAACTCAGCTCGGTGTTGTGTATTTAGGTTATTTAATCTTTACCCTATTTATGACGATTGGTGCAGCTGAAACAAATAAAGTTCTATTCGCCATCTTTGTAATGATCGACTTCCTATTTATCGGTCTGGCATTGAGCTCATTTGGAATTATGGAGCACGGCATGCATTTACTTGCTGCCTACTCAGAGTTAATCATTGCTCTTTTATCATTTTACGGTGCGGGAGCCAATGTACTGAACAAGCATTTCGGCTTTAACTTCCTGCCGATCGGCAAACCTTTTGGCATTTTCACAAGAGAAGCATTTTTAAAGAAAGAAAAAGCGGTAAAAGCATAACTGTAAAAAGGCATGAAAAGTATTTTCACTTTTCATGCCTTTTTTTGAATGGTTTACTAAAAACATATTCCCTATAAATTCTGGAAAGATTCCCGCAGTGCATCACTGATTGTTTCGACACCAACAACTTGGATGTCCGGCGGGAATTCCCAGCCCCCAATATTGGAAGCTGGAATAAAGGCGCGTTTAAATCCTAGCTTTGCCGCTTCCTGTACACGCTGTTCAATTCTTGAAACACGGCGTACTTCACCAGTTAACCCGACTTCCCCGATAAAGCAGTCTGTCGGACGTACTGTCTGGTCTTTAAAGCTTGAAACAATACTTGTTAATACAGCTAAATCAATCGCCGGCTCATCCAGCTTTACGCCACCGGCAACTTTAATATATGCATCCTGTGCCTGAAGCATCATGCCCATCCGTTTTTCCAATACCGCCATTAATAGCTGTACGCGGTTTTGATCGACCCCTGTTGCCATACGCTTCGGATAATTGAAACTTGTTGGTGTAACAAGAGACTGTATTTCCACCAGGATTGGACGTGTCCCTTCCATCGATGCAACGATCGTTGAGCCGGGAGCACCTTGCGATCGTTCCTGTAAAAACAGTTCGGATGGATTCAATACTTCTTTTAGCCCCCCGTGAAGCATTTCAAAAATCGCAATTTCATTTGTAGATCCAAAACGGTTTTTCTGACTGCGTAAAATCCGGTGGTTATGATGGCGTTCCCCTTCAAAGTAAAGCACCGTATCTACCATATGTTCCAAAATACGCGGACCGGCAATCTGACCTTCTTTTGTAACGTGACCAACAAGGAAAATTGCGATGTTTTTTGTTTTTGCAATACGCATCAGTTCCGCTGTACATTCACGTACTTGCGAAACACTGCCCGGTGCGCTTGTCACTTCCGGATGATGAACCGTTTGAATCGAATCGACAATGACAAATTTCGGTTGTACTTCATCAATTGTTTGATTTAAAAACTCCAGATTCGTTTCCGAGTAAATATAAAGCTCCGGCGTATGTACCCCTAGACGTTCAGCCCGCAGCTTCGTCTGACGTACGGATTCTTCACCCGAGATATATAAAACACGTTTTCCCTGATTGGAAAGAAGCGCCGATACTTGCAGTAATAAAGTCGATTTCCCAATACCCGGGTCGCCGCCTATTAGTACTAGGGAGCCTGGTACAATACCGCCCCCAAGTACGCGGTTGAACTCATTCATTTCTGTAGCGATACGTGTTTCTTCCTGTACTTCCACATGAATAATCGGTGTTGCCTTTGTCGCCGTTGTAGAATGCTGGAACGCACCACGCGGCCCTTTTGTGATGACTTCGACTTCTTCATTCATCGTATTCCATTCACCACAGCCAGGACAGCGCCCCATCCATTTTGCCGCTTCATAGCCACAGCTGCTGCACATAAATTTAGACTTCTTTTTTGCCATTTTGCTAGCTCCTTCGAATGTTTGTTCCTATAATTGTACACGAAACAATATCGAATACCCACTAATCTGCAGCAAACTTCTTTTTCGGTTAGCGTTTTGCATGAAAAGTTATTGTGGTAAAGCCCGTTTCAGCATTGCTACAAATTGTGCACGAGTGACAGGAGCGTTAGGCTTGTAATTGCCTCGATCTCCACCAACGATATTACGATCTGCCAAAGCACTAATGTAGCCCGCTGCCCAATAATCCGGTTTTACATCTTGGAATGTAGCAGTCCCCTTCGCTTCTATTCCCATAGTTAAACTTAAAATTTTTGCAAATTGGCCACGTGTTAACGTATCTTCCGGATTGAAATATCCATCTGAACCATGAATTACATTCGCACGCTGCAGCTTTGTAATTGCGGCCGCATTCGGATGCTTCGCAGATACATCTTTAAACGTCACAGCCGGTACTACCGGTTCGAGTGCATATACTTTTGCAAGCAATGCCGCAACATGTTTACGTTTCATTGGCTCATTTGGACGGAATGTACTATCCGGATAGCCTGAAACAATACCTTTTTGGACAAATTCAATAATTGTCTCTTCAGCCCAGTTGCCTTTAATATCTTTCAATGTTACCGGTTTTGCCGGAATCGGCTGTTCTTCTTCAGGTAATGTTGGTAAAACTGGTACTTGCGGCTGTTCTGGTGTTGGTGTTGGTTCTGTCGGTTTCTCTCCGTTTTTAGAAAAGTAAATTTTAAACGGCTGTTTATTGACACTTCCCCAATTTGTAAAAGGTTTTTTCAGTTCATAATCAGCATATGCAATCAATTCCGATTGTTCCGGATGTGATTGTCGGCCTAAAATAACATTCTCTCCTCTTACATCAATCATATTCAGCTCATTATATGAAAAGGCATCTTCTTCAATATGCGCATTATTCGCAAACAGTGTAATCCCGCCTATCTTGTTACCGTAAAAAGCATGAGACTCAACTTTTGTCACCGTTTCTCCCAGAACTAAATTTTCAAGAAGGTTAAATCTAAAAGCGTTATCTTCAATTGTTTGCAAGCGCTTTGGTAAAGATAATTCGCTAATCCGATTTTCAGAAAAGGCGTCGCTTGGAATCACTTTAATATCACCTTTTATATGCACGGTGTTCAGTCGATTTCTATTAAAGGCATACTCACCCAGCTCTTTAACTGTTGAAGGAATTGTCAATTCATACAGCTGATTGTTGGCAAACGCATATGGTTCAATCGCTGTTACTGATTTTGGAATCGTTAATGCCTTTATTTCATTTTCAAAAAAAGCTTTTTCCGAAATTTTTGTTAGGCTGTCCGGGATGGATACAGCAGAGATTCTGTTTAACATAAATGCCCCTTCCCCAATTGTCTTCAGGGATTTCGGTAAAGTTAATGTGCCCTTTATACTGTTATAGTAAAATGCATATTTCCCGATGCTTTGCAGCGAAGCGGGTAACTTCAGTTCTATTCCATTCTCTCTGCCGGTAAAAGTATAAAACGCATAGTCATCAATTTTTCTGATGGAATCCGGTAATATGACTGTACGGACTGGAGAAACCATATCGGTCGTATTGAACCGGTTCTCCTCTGAAAATGCCGCAAAGCCAATTTCGGTTACAGGTAAACCATCAATTTTAGCAGGAACGGTTATCGTTGTCTTCGATGTCTGACGTTTGTAGTCTGTAATACGTATTTCAGATTTACCGTTATTTTTGAATACTTGATAATAAAAATCTCCTGAGGTTTTTGCAATTTGATCTGTAAACTGAGACGGAAATACAACTTTTTTAAATTGACCGATACGAAGCTCTATTTTTTCAACCGATTTGGGAATAGTCAATGTTGTATTTGCTAATTGTTCATTTTCACTAAATGCATGATGTCCGATTTCCTTTAACCCTTCAGGTAAAATCACGTGTTGTAAATCTTGCCAGTAAAATGCACGCTGACCAATTCGCTTTAAACTTTTCGGTAACGTGACCTGCTTTATATAAGTTGGTTTTATGTCTGTATCTGCATAATCTGTACGCTGAATATAAAATGCCTCATCCGCAATTTCTGTTACAGGCAGCCCTTCGATTGTCTCCGGGATATTCAATATTTCAGGACAGTCGCTTTTACAGCCTAAAATATGTATTTCCTTACCTGCAACAATTTCATACCTCAGCTGATCTGTAGTACTACCCTTAATGCTTGTTGGTGCAACGAAAATGGTCATCAACGCAACCGCTAAGAATACCCCTATTAATTTCTTCATTTCAGTCACCCTTCCTTATTTGGAGAAATTTAAATTCCTGTACTGACGGATTATTTTAAAAAAAGTTTCATTTCCCCAACAATTTTTTCAAAAAAAGACGAAGCAGGAAATATCCAGCTTCGTCTGTTTAACATTAATTTGTTGCTACTTTTTCTTGTGTACGTACAACAAACTCGTCATCTGCATAATCAAGCACGACTGTTTGCGTCTTATCCAATGTACCTTTTAACAGCTCTTCGGATAAGCGGTCTTCCACATGTTTTTGTAATGCACGACGTAATGGACGCGCACCATACTGTGGATCATAGCCTTCTTCAGAAATTTTCTCAAGCGCTGCATCTGTAAGCTGCAGTTCGATATCCTGCTCTTTCAGGCGATTCGTTAAAGAGTTCGCCATTAAGGATACGATTTCTTTTAAGTGATCCTTTTCTAATGAATGGAACACAATCATTTCATCAATACGGTTTAAGAACTCTGGGCGGAACGCTTTTTTCAGTTCTTCCAGCATTGTGCTCTTCATGTCTTTATCTTTCGATGCATTTACACCAGCACCGAATCCAACGTGTTTGCGGTATTTCAGGGCATCTGCCCCAACATTCGATGTCATAATGACAACTGTATTGCGGAAATCGACAACACGACCTTTAGAGTCCGTTAAGCGTCCGTCTTCCAACACTTGCAGTAAAATGTTGAACACATCCGGATGTGCTTTTTCGATTTCATCCAACAGTACAACCGAATATGGTTTGCGGCGGACTTTTTCTGTTAATTGGCCACCATCGTCAAATCCTACATAACCTGGAGGTGAACCGACTAAACGTGAAGTCGAATGTTTCTCCATGTACTCGGACATATCTACACGGATCATCGCATCTTCATCACCGAACATTACTTCAGCAAGTGCTCGTGCCAATTCTGTTTTACCGACACCTGTAGGACCAAGGAAAATAAATGAACCAATTGGACGTTTCGGGTCTTTTAAGCCTGCACGGGCACGGCGGATTGCACGGGAAATCGCTTCTACTGCTTCACCTTGACCAACTACGCGTTTGTGTAATTCTTCTTCAAGGTTTAATAACTTCGCAGATTCTGCCTGAGCGATTTTTGAAACTGGAATTCCCGTCCACATCGCTACAACTTGCGCGATGTCGTCTACATATACTGTAGACTCTTCTTTGCCTTGCTTTTCTTTCCACTCTTTTTTCAGCTGTTCAAGCTCTTGTTTCAGCTTCTGCTCTGTATCACGCAATGCAGCAGCTTTTTCAAACTCCTGACCTGAAACGGCAGCATTCTTTTCAGATCGAATGCCTTCCAACTTATCTTCCAGCTCTTTTAGATTAGGTGGAACAGTGTAAGAGCGTAAGCGCACTTTTGAACCAGCCTCATCAATTAAATCAATTGCCTTATCTGGTAAGAAACGATCTGAAATGTAGCGATCCGATAATTTCGCAGCCGCTTCTACCGCTTCATCCGAAATTTTCACACGGTGATGTGCTTCATAGCGGTCACGTAAACCGTTAATAATTTGGATTGTTTCTTCAACAGATGGCTCATCAACTTGGATTGGTTGGAAACGACGCTCTAATGCGGCGTCTTTTTCGATATATTTGCGGTACTCATCCAATGTTGTCGCACCGATACATTGCAGTTCGCCACGTGCCAATGATGGTTTTAAAATATTCGATGCATCAATTGCACCTTCCGCGCCACCTGCACCGATCAATGTATGAAGCTCATCGATAAATAGAATAATATTGCCTGCCTGGCGAATTTCATCCATCACTTTTTTCAGACGGTCTTCAAATTCCCCACGATATTTCGTACCAGCTACAACTGTACCCATATCAAGCGTCATTACACGTTTATCGCGAAGTGTTTCCGGTACTTCATTATTGATGATTTGTTGTGCCAAGCCTTCTGCAATAGCCGTTTTACCTACACCAGGTTCCCCGATCAGTACCGGGTTGTTTTTTGTACGGCGTGACAGTACTTCAACAACACGTGTAATTTCTTTTGAGCGGCCGATAACCGGGTCAAGTGAACCTTCACGTGCTACCGCTGTTAAATCGCGGGCTAAACTATCAAGAGTTGGTGTATTCACTGTTTGCGTCATGCTTGAATTACCGCTATTATTTGAGTCGTTATTGCCTAATAACAGTAAAACTTGTTGGCGTGCTTTATTGATGCTTACACCAGTATTGGCCAATACGCGGGCAGCAACCCCTTCACCTTCACGAATTAAAGCTAATAAAATATGCTCTGTTCCAACATATGCATGCCCTAATTTACGCGATTCATCCAATGAAAGCTCGATTACCTTTTTAGCACGTGGTGTGTAATGTACGATAGGTCCTACATCTTCAGTTCCTTTTCCAACGAGTTCTTCAATGCCATTTTCAATCATTTGCGGGCTAATATTAATTGCTTCCAATGCTTTAGCGGCAATTCCGCCACCTTCACGAATTAAGCCAAGTAAAATATGTTCAGTTCCGATTTCTTTATGCTTAAGACGAATTGCCTCTTCTTGAGCAAGTTGTAATACCTTTTGAGCACGTTGTGTGAATCGATTAAACATCATAGAAAATCCTCTCCTTTTTCCCCATTGTTTGTAGCTTCATCTTGCTCGTTTAGCTTTTCTTGCAACAGCTTCGCACGATACATGTCGCGCTCAGCCGGTTGTAACGTAGTACCAATATATTGCTGAATGAGTCCAGGTTGCATAATAAGCATGCACTCATTTAGTTTACGCTGGGAAATTGTTTCTAATAATCCTAAACTTACCCCAAGACGCACATTTGATAAACAGCTTGCGGCTTCTTCACTCGTTAAAATTTTTGCATACTTCAAAGTACCGAGTGAGCGGCTTAGGCGGTCTTCCAACACGGAAGGGGCACGCATCAGCAAATTTTTGCGGGCAAGTTCTTCTTTTTTGATTACTTGCTCGACAACATCCTGAAGCTCCTGCAAAATCATTTCTTCTGATTTACCTAAAGTAATCTGGTTTGATATTTGATAAATATTTCCTAAATTTTCACTGCCTTCTCCATATATACCCCGCACTACCATTCCTAATCTTGTCATCATCTGAATTAACGGATTCATCTGCTTCATCATTGTGAGTGCCGGTAAATGGAGCATGACAGAAGCTCGAAGTCCTGTTCCGACATTTGTTGGGCAACTTGTCAAATAACCATAGCGGTCTTCATATGCATACGTAATTGACTTACTTAAGAAGCGGTCAATATTACGAGCCTTATCAAATGCTTCTTTTAAGTTCATGCCTTGCATAAGACTCTGGATGCGAATATGATCCTCTTCATTTACTAATATGCTAATGGATTCATCTTTTGTTAAAAAAAATGATCCAATTTTTTTTCTTCGTGCCAAATTCGGGCTGATTAAATGTTTTTCCACTAATATTTGGCGCTGTAAAACCGGCATATCTTTTATTTGGAAATAGGAAAACTGATATGGATTGTTATCCGAAGATAATAATGACTGCATCATTTTTTCTTCAATCAGTTGTGCTTCCTGTTCTGTAAAACTAATCGGAAATCGAGTATTGGCAATATTACGAGCAAGCCGAATGCGCGTGCTAATGACGATATCTGAATCGCTTTCGTGCTGCATCCAGCTGGGACTGGCATTCGTTAAAAAATGCTCGATGTTCATGCGTTCCCCTCACCTTCCTGTTTTATTTTACTTTCCAATTCCCTTACCTCATCACGTATGGAAGCTGCATCTTCAAAACGCTCTTCCGCAATAGCTTGCTGCAGTGATGATCGGAGCTCTTGGATTTGTTGTTCTACTTTTTCTTTTGAAGGCCCTTCTTCCACATACCCTACATGCTGAGTACCTGCCTGAAGTCGTTCAAGTAGCTGTGGTAATTGCTCGCTAAATGTTTCGTAACATTGGCCGCATCCAAATTTACCTTGCTTTAAAAACTGCCGGTACGTAAACCCGCAGGAAGGGCAGGATTTTGGGCTGTTTGTATTCGTTGTCGTACTTTCTTTTTTTGCATTCACAGGTACAAAATTGAACCAATTTGAAATAAGCTGCTGAAGAGATGCTGGCTCTTCATTTACATCAAATTGAAATGGATGAAATTGAGTAGCACATACTTCACAGTAGTGACGTTCTACTTTTTGCCCATTGTGAACTTGAGTAACGGTAACATTGGCATGACGCTGTTTACAATGCTCACATATCATAATAATCCACCTCTACTTTTCAAAAGAAATCGTTTGTAGCATCGCATGCATAATACGTGCTCTTAGCTGATCACGCAGCGGTAAAGCTACCTGTAATGTGACCCGATCTAAAGCGGCTTTCATGATGCTTCCTTCTCGCTCTGTAATAATATCCTCTTCCAATAACCGGAAAATAATACGTTCAGCATTAGTCTGAGCAATGGCATTACCTATTTGTGTTTCCATTTCGTCCAGTAAATTTTTCTTAGAGTGGATTGTTACACGCAAAATCCGAATATAACCGCCACCACCCCGCTTACTCTCTACATAGTAGCCATGCTCGGTCGTGAAACGTGTATTGATAACGTAATTGATTTGAGAAGGAGCGCAGGCAAATTGCTTAGCTAATTCGTTACGCTTTATTTCAATAAGTCCCTGTCCCTCTAATTCAATAACTTCCTTCAAATACCCTTCAATTATGTCAGATATATTCCTCATGCTGTCTCTCACCTCTCATCAACTGACTTTGACTATCTTTGACTTAAATATACAACATTTATTTTTTGTAATGCAACTAATCACTCTTGTTTTAGGTTTCCCTATTTTTACATTAATAAATCCCTATTTATGTAAAAAAAGCGATAAGGTGTTTTTAAACAAACCTTACCGCTTTTATGAACTTTGCCAGAATGAGGATAAATTATACCCAGCGTCCGACAATTGGATAATTCCAGTGCTGATCAGATAATGCTTTTACAATACCGATAATCGGTGCAATCCAGAAGATGACCAAAAATACTAACAGGAATGGTAAACCAATTAAAACTACAGAAAGAACTCCTGCAATCGCTATTAAAATTCCGAATACAATCTGGAAAAGCAATGCCTGGATTGCTGTACGTTTTACTTCATCTTCAGAACTTATTAAGAAAAACAGAATCGGTACTAGGAATGGTGCAAAGAATGCACTGGCATGTATGATGATTTTCGACCATTTAGATTCCATTTGATATCAACCTCACTTTAGTTTATTAGCTTATTTACGGATAATATTCATAAAAGTTTCATAGAGAGGACAAAAATCCCGAATTTTATTTCGAGATTTTTAAATAACGTCGATATTTAATCAGTATGGGCCTCTATCCTTCGGGTTGTCGCCTTCCTGAGGAAATAAAAAGTAGGAAATAACCGCGGTTAGGATTGTTGCTCCGATAACTATTAATATGCGGTCACGACTGCCTACTTCTGCGTAATTATTAACCAGCATAATATACGATGCAATCGCCACCCCTAGGGACAAAGGTAAAACAAATTTCAAACGCCCTTTATGAAACTTCATCTTTACAACGCCTTTCACTATTTACTGCATCTATTTTAATAGTTATTATCTTACCTTAAATACAAATTACTGTAAATTTTAATTCTTTATAGAAATATTACTGATACTAACCGATATAAACAGTAAAATAGTATTATTTAATAAATATACGAAACGAGGAAGAACATGGGTATTCTGTTTTCAAGAGCAACAAAAGTTTCAAATAAGCCATTTTTTGATATAGCTGAGTACAGTCAGCAAGTAAATTTGGATGTTTCAAACTATCCTAACTTACATAAACAGCTTCAATTACTAAAATTAACGAAAGAGGATTTAGCCGTGATTAAACAGCTGGAGCCTTTTGCACAACAGGTAGTTCCGGTTATGGTGGAAAAGTTTTACGGTGCAATTAGCTTAAGTCCTGAACTCGTAGATATTATAGGAAGCTCAGCTCGAATGGAGCGACTTAAAGGTACTTTAACAAAGCATTTAGAAGCGATGTTCAACTGTAATATCGATTCTAAATACATAGAGGAACGACAAACGATTGCGCATGTCCATGTCAAAATCGGATTGCAATCAAAGTGGTATATTGCATCATTCCAATCGCTAATGACAACGTTTATCGACTTTATCAGTAAAATTGAAATGTCGAATGGAGAAATGGCTAAAGCTATAGATGCCTTTTCAAAGCTAATCAACCTCGAGCAGCAGCTTGTAATTGAAGCCTATGAAAAAGAAGAACAGCGCATTAGTACTGAAAGTTTGGAAATGAAATCCCGAATTGTTGAGCGAATTCAACAAACAGCACAAGAATTAACGCATATTAGTGATCAGACAAATGCCTCGTTACAGGAAATCGCGAGTCAATCTGAAGAAATTGCTTCGAATACAACTCAAGGCTTAAATTTTGTTGCGGAAACGGAAAATAAATCAACGACAGGTACTACCTATTTAATTAACCAAACAGCTATTATGACAAACATTTTAGATCGTGTGGATACACTTGAATCATCAATGGTTAAACTGAGTCAATCATCTAAAAAAATTGCCGAGATTGTTGGATTAGTAACGGGAATTGCCGATCAGACAAACTTGCTTGCATTAAATGCATCTATTGAAGCAGCACGTGCAGGTGAACACGGAAAAGGATTTGCCGTAGTAGCTGATGAAGTTCGAAAGCTTGCTGAGGAAACTAAAAATGCGGTACAGAACGTTTCCCATTTAATTAAAGAAACGGAACTGAGTATTTCACAAATGTCCGATTCTGTATCAAGTGTTGATGAACAAGTAAAAATGAGCGTGGATACACAAAAAAGCTTGGCGGATTCCTTTACATCCATCACAGAAGCCGTACATGGTATCAAAACGCAATATGAAAATACAAATGAAGACATTCATGCCATTTCGTCTGTTATTACCGGTTTAACACATACAACAAACAATGTATTAACTTCATCGGATTCATTGCTCCATATTGTTCAGGAGCTGCATGATTAATTTTATTTAAATACTAAAGGGATACCAAATGTTAATTTGCATTTGGTATCCCTTTTATTATGCACGGCGTTTTTTTGATAATGCCCGCTTTTGTTTTCGATGTTCCTGACGAATCGGGCCTGTTTCAAATAAATGGCGTTCGAAATCTGTTTCTGGTTCAACACCCGGCACTTCTTTCGGCTTGCCGTTTTCGTCAATCGCAACCATCGTTACGAAAGATTCCGTCGTTAATTTCTTTGCACCTGTTTTAATATTTCTTGATACGACCCGTACATACACTTCCATTGAAGTACGGCCTGTCCCGGAAACAACAGCTTCCAACTCAATCATATCACCTGCATAGGCAGAGGATACGAAATCGACTGAGTCAAAAGAAGCAGTAACGACTTCGCCTTGGCAATGTTTCATTGCTGCAATCGCTGCAATTTCATCAATATATGCTAACACTTTTCCTCCGAATATCGACTGATGATGATTTGTATCAGGAGGTAGTACTAATCGTGTCTGGATAGATTTTGAAAAGCTCATCGGCAGAGTATTTTTCATAACCTTCCTCCTTTCTGAACTACACTCCATGTTACTATTCAGAAGATGGAAGTGCTAGTCCAAACTATTCATAATTCAACTTCATTGTAATAAATTTTAAATCGGTCATTTCTTCCACAGCATACTTAATGCCTTCTTTACCGTAACCGCTCATTTTGACGCCTCCATACGGCATATTATCTGTACGGAATGTCGGAATATCATTAATGATGACTGCACCTGCTTCAATCTCTTCGGCAGCTTTCATCGCATCGGTTAACACATTTGTGTAAATCCCTGCATTTAGTGCAAGTTCTGATCCGTTGACAAGGGCAATCGCTTCGTCCAATGTCTCATAAGGTACAATGGATACAATCGGTGCAAACGTCTCTTCACAAACAATTTTCATATCAGGCTTCACATTTGTCATGACAGTTGGTGAGCATGTGCGCTCTGTAAATTCAGCTCCTGCTGCAACGGTTGCCCCATGCTGTTTCGCCTCTTCAATCCAGTTTTTTATACGGCTAACCTCATCAGGATGGATCATTGCACTTACATCCGTTTTTTCATCATGCGGATCTCCGACAACGAGTTTCTTTGTCTCTTCAACAAATAATTTTGTGAACTTCTCATAAATCGAACTATGAACATAAATGCGTTGCAATGAAATACATACTTGTCCGGCAAACCCAAATGCTCCGCCTACACCGCGCTTCATAATTTTTTCAAGCGGTGTTGAAGGTTCTACGATGAGCGCCGCATTTGAACCAAGCTCCAGTGTAATTTTTCGGAGGCCGACTTTTTCTTTAATTTTCAGTCCGACCGCACCACTACCTGTAAATGTCACTTTTTTTACAAGTGGATGTGTTACAATTGTTTCGCTCAATTCGCCGCCGCTGCCTGTCACAATTTGCAATGCGCCATCCGGTAAACCTGCTTCTTTGAAAATTTCAGCCATTACAAGAGAACTTAACGGCGTTTGAGAGGCAGGCTTTAATACAACTGTATTCCCTACAGCAAAGGCTGGGCCTAATTTATGAGCTACAAGATTAAAAGGAAAATTAAACGGTGTAATTGCAGATACTACACCTAATGGAACCCGTTTTGTATAACCGATTCTGTCTTTAACGCCAGGTGCTGCATCCATCGGAATCGTTTCGCCCGTACTTTGTTTTGCCGCTTCTGCAGCGAACTGATATGTTGCAATCGTACGGTCCAATTCGGCAATACCTGCTGAAATCGGTTTAGCCGCTTCATCCGCCAATATTTTTGCAAGTTCCTGTTTACGTTCACGCATAATCGTTACAACTTTATATAGAATTTCCGCACGTTCATAAGCAGTCGTTTTTTTGAATGACTGGAATGTTTGATGGGCACCTTCAATCGCACGCTCCACATCCGCTGCTGTAGCTTTTGCCACATTTGCAAGCACTTCTCCCGTGTAAGGTGCTTTTAACTCTGTTGTTTCTTTTGTACTTTCCCATTTGCCATTAATCCATAATTTAGTCTGTTTCATTTAAATCACTCCTCACTATTGTTTACCCAATTTAAAAAATTATATCGAGAATATCGATTGCCAATAGAAATGGTAAATCGCCTATATAATCGCTCATTGTAAGAGCCTGCATAAATAATAAACTATCGTTGAAATTAGATAATGTATCGTTTTCAATCAAATTTTTCAGCACAAATTGTACAGCGACCATTAAAGCATACGGTTGCATCCCCATAAACATCGAAAGTTTGGCGAGCATCCTTTCCATTTCTACAATTTCATCGACAACTTCTGATGTAGCGCCTGCTACAGCAAGCAACGCTATATACGGATAAAATCTTTTCTTCACTTTCACACCACTATTTATAAATGACTGCCTCATCGCAACTACATATTCAGTCAATACAGGCTGAAATTCTTCATCATACAATGACAATAGCTGAGTCATTGCCTGCAGGGCATCACCGTTTTTAAATCCTTCGCTGTGCAATGCATCATAGTATTTCCGCATTGTTTCGGCAAGATTAACTGGATTACTTTGCTTCTTTGTCAGTAAAACCGCGTAGGGGATATCATCTTTTCCCGTCAGGAAGTAATGATGCTTTTTCATCTCATTATGTAAAATTTTTGCTCTTTTCGCATGTGCTTCGTCCGTTAAAAAAAGGGATGCAATGTGTAGATAGCCGCTGCTTTTAAACCCTGCGCTCAATAATGCCTTTTCATTGGACCTTACTCGGTGAAGCTCCTGTTCAGGCTGCGGATGCAATACGAAATGCCCTAACATTTTATACGTTAATACCGATTTATTTGATGGTGTAGAGAAAAACTCAAAAAATGATTGCTTCGATTTTTGACTATGTATACCTTTTACATTTTTCTCAAATAAAGGACCATTAAATGTTTCACGTGAAAATGTAAATTGTACCGCTAGCGGTATGCGGGCATTGCTTTGGACATCTGACCCGAAAAATAGCTCCATCCGCTCATTATTGTTTTTAAGTAATTGTATAAAAGCTGTTTGATCCATCAGTTCACACTCCTACTTATGATTATACGCCTAAAATTTTGAAGTAAAAAAATTTTGCTTATGTCCAATAAAAAAAGAGAATGCTGATTGTCGCAACAGCATTCCCTTTTCCACCATTATACTTGAAGCTCATCAAGCTCTTCTTTTGTGAAGGCCCGTGATCTAGATAAAAAGCGCTTCCCTTCCACGCCTTCCAATGAAAACATTCCACCGCGTCCATCGACGACATCAATAATAATCTGTGTATGCTTCCAATAATCGTATTGGTTTTTGTGCATATAAAACGGACTGCCACCAATATGACCAAGCAATATATCCTGGTTGCCGATAATTAAATCGCCATCCGGATAACACATTGGGGACGAACCATCACAGCACCCCCCGGATTGATGGAACATAATCGGTCCGTGACGTTCTTTCAACTTCTCGATTAATTGCAGTGCTGCATCGGTTGCAATAACGCGTTCAACCAAATTTCGCACCCCCTCTCTTAGAAGAAGCCTAGGCGGTTTTCATCATAGCTTACTAAAAGGTTTTTCGTTTGCTGATAGTGGCTTAACATCATTTTATGTGTTTCGCGTCCAATACCACTCATCTTGTAGCCGCCGAATGCAGCATGTGCCGGATATGCATGGTAGCAGTTTGTCCATACACGCCCTGCCTGAATACCACGGCCGAAGCGGTAAGCGGTATTCATATCACGTGTCCAAACACCTGATCCCAATCCGTATAATGTATCATTTGCGATTTCCAAAGCTTCTTCTTTCGTTTTGAATGTTGTAACAGCGACAACCGGACCGAAAATCTCCTCTTGGAAAATACGCATTTTATTGTGACCTTTAAATACAGTCGGTTTAATATAGTAGCCTTCTGCGAAGTCGCCGCCTAGATTATTTTTCTCGCCGCCGATTAAGCATTCTGCCCCTTCTTCTTTACCGATTTGTAAATAAGATTGAATTTTTTCCATTTGTTCTGATGATGCTTGAGCACCCATCATTGTATCTGTATCTAAAGGGTTACCTGTTTTAATTGCTTCTACACGCTTTAATACGCGCTCCATAAATTTCTCGTAAATTGACTCCTGAATAAGTGCACGCGAAGGACATGTACATACTTCACCTTGGTTTAAAGCGAATAATACAAAGCCTTCCACCGCTTTATCCAAAAATGCATCGTCTGCATCCATAATGTCTTCAAAGAAAATGTTCGGTGATTTACCGCCCAATTCCAGAGTAACCGGAATTAGATTTTGTGATGCATATTGCATAATAAGGCGACCTGTCGTCGTCTCACCGGTAAACGCTATTTTGCCAATGCGCGGGTTTGATGCTAACGGCTTACCTGCTTCCAGACCGAAGCCATTCACAACATTCAACACACCTGGCGGAAGTAAATCTTCAATTAGCTCAACAAGTACTAAAATGGATGCCGGTGTTTGCTCAGCCGGTTTTAATACGACACAGTTCCCTGCAGCTAATGCAGGTGCCAATTTCCAGACAGCCATCAATAACGGGAAGTTCCATGGAATAATTTGTCCAACGACACCAATCGGCTCATGGAAGTGATAGGCCACTGTATTTTCATCAATCTGACTAAGAGACCCTTCCTGTGCGCGTAAAGCACCCGCAAAATAGCGGAAGTGATCAATGCCCAAAGGTAAATCTGCATTCAATGTTTCACGTACTGCCTTACCGTTATCCCATGTTTCTGCAACGGCCAGCATTTCTAAATTCTGCTCCATACGATCTGCAATTTTAAGTAAAATATTCGAGCGCTCAGTTGCTGATGTCTTACCCCACGCATCTTTTGCTGCATGTGCTGCATCTAAAGCAAGCTCGATATCCTCTTCCGTAGAGCGCGCCACTTTGGTAAATACTTTACCCGTTACAGGAGTAATATTGTCGAAGTACTCCCCTTTTACTGGCGGTGTCCATTTACCACCGATAAAGTTGTCGTAACGCTCCTTGAAATTTACTAATGCGCCATCCGTGTTTGGATTTTGATACACTGCTGCCATTGAAATCTCTCCCCTTTGCACAAATTATGGTGACCATACCTTCTCATAAAAAGGTTATGCTGAAATCCATGCTGTAAAGCTCACTCTTCTGTGAGAGGTATCTTCATCTACTATATTGTCAGAAAAGTGGAATCATTTCAAATATTAAACTACAATTTTCTGATTATTTTATTATTCGCCACTCTGTTATACTGAAAAAAGAGAATACTATTATAAAAATGTATAAAACGGGTAAATTCCAGTAAAGATAGGTTTGTTCGCTATAGAAACAAGTGTCATTTTAAATGAAGTAATACAAAATTAAAGATATATTCATGTATACTGAAGATATTCTATTAGTAGGTGAAAAATTATGAGAATCAATAAATTTTTAGCAGAAACAGGTATCGTGTCACGTCGCGGTGCAGATAAATGGGTAGAAGACGGCCGTGTAAAAATCAATGGGGTTGTGGCGACAAACGGCAGCCAAGTTGAAACAGGCGATGAAGTATTAGTTGACGGCAAGCCTGTAAAGAGACAGGAAGAATTAGTCTATATCGTACTGAACAAGCCTGTTGGAATTACAAGTACAACGGAAAAACATATCGAAGGAAATGTCGTGGATTTTGTAAACCACCCTTTGCGTATTTTCCATATCGGACGTCTGGATAAAGATTCAGAAGGCTTACTGCTTCTTACAAATGACGGTGATATCGTCAATGAAATTTTGCGGGCAGAAAATCATCATGAAAAGGAATATGTTGTACAGGTGGACAAGCCGATTACCGATCAGTTTATCCGTGATATGAGCTCGGGTGTGGAAATTCTAGATACAACGACATTACCTTGCAAAGTAGAAAAGGTTTCCTCGAAAGTATTTAAAATTATTTTAGAGCAAGGGTTAAATCGCCAAATTCGCCGCATGTGTTCTGCTCTCGGCTATTCTGTACAGCGATTACAGCGCATTCGTATTATGAATATTCATATCGGCAATTTAAAAGTCGGACAGTGGCGTGACCTTACAGATAAAGAACGAAATGAACTGTTCCAGTTACTGAACTACACACCAAAGCAATAAGGACTTTTTATATTGTGAAGGTTCCTTTATATGCAAAGGGGGTATCATCATGCTGACAATTAAACCAACCGAAAACTTAACAGGATTAACGGTAAGTGGAGACTATTGGGATTTAGATGATATTATTCATGCAATTTATGAAGTAATCGGGGAAGAAAAGCGCTACTTTCATTATGAGGGAGTAAGACAACGCCTATTATCGTTTTGCTTAAAATTGCGCCAGGCTTCCAAAGGCGAACACCATATCGATTTTTTGCCGAATGGTGTGAATAAAGAGACGAAAAAGAAAATGAATGCCATTATTCCAGAGCGAAATATTTATTACGGGGTCAACTTTTTATTACCTGAACTTATTTTTGCAGTACTGGCATTAAATGATTTTATTTCACTTTATAAAAAGACGATAAATAATTCGGAGTGGAGCATCGCGGTGACATCGGTCCGTAAATTTCAGGCACTCGTTGCTGATGCGATTGCCTCTTTCATGACCAAGGAACATTACGTGGCATTTTTAACGAGGCTTCATACAAAATCTCCTATGTTCCATCAGTATGCAACGCAGTATGTTGATATTTTAAATTTGGAGTATTTATCATTAACCAAAGAAGAGCGTGCAGCTCATATGACATCGTTTGCTTTTCGCTTTCTGGCAGAGGATGAGACGTATAAAGTACTTGTTCAGCAGCTTTTAGGGGTGACAAGCATTTCAAAGCAATCATTCCATGAAGTGGAGCTTACATTTAAATATCCGGAAAAGGATACGATCGTTTGGTAGCCCTTGAAAGAGTCTAAATAAAAGAAGTCCGCTATTTTCGATTTGAAAGTAGCGGACTTGTTTTCATTTTATAATCCGCCTAAATAAGCGGCTCTTACTTCATCGCTTTCCTGCAGTTCTTTTGCTGAACCGGTCAGGACGATTTTGCCTGTTTCCAAAACATAGGCGCGGTGGGCAACAGATAACGCCATATGTGCGTTTTGCTCCACAAGGAGTACCGTCACACCTTCCTTGTTTACCATTTCTATAATGTTGAAGATATTTTTTACCATGAGCGGTGCAAGACCCATTGATGGCTCATCCATAATGATCAGCTTCGGCTTAGCCATTAGAGCCCGGCCCATCGCAAGCATTTGCTGTTCACCGCCTGATAACGTTCCTGAAAGCTGCTTGCGTCGTTCTAACAGACGAGGGAATAACTCAAATACATGGTTTAAATCTTTCTTTATAGCCTCTCTGTCACTTCGTAAATAGGCACCCAATTCCAGATTTTCTTCCACTGTCATATTCGAGAATACACGACGGCCTTCCGGTACATGGGAAATTCCTGCCTTCACAATGGACTGTGCCGGCTTTCCATCAATTGCCGCACCTAAATATTCAATCGAGCCGCGCTTAGGTTTCAGTAAACCTGAAATCGTTTTGAGCAATGTACTTTTCCCTGCCCCATTGGCACCGATCAGTGTGACTATTTCACCTTCTTTTACTTCGAGGGAGATTCCTTTCAATGCTTGGATATTACCATAGAAGACATCGATATCATTGATTATTAGCATATTATTCTGTAACCTCCTCACCTAAGTACGCTTCAATAACTTTCGGGTTTGAACGTATTTCATCAGGTGTCCCATCAGCAATCAATTGTCCGTGATCAAGCACGTAAATCCGTTCGCAAATCCCCATAACTAAGTTCATATCATGTTCGATCAATAAAATCGTTAAATCAAATTCTTTACGAATGAAGGCGATAAGCTCCATTAAATCGTGTGTTTCCTTTGCATTCATTCCGGCTGCAGGCTCATCCAGCAATAATAGCTTTGGTGCAGCAGCCAATGCCCGTGCGATTTCCAGACGACGCTGCATTCCGTAAGGCAAGTTTTTCGCAAGCTCATCCCGGTATACATCAAGCCCGAATATTTTCAAAAATGCCAAGGATTCCTGTTCCATTTTCTCTTCGCCACTAAAATGACTAGGTAAACGGAATATGCTCGAAACTAAATTATGTTTTGCCAAACCATGGTTTGCGACTTTTACATTATCCAGTACTGATAACTCTTTAAACAGGCGGATATTCTGGAATGTCCGGCTAATCCCTTGTCGTGTTACTTTAAATGGATCCAAGCCGCCTATTGACTTTCCATTGAATAGAATCGTGCCTTCCGTAGGTGCATATACACCCGTCAGCATATTAAACGTTGTTGTTTTCCCTGCACCATTCGGACCGATTAAACCTATCAACTCTCCTTGATTCATATGCATTTCTACATTTTGAACAGCTTTTAAACCGCCAAACTGAATACCCAGATTTTCTACTTTTAGAAGTGCACTGCTCATACGCGTGAACCTCCTTTTTTACCAAATTTTAAGTATGCTGTGATCTCTTTTGAGCCTAATAAGCCTGTTGGGCGATAAAGCATAACTAAAATTAAAATCAGTGAGTAAATAATCATCCTCGTTTCCGGGAAGTCCTGTAAATACGTAGAAACGAAAGTCAGTAAGATTGCTGCTATAACAGAACCGGATAAACTTCCCAAACCACCCAATACAACGAATATTAAAATATCAAATGATTTTAAAAACCCGAACGCAGTCGGCTGGATAATATAATAGTTGTGAGCATAGATGGCACCTGCCACTCCGGCGAAGAACGAACCGATTGCAAATGCGACAACTTTGTAATACGTTGTGTTGATTCCCATTGCGTCTGCGGCAATTTCGTCTTCCCGTATCGAGATACACGCACGACCATGGCGTGAATTCGTAAAGTTGGAGATGACGAGTATCGTAATGAATGTCGCGAAAAAGGCATATGTCCATGTAGACTGATGGGCAACTTGCAAGCCTGCTGCACCACCTACATAATCTGTATTTACAAATACAATACGGATGATTTCAGCAAACCCAAGCGTTGCAATCGCCAGGTAGTCGCCTTTTAAACGAAGCGATGGAATACCTACAAGTAATCCGGCAAGTGCTGCCACAATAGCACCGATTAAAATGGCTGTAATAAATGGCATGCCAAATTTCATTGTACAAATAGCCGATATGTAAGCTCCGACAGCCAGGAAACCTGCATGCCCTATCGAAAACTGACCTGTAACCCCGATAATGACGTGTAAACTTACCGCTAAAATAACATTGATACACATTGCGATGAACATATTTTGATAGTAGAACTGGATGACACCGTTGGAAATCATTAATTGTACAACTGCATAAATCACAAGTGCTAGGACGGCATAACCCCAAAAGATTTTCGATTTTTTCATGCTGTTCACCTACACTTTCTCGCGCGTATTTTTACCGAAAATACCCGCTGGACGTAATATTAGAATTAAAATCAGAATGACAAATGCGGCTGCATCTCGCCATAATGAATATCCGAGCGCCGAAACAACTGTTTCAACAACCCCTAGTACAAGACCGCCTACCATTGCCCCAGGAATAATGCCAATACCACCTAAAACAGCTGCAATGAAAGCTTTAATACCAGGCATAATCCCCATTAGCGGATCGATACGTGTGTAGTAAATACCAAAAATTACGCCTGCAGCTCCTGCCAATGCAGAACCAATTGCAAATGTCGCTGAAATCGTATTATCTACGTTAATGCCCATTAAGCGAGCTGCATCTGCATCATGGGAAACGGCGCGCATCGCCTTACCGATTTTTGTTTTATGAACAATGAATTGTAATAAGATCATTAAGAAAATCGAAACCGATAAAATAAAAATTGCCAGTGTACTGATCTGTGCACCGAAAATTTCAATGTTCTTCGTTGCAAATACTGTCGGATACGCCTCTGGAGAAGGACCTCTAAAGAAAATTACCGTATACTCGATTAACAGTGAGACACCGATTGCCGTAATAAGAGCTGCGATTCGGGTTGCGTTACGCAGTCGTTTATAAGCGACACGCTCTATAATTACACCGATGACAGCACATAATATCATTGCAAGAATAAGTGCTAAAAAGACATTCATTTCCCAACGTGCAATGGCATAAAAGCCGATAAAAGCACCAAGCATGAAAACGTCACCGTGGGCAAAATTGATGAGCTTAATAATTCCGTATACCATCGTATAGCCTAGTGCGATTAGAGCATAAATACTACCTAGCGAAATACCATTCACTAATTGTTGAATCCATTCCATACAGTTCACTCCTTTTTTCTCTATTAATGTATGAAAAAAAAAAGGGAGGCTAGTTCCGCCCCCCTTACTCGTAAAAAATTAAGGATTAACTTTAGAGTTGAACTGTTGTTTGCCGTCTACGAATTCTAGAACTGTTGCTGATTTTACTGGGTTGTGGTTTTCGTCAACTGTGAAAGTACCTGTTACTAAGCTTAAATCTTTCGTTGCTGCAAGCTGCTTCTGAATCGCTTCACCTGTAATGTCTCCATCTACACGTTTGATCGCATCTACGATAAAGTAAATAGAATCATAGCCTAATGCATGGAAAGCATTTGGTGATTGGCTGTACTCATCATTAAATGCTTTAACGAAGTCCTGAATTTTTGAATCCGGATCTTCAGATGAGTAGTGGTTCGTAATAAACGTATTATTTAACGCGTCAGCACCAGCTAATTCGATTAATGTTGGCGAATCCCAACCGTCAGCACCCATTAACGGAACGGTAATACCTAATTCACGGGCTTGTTTTACGATAATCCCTACTTCTTCATAGTATCCAGGGATGAAAATGAAATCAGGATTTTTCCCTTTAATGTTTGTTAATTGAGATTTAAAGTCTACGTCCTTTGCAACATACGCCTCTTCAGCGACTACTGTTCCACCATTTGCAGAAATCGTCTCTTTGAATGATGCCGCTAAACCTTTTGCATAATCTGAAGCGTTATCCGCGAAAATAGCTACGTTTTTCGCTTCTAGTTCATTAGTCGCGAAGTTTGCTGCTACCGTCCCTTGGAATGGATCGATGAAACATGTACGGAATGCATATTCATTAATTGAACCGTCATCATTTACCGTTACATTTGGCGCAGTACCTGAGCCTGTAACCATTGGAACTTTATGCTGTGCTGCAATTTGTACTGTTGCAACCGAGTTACCTGAAGTAGCCGGCGCCAACATTGCCACTACCTTTTCCTGTTCTGCCAATTTCATCGCAGCAGAAGTTGCCTCAGCTGTTTCTGATTTATTGTCGACTGGAATATACTCCAGTTTTTTACCATCTATACCGCCTGCTGCATTAATTTCTTCAATCGCTAATTTTGCACCATCATTAATCGATGATCCGTAAGAAGCTACAGCACCTGATAATTCTAAGTTTGCTCCGATTTTAATTGTGTCGCCAGCTGCATTGCCGCCGCCACCTGATCCTGAAGAACTAGAGGTATCATCACCGCATCCAGCTAATACCCCTGTTAATAATGCTGTTGCCATGAATAATGAACCATACTTTTTTGTCTTTTTGTGATTTGTCATCATCATTTCCCCCTTAGTCATACTCCAAATGTTTGATATTTCTGATAATTATAACTAATACCCTACATTCGTACAATCTAAATTTTCAATATTCAGAATAAAATTTACGAGAATAATATAAACAATTATTCCAACTTCTGTATTGTAAACGAATAGCAATTATTAGTCTAGTACGATTATTCTGTTTATTTTATGTATTCAAAATTTACAGTCTAATAGTTTCTGGTAATAAAAAAATCGCCGTTTATTTTTCCGGGATCCGAAAAACGACGATACGTTCATTTTCATTTTTTTCATGGCGTAATTTTATATCTAAATAGCATTGAAGTGACTGCTCTTGTTGCAGATAATCCATATATTCAGGAGATGGATAATATAAAATAATATCTACCAATCGGGGATTAACAAGGATTGAGTCCATAACATGTTTCATAAACTCACGAAATACATGGATTGAGAAGGGGTTAAAGAAGAAAAAGACATTATCGTGCTTCGTAATTTCATATGTTTCGGCAATGATATTCAAAAATCGGATCGGTGCTTGCTTCTTCTTTACCTTTCTTAAGTATTGTTCTGCATTATGCATGGCTTCCGTAAAAAACTTCTGATCCATTTCAATACCGATAACGGGAATATGGAAGCGATGATATATATAAATAGGAACTCGCCCTTTGCCGCATCCGATATCCAGAAAACGTGCATTATCCGGTAACTCGTAGCATTCGAATAATTGTTCAAGCCCGCTGTAAGGTGTTGGTTCATAGCGATGGTATTTTGCTAGTTTTGGAAAACCGTATTGATAACCGGTTGTTTGAATGTTTAGCATATGATCATATTGCTGTTCGTTCATTCGTTCACCTCACAAGTATATTGAAATTTTATGTTACTATAACGTTAATTTAAATTAAAGCTGTATTTTAGCTCATGTTCAAGCAGCCATTGCTTTCTCCATAAACCGCCTGCATATCCTGTAAGTTTCCCGTTTTGTCCGATAACCCGGTGGCAAGGGACAATAATACTTATCACATTTTTACTGTTTGTCATCCCAACTGCCCGAACTGCTTTTTCATTTTCAATCTTTAGAGCAATTTCTTTATAGGATGCGGTATTTCCGTAAGGAACAGTAGTTAATGCTTGCCATACTGACGTTTGAAACATTGTTCCCTGTAATTTATAAAGTACCGAAAAGTCTTTGCGCTGGCCTTTAAAATATTCATCCAGTTCTGTATAGCAGTCCAGTAAATGCTGAGGGGTATCATCAGCCGGGAGGTTGAGCATTTCTTCTCGTTCTGCAAATAATACCGATGTTATAAAATATTCGGTGCCTGTAATTTCAATAATACCTATTGGTGAAGCATAATCTAATTTATACATCGTATCCCTCCTTCTTTTCTACAAATTTACTATAGCGTAATTTCTTCATTAAAAAAAGAACCTTTAATCCGACAATGATTAAAGGTTCTTCCTATTAACAATTATGCTTTGTTTAAACCTAAAGCTTTCGTTGTTGTTTCATGTACTTCTTTAAGAAGTTCTGTATTTTCGACTAAGTTTTCACCGTAAGATGGAATCATTTCCTTAATCTTAGGCTCCCATGCTTTCATTTCTTCTGGGAAGCATTGGTTGATCACTTTTAACATAACAGATACAGCTGTAGAAGCACCTGGAGATGCACCTAATAATGCTGCAATTGAACCGTCGTGTGCAGTTACAACTTCAGTACCGAATTGTAATGTACCTTTACCAGCGTCAGTGTCTTTAATAACCTGAACACGTTGGCCAGCAACACTGATTTCCCAGTCCTCTGACTTAGCAGTAGGAATGAATTGACGTAACTCGTTCATACGTGCTTCTTTCGAAAGAACTAATTGAGAAACTAAATATTTGCTCAACGACATTTCTTTCACACCACAAGCAAGTAGTGTCATTAAGTTATGTGGTTTGATTGAAGCAAATAAATCCATATTTGAACCTGTTTTTAAGAACTTCGGAGAGAAGCCTGCAAATGGTCCGAATAATAATGATTTTTTACCATCGATATAACGAGTATCTAAGTGTGGTACAGACATCGGTGGCGCACCAACCGCTGCTTTACCGTATACTTTTGCATGGTGTTGGTTAACAACTTCTTCATTGTTACAAACTAAGAATAAACCAGAGATCGGGAATCCACCGATATGTTTTGATTCAGGGATACCAGATTTTTGTAGTAACTCAAGGCTACCACCACCAGCACCAAGGAATACAAACTTCGCAGTGTGGTATTCAACTTTGCTGTTTTCTTTGTTGTGAACTTTTACTTCCCAAGAACCATCTTTTAAACGTTTTACATCTAAAACATTATGGTTGTAGTTTACATCTACATCTTGCTTTTGTAAGTTCGAGATTAACGTACGAGTTAACGCCCCAAAGTTAACATCCGTACCAGAATCAATTTTCGTTGCAGCAATTGGTTCAGTTGATGTACGTTCGTTCATAATTAAAGGGATCCATTGTTTTAGTGTTTCAGGATCATCTGAGAATTCCATACCTTCGAATAATGGATTCGCTGTCATTGCTGCATGACGCTTTTTAAGGTACTCAACATTGCTAGCACCTTGTACCATACTCATATGTGGCAATGGCATAATGAATTCTTCCGGTTTCTCGATTTGCTTTGTGTTAACTAAGTGAGTCCAAAATTGTAGTGAATCTTGGAATTGTGTGTTAACGTTAATCGCTTTAGTAATATCGATTGTTCCGTCTTTCTTCTCGCTTGTGTAGTTAAGCTCACATAAAGCGGCATGCCCAGTTCCGGCATTGTTTAATTCGTGAGAGCTTTCTTCACCAGCTTTAGCTAAGTTCTCAAATACTTTGATCTTCCAATCCGGTGCTAATTCTTTAAGCATTGTACCTAAAGTAGCACTCATAATTCCGGCACCAATTAAGATAACGTCTGATTTGATATGCTTGTTACTCATTTTTACCTTCCCTTACATATATATTAAGATTTTTAGAATAATGTAAGCGCTCTATTCTATTATCGACAACCCTATATAGGAGACGATTCCATTGATTCTATATCATTTATTACCTTATTGTAGTGTAACACAATTGTGAAAAGATTAAAATATATACAAACTGCGACATGCCCAGCAAGTGAAAAGGTTGTCTTTTGCGAGAAAAGGTAAAACATTTTTAAGCATATTTTGTAGAAGCTCAAAAATCATTTATTTATGTTTTCTTTATTTTCCAACAACTTTTTTCTAACTATTTTGTCTATTTTAAGTTATGCTACAATGAGAAGACTATACTTTTTATTTAATGGAATTTCTATTAAGATCAACTTGAAATATCGGCAATATTTTGTAAGAATAGTAGGCATCGCTCTTTGCATAAACTATATAATAAGTACAGTTATCATAAGAAATACATGACAAATGTAAATAGTTCATAATTTAATTTAAAACTAAAATCAATCAGAGTGAGATAAGGGGGATGTTTATGAAAATATTTACGGACAGTGGTTCTGACTTACCGAAATCATTTTTTGATACTGAAGAAGTGCATCTTTTTCCGTTACGCGTATTAGTGAAAGGTGTAGAGTATGATGACATTATTGGCATCACAACTGACCAGGTATATGCGGCAATTGCTGAAGGTGAGCAACTTAAAACATCACAAGTTTCATTAGAAGTATTTATTAACGCTTTCGAAGAATTAGCAAAATCCGGAGAAGAGGGAGTTTATATTGCCTTTTCATCTGAATTGTCTGGTACTTGCCAAACAGCTATTTTGGCAAAAAATCAAGTATTGGAAAGTTATCCGGACTTGAAATTAGAAGTTATTGATACGAAATGTGCTTCTTATGGTCAAGGCTTAGTAGTAAAAGAAGCTGTACGTTTAAATAAATTTGGTATTGAATTTAATGAAGCTGTTGAAAAATTGACAGCAATGGCCAATTCAATGGAACATTTATTTACAGTAGGCGATTTAAACCACTTAGCTAAAGGCGGCCGTGTTTCAAAAGCGAGCGCATTTATGGGTGGATTGCTTAATATTAAGCCTATTTTAAATATGGATGATGGCAAGCTTGTACCAATAGAAAAAACACGTGGATTCAAAAAAGCGATTAATCGTATGACAGATATTATGAAAGAACGTGGCGGTGACTTCACGAATAAGATTGTCGGTATTTCTCATAGTAACGATGAGGAACTGATGCATGAAGTGAAAGTTGCAATTGAAGAAAAGATTCAGCCTAAAGCAATTGAAACAACAACAATCGGCTCTGTAATCGGTGCGCATGTCGGCCGCGGCACAGTCGGAATTTACTTTACAAATGATAAATAACATAAAGGCTGGCACAATTTTTGTGTCAGCCTTTTTATTTTTACCAGAAAAAGATTGATGCTAAAGCAATGCCTGTAATTGCTCCTAATGCAATGCCATAACCAAATCCTGGTGCTCCATATCCTCCACCAAATCCCCAGAATCCAATCCCATAGCCCGCTCTATCAGGCATAATCCAAACCATACGATTGTCTACTTTTGTAATTCTTCCAACATGGACATTTCCTTTATTATCATTTATTCTCACACGTTTCCCGTGATGTTTGCAGCACAAATCATACGCCTCTTGGTGACTCATAAGTTCTCCTCCTTTCTGTAAGTTTTTCTACTATATGTTCAAGCTTTTTGCACATACATGCGCATCGTCTAGTTCATACACTAAGAAAAAGGAGAATGTCATGCCTATTCTTGATACAAAATTATTATTTAAAAAAACAGAACACCGTGAACTGGCAGCCTATCCGATCATCCAATCCATTTTCCCTCGATTTCCGCCAGAGGCCGTTCAATTTGAACTTTTACAGCAAGGGTTGCTTCAACATGATGAGCTCCACTTAACACTGGATGTTTGGCAAATATCAAAAAGATTATTAGAAGAGTTGATACGTTTATGGGATGGACCTGATATACCAGTTGCGATTTTGCCGATAAAAAACGGGTTTGTGAAAAATGGTGTTGCCTATCCTTATGGTATTTGTTTGTATGTTTCACCCCGCGTCACAATAAAAGAACTTCATGCCCTGCTTACCCATGAATATCATCATATTTGCAGGCGCAGATTTTTAATAGAACCCCCTACATTGCTTGATTCATTGCTTATGGAAGGACTTGCCGAGCATGCGGTGGAAAGCTTGTATGGAGAATATGCATTAAGTTCCTGGACGAAGCGGTATTCTATGGAGGAAGTATTAAGTTATTGGGATACTCATTTCACCAAAGCTTTACATGTACCGGGTTTACATGCACATCAAGCTTTTTTATTCGGGGACACGGCATTAAATTTACCCCCTTGGATCGGATATTGTACTGGTTATCGGTTAGTTGAAGCTTTTTTACAAAAGAAAGGCCCTTATGACGTAAAACAATTGCTGTCCATGCCATCACATAGTTTGCTGGAAGGTGCAGGATGGAAAAAGGGAGTAACCGAATAATTCATTACGGCTACTCCCTTACATATTATTTTTGAACGACAGGCTCCGGATAATCAAAGCCTTTCGTGTCTACTTCAACTGTTTTCATCTTTTGATCTTCCATCGGTCTATCATTAGCTCCGCGTTCAGCAGAAACAATCTCATCGACCGTTTCCATTCCTTCAATTACCTTGCCGAATGCTGCATAGTCACCATCCAAATGTGTTGCCTGCTCCGTCATGATAAAGAATTGTGAGCCTGCCGAATCCGGATCTTGGGAACGGGCCATTGAAATTACACCACGCTCATGTGTTAATGTATTTTCAAATCCGTTTGATGTAAATTCCCCTTTAATTGCATAATCAGGACCACCCATACCTGTCCCATCCGGATCCCCGCCTTGTATCATAAAACCGGGAATGACACGGTGGAAAATCAGGCCATCATAAAATCCATCTTCCACAAGTGTGATAAAATTGGCCACTGTATTTGGAGCTGTTTTTGGTTCAAGCTCAATAACAATCTTTTCATCATTTTCCATTGTAATCGTAACAATTGGATTTTCTGCGACTTCCTCAGCATAATTCACAGTACTTTCCTGCTCTTTATTGTCCGCCGTTTCCTTACCGCATGCTGCTAAAATGGCGATTAGCATTGTAAATAAAACCATCTGATAAAACTTCTTCACTTAAATTCATCTCCTTTTCCAACATACTTCCATCATACTACGGAAGTATAAACGCAGGCATCTCCAGGAAACATCATTTTCAATAAAAAACATCTAAAACATAACCGTTGCAATGTTTTAGATGTTATAGAGAATGTTATTATTTAAATTCACTGAAAAGAGAATTAAGGTTTTAAAATAAATTTAATGCTTTGATCTTCATGGTCATGGAATTTCTTATATGCTTCACTTGCCTCAGATAATGGTACTTTATGAGTAATGATTTCTGTTGGATCAATCTTCCCTTCAGCAACCATTTCATAAAGCATCGGACTGTAATGAATTGCCGGTGCTTGTCCTGTTTTCACGGTTACATTACGTTCGAAAATATTGCCTAATGGGAACATATTATATTTTGAACCATACACACCTGTAAGCTGGATTGTACCGAATTTTCGGACAGCCTTAATTCCAACATCAATGGCACTAAGTGTTCCCCCTTGAAGTTTCAGCTTTTGCTGTGCCTTTTCTACAAGAGACATTTTCCCATCCATACCAACACAGTCAATAACTACATCGGCTCCTCCATGTGTAAGCTCATGCAGATGACTTCCTACATCGTCAAAATCATCGAAGTTGAAGATTTCAACATTATTTGTACGTTTTGCATGCTCTAAACGATAGTTTAAAGGATCCACTACCATTACACGCTTCGCACCTTTCATCCATGCAAACTTCTGAACCATTAACCCGATTGGCCCAGAACCTAATACAATAACCGTATCGCCCTTTTTAACACCTGAATGTTCCACACTCCAATAGGCTGTAGGCAATACATCAGATATAAATAGCAATGCCTCATCTTCCAGTTCACAGTTGTCAGGTACTTTAAATGGTATGAAGTTTCCGTATGGTACACGCAAATATTCTGCCTGCCCACCCGGGAAGTTACCGTAGCGCTCTGTATATCCAAAATATGCGCCGGAATCAAGTGCTGGATTTTCATTGGCATTATCACATTGACTTTCCAACTGATTTTGACAGTAGAAACACTCGCCGCAAGCAACGTTAAAAGGAATAACAACACGGTCCCCTTTTTTAACCTTTGTTACGTCAGGTCCTACTTCTTCCACAATCCCCATAGGCTCATGTCCAATTACAAAATCCTCTCGCGCCGGAACAGCTCCACGATAAATATGCAGATCCGATCCGCAAATGGCAGTTGAGGTAATGCGTACAATAATATCATCTGGCTTTTCAATTTTTGCATCCGGAACTTCTTTTACTTCTACTTTTTTGGCACCTTGATACGTTACTGCTTTCAAAAAGACCCCTCCTGGTAGATAAAGTATTAGAATTAAACTTCGTAAAGTCATTCTGTATGTATATACCCCCCAGTTAAAAAAATATACATACTATTAATGGTTGTTTGACCGATTGCCAAACATAAAAAAACTGTTTCTCAATTATTAAAGGTGTCTAACAGTTGAGGAACAGTTTAATTGGATTCGTGCTTCAATTTACGATTGCTTTACATTATTACGTTCTAAGTAAGTTGTATAATCTGTGCCTTCTTTCAGAGCTTTTTCCTCCATCGGAATGCGAACAGACAGGATAATAAAATTTAATATGGTGAAACAAATAGCTGTAAAATACGCCTGAAACATTAGTGGCAATATAGCAATTTCTAAACATACGACCAAATAGTTCGGATGACGGATAAAAGAATATGGCCCCTTTGCAACTACATTCGCTCCCGGTAAAATAATAATTTTCGTATTCCAGAAAGACCCTAGTGAAACTAGACACCATACTCTTAACATCTGCAGCAATAAAAATAAAACGAGCCAAATATAATGGGGTGTAAATTGTCCGCTGAAAAATACTACTTCAATAAGAAGGCTTACGAAAAAGCTCGTATGCAATAAAATCATGAATGGATAATGAGAAGCACCTACTTCGTATGCTCCTTTAGCAAGCATTAATTTTTCATTTCTCTTTGCAACAACCAGCTCAACTAATCTTTGAATAATTACAAAAGCTAGTACAATATAAAAAACCAGCTTACTCCCTCCATTCCAACAATACGACTTCTCCACTAAAGCCAGGCCCTAGTGCAACTAATAGTCCTAGAGTATCCGCTCTTTTTTCATTTAACATAAATTGCTCCAAAACATACAGAACTGTCGGAGAAGACATATTTCCATTTTTCTGTAATATTTCACGTGAAACATCTGTGTGTTCCGTTGTTAAATTCAACGTTTCCTCGTAAGCTTGTAACACTTTTTTCCCCCCGGGATGTGCTACAAAATTTACAATTTGTTCTGGTGAAACATCGTGCTTATTTAAAAATTCATGAATAAACGGCCCAAGCCACTTAGAAATAATGACCGGAATGCTCTTTGAAAATACAACATGCAAACCGCTATTTTTTACATCCCAACCCATTACATCTTCAGAGTCCGGCATCCACTTTGAGCCACGTCCTTTAATATATGGAATTGGTCCATTCTGCTCTAGCTCGACATCATCGCCGCATACAAGGGCACAAGCCGCTCCATCAGCAAATAAGGAAGTACCAACGAGGTTACTTTTAGAATAATCATCTTTCTGGAATGTAAGACTGCATAGTTCAACACAGACGACAAGCACCTTGGCGTCCGGATGTGCTTTACAATAGTCATACGCCCTGCTAATACCTGCCGCTCCCCCTGCACAGCCAAGCCCCCATATCGGAATTCTGACCACTTCATTGGAAAAAGGGAGTACATTCATAACACGGGCATCAATACTTGGCGTTGATATGCCTGTACTACTGATGAAAATAATGGCATCAATATCTTCTGTAGATAGGTCCTGTTGTAAAAAGGAACGGTTTGATAAACATTTTTTTATAACTTCGACACTGTATTCGGTAGCCAGTTTTATATAAAGCTCATTGCGTTCTTCAAATGTATGTACTTCACGGTACCATTCAGGTGAAACACATAAATTCCGTGTTTTTATTTCACCATTCTCAAAAACTTTCAATAATCGTTCTAACTTCGGAATTTTATGTTGGAAAAGCTCTTTCGTCAATTGCTCAATATTTGTCTGAGCTAATGTGAAAGGCGGTGTATGAGTACTAACTGAAGCAATTTTTGGAATAGTAATTTCTCCTTATACGAGTTATTTTATTTCAATGTATTGATAAAGTCATAAAAATATACAGATATAGATGGAAATTTTAAGGCTTGTCCATGAATAATAGCACTATCCATTAAGTGGATGGTGCTATTATCTTTTTATTAACATAAGTCACAACGATTGAAGAATGACTTACCAGCCTCTTCGTTTTGAACAACCACATCCGCCAGTATTCGGTCTAAACGGTGTTCCACACATCGTATTAGTTTCGAAACACTCATTCACAACAGATTGTGTATGAGGGAAATAGTGTTGGTTGTTAATATAATGTTGGTTGACTGTAGTTAAGTGGGACGGATGCACATGTGGCACCACCGTGTTTGATACATTTCTTTGAACATATTGTCTCGTTGGTGATATTTGCGGTGATGCGTATTGTGTTGGTGATGTTTGCGTTGGCAATTGCTGAGCATTATTGTAAAACGATTGACCTCTTTCATCATTAAATGAATTAAACCAGTTTCTATTAGTCAATTTTATCCTCCTTCCTTCATGTTGTTGTATCTCTACTAACTTATGAAGGGAATTCGGAATAACCTATTTACTTGCCTATTGTTAAAAAAAAAATTTTAAGAATATGCATTAATATGCAAAAGAGGGAAGTAAAATCGGAAAAATAATTTCTAGTAAAAACCTATTGAATCTTTTGTGATAATGGTGTGTAAAGTTTTTCCCATATTTCTTTTACACCGGCAGAGGCATGTCCCTTTGCATAATGGATATGTTCATTTTCCGATAATGCTAATATAGCATCACATGCATTTCCAACAGCAATTGCTGGATAACCGAGCTGGAAAAGACTGAGATCATTTTCTGAATCCCCGGCTACAACAACCTCTCCATTATATTGACATTTATTAAGTACATATTTAAGAGCAGCACCTTTATTAATATTTGCAGGCAGGATATCTACATCCCTTTCACTGCTGAAAATAAGGTCAACTGCTAAATCATTTTGCTTGATTGCTTGGTTAAGTATTTGAACTTGCATTTTACTTGCAAAATAGGCCAGTCGCCAAGGTGTGTCTATTGGCTGTCTGGCAATGTCTATGGATTTAGCTATCGTTTTAACCTGTTCAAAGTCTTCCTGCTTAATGTTGCCTGCCCATTCCTGATCAAGCTCATATGTGGGACCAAGGTAAATCGAAGCTCCAACATCACATATTAAAATGTCCGGTTTAGGCAGTTGTTCACGTTCGATTAAATCAATCGCGGACTGTTTATATCTTCCTGTAATATATATAAGAGATGTATTTTCAAGAGCCAGCGTGTCCCACAGTTCAGTATGCGGAATCTTATCACTAACAATCGTATTATCTAAATCTGTTGCTAAAACACGAGGTTTAAGGTAAGGAAATGTAAGCATTTTTTCGTTCATACAGCTCCTTTACTTTGCGGGAAATAAGAGACCAGTTAAATTCTTTTAGTGCATATTGTTTTGCATCACGACGCATTTTTAATAGTTTAGGTGAGTTCTTTAAGAAATACGCCATGCTGTCGCTTATTTTTTGCACATCTGCTTTAGGTATGTGAAGACCTGTCACCCCGGATTTAATGACATTTTTCAGTCCACCTACATGGGTCGCAATTACAGGACAACCACAAGCCTGCGCTTCTGCTGCTACCATACCAAACGATTCATAATGTGAAGGCATAATAGTGGCTAATGCACCGGCATAAAGATTTTTTAACTGTTTTTCATTTTTGGGGCCAAGGAATAATACACGATCTTCCATTCCTTTAATCGCTTCTTTTAGCGGTTCGCTTTTTGGGCGATAGTTTTTTACATCTACCGTTTCCCCACAGCCACCTGCAATTAGTAACTTCACGTTTTGAGGAACTTCCTCCGTTTCCAGCATATGTCTGAAACCTTTTAAAAGATCAAAAATCCCTTTTGATGTTTCTAAACGGCCGGCATAAAAATAGTACGGAAATGCAAACTGTTCCTCTTCTTCAGTAGAAGCCAGATACACTGGTGAAACTCCTACGGGTACAACTGAAACTGTACTTTTTTTCTTTGTAAAAACTTCGATCTGTTGCTTCTCATTTGGCGTAGTAGCAATTACTACATCAGCTTGTTCCATGATCAGCTTTTCAAAGTGCTTACGCTTATTTTCTATAAAGCCTGTACCTTGCTCTTTTGCAATTGCAAGGGAGTGGTTTGTGTGACACCAGAAGAATGAATATTCCTTCTGCAGATTATATGCAAGTACTCCTGATAGCCAGTAATGAGTATGAATAACGTCATAACTGCTAATATCCAGGGTTTCTGTCATTTCTTCGTATAAACGAGGAAGTAAAGTAAACATCTGTCGCTTATCAACAAAGCCTTTATGACCACCTGCAAAACGGTATACTTTACTGTGCTCACCCAACTGTTCGACAGCCGGTTTTTGTTCATCGCTCCAATGTGTAACAATATCCACACTGTAGCCAAGTCCATCAAGCTGTAGGGCCAGATGTTTTACATAGTTGTTTTGTCCACCTGCTTGTTTACTTCCAAGCGGAATTAAAGGGTCGCCATGATCAGAAATAAATAATATCTTTCTCAAATGAAATCTCATCCTTTCGTTCTTAAGCAGCGAATCATAGCTGTAAAACTTTACTGCTGTCTTGCTGATTTTAATGAAATGATGGTAACTTTTCATAAATTACTCTTCATTAGCTAGGTAGTATTTATAACTTCTTAAGCTGTCCTTTATTCTCGATAAATTCAAACATCCTCACACTACCTAGCAAATAATAGAAGAGAGATTAAGGACGTTGAATTTTACGGTTTTATAAGAAATAATAATTTTTAGCTCGATTGATAAGTTCCCTGATTGACTGACAATTAAACAAAATATTCTAAAAACCACCAAAAATATTACTTTATTATTATTTAGATTAATCAATATCAGTTATAAATACCTATAATGAGTGTATTTAGTCCAGATCACTTAAATCACTTCAAGTGAAACTTCAATATTGCCTCTTGTTGCTTTTGAATACGGGCATACTTCGTGCGCTTTATGCACAAGTTCTTCCAACTGTTCACGCTCAATATCTGTCCCTTTCACTTGAAGCACAACACCAAGCTTAAATCCTTGGTCTTTTTCATCTTTTAATAAGCTGACATTAGCTGTTACTTCAGACGTGAATTTAACACGGGCTTTACTTGCTGTTAATTGAAGGGCACTGTCAAAACAAGCAGCGTACCCTGCAGCAAACAGCTGTTCCGGATTTGTTGAATTTTCGATTTTTTTTGCTCTCGGTGTACCTGGCATTGCTGTTTCAAATTGAATTACCCCATCATCCGACTGTACTTTCCCTTCACGTCCTCCCGAAGCAGTTGCAATCGCAGTAAATAATTTTTCAGACATTCCACTTCCACACCTTTCGTTTTTAAATACAACATATCCTTACCCGGTTTTTTCTTTTTTCAAAAGTATTTAATGTTAATTAATTGTTAATTTCCATACTAAGTAGCAAGAAATTATTCAGTTCAGGCCGATTTCTTTGCCAAAAAAGGGGATCGAAAGCTGTGGCTATGAAATTGAAACTGTAGGAATTCGTGCCTCTAATACTATTTTTATATACTGTTTTTCCTGTAATAAAGCCTGGAATCTAAACATTGTAAGTGTTGGTAACAGAACGGTTGCTTATGTTTTGTTTTATAAATGAGGGGTATCAACTTACAAGTATTCGTTGGGAGGGGATAGCAATATGTTTGGCATATCCGATCTCTTTTCATTAGTCATTTCTGCATTTATTATTTTGCCTGCTGTCGTATTTCTTAGGGAGCTAGGATATGCAATTGTCAGCCGGCTGTTTGGCGTAATTCAACCAAGGGTAACGATTGGTTCCGGGCGCAGAATTTTTAAGTTTGGTATGTTCGATATCCGCAGATACTATCATTTTTATAGCTGGTTTTCGTATGACAAATTAAAGCATGAAAATAAATTTGCCTTTATTAGTATTTATTCCGCGCCAATATTAATCAATCTAGTATTCGGTCTTACAATTAATTCTCTGATTGCCAACGGAATCATTGAAGATTATAAAACATTTTGGGATCGGTTTGTCTTTTATGCATTTTATTATGTTTTATTCGATGCCGTCCCGATGACCACGTTTAGCGGAAAACCAAATAACGGCATGATAATTTATAAAATGATTCGCTACGGCCAGCGGATTGATGCATCAAAAGAACATTTCCTCCCATCTACAACCGAGGTGGAGACTGAATATCAGGAATACATGAAAGAGATTGAAGAAACAGAAGAGAAAATAAAAAAGAAAAATCATGACTGATCCAGTAGCTATTAAACATTAATAAAAACCATTCAAATAAAAAGAACCAAGGTCAAAGCCTTAGTTCTTACCTCAATGTAATGAATAGATATCAAATATAAATTAGTTCCAGGCAGTTCGTTCACTTTCAGGCTCGTTCATGCCTGTTTTACTACGTTTAGAAGGAACGTTGTTTTCTTTTGCCGGAGCTGCATTAAAAATAAAATCAAGTTCTGATAAATACTCTTCTTGCTGTGAGATTTTACGACTTTGATTTACTTCTAGCTTATTCGCACTTTGCTTGCCTCTTGCTTTTGCATTGTTGCGTTTAAAATCCATATTTGACATAGCCATCCCCCATTGAATTTATTGAAAAGTATAAAAGCCTTTTCAGCTTTAAACTTTTCATTAAAAAGTTTAACCATTCTTAACTCCTTTTATTAAAGAAATATACAATCTCCTTTCCCCTATTAGTGAATTAGGGGTCCTTCAATTCTCCTCCTCTCATAAGATAGTTCTACTATTTCACAAAATTTGTAGGAAGATAGTTTTAACCTACCTCTACCAAACCAATACTTTTTATCAATCTTTTGGAAAAAGTAGAAGTTTCGATATTCGGATAATTTCCATTGTGATAAATTGGTAATACCGCATTAAACAGAATAGTGCGAAAATTTAATACAAAGGGGAAATGTGAATTGAAGAAGTTTAATTTTACGAGATTTTTCAGTAGTATTTTAGCTTTCGTCATGGTGCTCTCTTTATCGGTACCATTCTCGAATGCAAGCGCTGAAGAATCAAAACCATTCAAACAGGATGGACAAAGTGAAAGCATCATTCAGCTAAAGGCGGCAATCGCTGAACAACTTAGCTTGTCTAAAGATGGCCCAGTCCTTCATGAAAGCCTGCAAAATATTTCAGGTAATCAAGAGGTTGCAGTCATCGTTCATTTATCCGAAAAACCGGTGGCATTAGAACAAGGAATCAGCCAAGTTAAAGGCAAAAAATTCTCGAATGCCCGTGCAAATGAAGTACGTTCAAATGTAAAAGCACAACAGGCAAAAGTTAAAAAAGAATTAACTGCCAAACAAGTGCAAATGACACAAGGATACACATTTGATACGGTACTAAACGGATTTGCTGCAACAATTAAAGCAAATGATATTCCAAAACTGCTTTCAGTAGAGGGAATCACTTTAATTGAACCGGATGCAACAGTATACGCATCAGAAGAGGTTACAAAAAAACCAATAAAATCAAAAAACCCATCAGAACTTATTAAAGATGTGCCTGTGGAAGCACAAATGAATACAAGTATTTCTTTCCTTGGTATCGAAAAACTTTGGAATGAAGGCATTGAAGGACAAGGAGTAAAAGTGGCAGTGCTTGATACAGGTATCGATGCTGATCACCCTGAATTTGCCGGCATTTATAAAGGCGGAAAAAACTTTATTCCTAACTCTTCAACATACTCTAAACCACGTGCAGATGACGATGCATCGGAAACATTACCTTCAGAGCGTCCAGCAGGAACACCTGAATTTAATGCTAACGGAAGCTCGTTCTATACATCTCACGGTACGCATGTTGCCGGAACAATTGCGGCAATTGGTGCTAACGAATTCGGCATTAAAGGGATTGCACCAAAAGTAGACCTTTATGCTTACCGTGTTCTTGGAGCATACGGCAGCGGTGCAACATCAGGTATTGTTAAAGCAATTGAAACAGCTGTTCAAGAAGAAATGGACGTTATTAACCTTTCACTTGGCGGTGGCGCAAATACAGAAACAGATGCAGGATCATTTGCAATCAATAACGCCATGATGGCTGGAACAATCGGTGTTGTTGCAACAGGTAACTCTGGTCCAAACCGTGGAACAATGGGCACACCTGCAACTGCTCGTTTAGGGATTGCAGTCGGTAATACAACAAACCCCGAAACAATGTATAACGGTGAAGTTAACGTTACAGCAGGCGACTACAACTTAACTAAACAGCTTCCTTTAATGGGAACAACTTTTGGTAAAAACTTATCAACACAGCTTCAAGGTGAATTTGATTTAGTTGCGATTCCTGGAAACGGCGAAGTAAAAGATTTTGAAGGAATTGATGTTGAAGGTAAAGTAGCGTTAATTTCCCGTGGTAATATCGCATTTGTCGATAAAATTGCAAATGCTAAAGCAAACGGGGCGGTAGCTACAATTATTCATAACTTTGCAGGCGGAACGAATGCACCTAACATTTCAGGCACATTCCTTGGTGATTCTTTTGAGTTCCTGCCAACATTTGATATGTCAGTAACAGACGGCGAGGCAATTCGCGTGGCATTAGAAGGGGCTACAGGAAAAGTAAGCTTCGGCAAGTTTGCTTCAACTACGACAACTGGAGATGATGTAAACTCTTCAAGTTCACGTGGTCCTTCTACACCGAATTTCGATATTAAACCAGACGTAACAGCGCCTGGAACAAACATTATGTCAACGATTCCTATGTATAAATCGGACTTCCCTGATGCGGTTTATACTGAAGCATATGATCGTAAAACGGGAACATCTATGGCAACACCACATATTGCTGGTATCGCGGCATTAGTAAAACAGGCAAATCCGGATTGGAATGCATTCGATGTAAAAGTGGCACTTTCGAATACTGCAAAAGTATTGGATACTACAAAATATGATGTATTCTCTCAAGGTGCTGGACGCGTCAATGCTTATGCGGCGGCTCATCCGGAAATTCTTGCATATGCACTTGATACGGCAGTTTTAGACAGCAATGGTGCAATTGTAGAAAACAAAAAAGGGACAGTTACTTTTGGTCCTCAATCATTAAAGGACGGAAATATTTCTGTAACAAAACAAGTACTAGTAAAAGACATTAAAGGAAACGGCGGTAACTACAACGTATCCGTAGATGTGACTAAAACATTTGGCGATGCAGCTATTACAGTGGATCAGCCATCATTTACTTTAGCTGGTGAGCAGCTTTTAAACATTACATTAACGGCTTCACAAGCTGTTGCACCAAACGGTTCTGAGATTTTAGGTTTCATCAACATTAACGGTGGATCTACGGAAGCTTCATTGCCATTCGCAGCCGATTTCAGCAGCGCGGCAGCATCAACGGAAATTAAAGATTTAAAAATCACAGAAACTGATTTGTCATTTAACGGTGACGGTATTAAGGATTCTGCTGTACTTTCATTCACATTAACGGGTGATGTTGGAACGAACTATATCGAGCTTTGGGATATTATGAATCCTGAAGGCGGAGAATATGGAGATGGCTACATCGGTTATCTGCATGCTGGCGCTTCATTAGGAAAAGGATCTTACACGCTGAATGTCGGTGGACAATATAAACCATGGAGCGATGAACCGGCAACTACGATTCCGGATGGATTATATACAATCGACTTTACTGGTATGGCAGCTACAGGAGTAGTTTCAGATTATGTAGGACCGATTGTTGTAAAAACGACAAAACCAGAAATTACAGGTTCAGAAACTGAAGGTGTTGTTTCAGGACAAGTAACAGATAAGTATATCGACTACAATGAAGAACTGTTTTTATACGGTTTAGACTATGATTTAAATGACAAACTAAAAGCTTCATATGTTGCGACTGTAAACGGCGAAGTACAAGCACCAGTTGCATTCAACTTAAATCAGGACGGCAGCTTCACATTCCCGGTAACAGCAGAAACAAATGCTGTAACAGTAGTTATTACAGATGCTGCTGGTAATGTTGGCGAAGCGATTATCTTTGAAAATGAAGTAGTAGAACCTGTTGTAACACTTTCTGTAAATCCGACTGAGCTAGACCTGACAGCTGGAGAAACTGCACAGCTTGCGGTAACAGAAACAACAACACCTGCTGAAGGTGATGCAACAGAAGAAGACGTAACTTCAAAAGCTACGTATAGTGTGGCAGATGAAAATATCGCAACAGTTGTAAATGGTTTAGTAACTGCAGTAGCAGAAGGCACAACGACAATTACTGTTTCACATGGCGAAAATGAAGCAACAGTAACGGTTACTGTTAAAGCACCTGTAGTGGAAGAACCAGTTGTAACTCTGGAAATCGACCAAGCTCAAGTTGAGACAAGAGTTGGTAAAGAAGTTTCTGTTAAAATTACTGAAGTAACAACATTAAACGGTGAAACAACAGAAAAAGATGTTACAAACCTTGCAATTTACCAAGTTGAAAACGATAAGATTGCTACTGTAAATGCAGGTACTGTAAAAGGTAAAGGCCCAGGTACTACCTCTGTTACAGTAACATATGGTGAGCATACCCTTACATTTGATGTCAACGTTGTAAAGCCTGGCAATGGCAATGGCAATGGTAATGGTAATGGCAATGGCAATGGCAATGGCAATGGCAATGGCAACGGCAACGGCAACGGCAATGGCAACGGCAACGGCAATGGCAATGGCAATGGCAACGGCAATGGCAATGGCAACGGCAATGGCAATGGCAATGGCAACGGCAATGGTAAAGGACCTAAAAATAACAATGACGTTACAGAATATGAAATTTAATTAATATTTTAGCTAGTATTGCTAAGTTTAAGACTTCATCCCTCGATGGAGCTTAAACTTAGCTTTTTTTATCCTTAAGAAAAAGGATGCCTTTAAATTAAAGCACCCTTTCGAAATTTTATCCGATTACTATTTCTTTTTTCTTACTAAACTCTTCATTCTCCAAGTTCACTTTTTCAGGCTTCACAACAAATATACTAATTAAAGTCGCAACCGCGAACAAAGCGGCAATTACGTATAATACCATGTCGTATGATTGTGTTTTTTCAAGAATAATTGCGCTTAGCTGATTGCCCGTCAATCCTGCAAATGCCCATGCAGATAAAGCTAAACCATGTACAGTTGAAATACTGTCGATACCAAATCGGTCTGATAATAGCGGCGGTAAAGATGAGAACCCTCCACCGTAACCTGCATTCACAATACAAAGTAAAGCAATGATCAGAAAGGCCATAGAGTTATTTATTCCATCAAATACAACCGTACATAAAATAATGCTAATAGAAGAAATAAAAATTATTTTATAAATAGAGTTACGATCTGTTAAACGATCTCCCCATGCAGAAAATGCAATTCTTCCACCAGCATTGAAAATGGCAGTAAGCGAACTAACTAACCCAATCGCTCCAAAACCAATGAATGCTAAAATACCTTTTTCCTGTGAGATTAACGCTAAACCACATGTAATATTGATATAGAACATTAACCAAATACCGATAAACGTTTTATTCGTCAATACTCTTCTATAACTAAAGCTATGCATTTCAATATTTTCTTCTTCATATCCAGCCGGTTTCTTTAAAATTAAGTGTCCGATAACCATCATGACTAAATAGATTGCTGCTAAAATGTAAAACATTGTATAGATATTCGTAGGGTCTACTAACACCCCTTCACTATTTCGATTACCGAGTAGCTTTTCCATTAATGGACTTGCAATCACTTTTGCCAAACCAAAGCCGGCAACAGCAAGACCAGTTGCCAATCCCTTTTGTTCTTTAAACCAGAGCATCAGTGTTTTTACAGGTGTTAAATAGCCAATTCCAAGTCCAATCCCCATCACAACTCCGTAAGAAATATAAATACCGATCAATGATTTTTGATAAATAAAGAAACCTGTTGCTGCCATCCCTGCAACAAAAAATATTGCCGCTAACAAAGAAGACTTATGAATATCCTTTTCGACAAACTTTCCGCCAAATGCCGCAGACATACCAAGAACAAAAATCGCTATACTGAACGCCCATTCCACTTCACTGACTGGTTTGCCGATATAAGAGGCAATATCCCCCTTAAACAACGACCAGCAATAAACCGTACCAATACTACAATGAATCAATAAAGCTGGAATGACCGCACGCACCCATTTGTTATCAAACTTTCCCACTTCAAAACTCCTCATTATTCATTCAATCCAAAACACGAACTTTATACCAATATTTTATAATATAGTTCGTATATTACCAAAATTATTAATAATAAAAAGTAATTTACGGATTAAATATTTTATTTTTACGAACATTAACAAAGTGATTATATAATAACATTCGTGATAAATGAATAGTGATTTTTATAATTCTAGAAATGCTTCGCAACCTTTTCGGACTATTCTGTATTTCATTACATAAAAAAACAGCCTAATCATAGTAATTAGACTGTTTGAAGCAGAAAATTTTATCCTTCTATTACAACATATTAAACTAAAATTTATTTAAATATTATCTTCACCGTATAGCCAAGATTCCGGAAAAAACCTGCGAGAACTTTCTCGGCACTTTTTTCTGCTGACTCCAACAAACCTACTTCCATAGCTTCATCTTTGATTTTCTTCTGCGCTTCCGTTGCCAGGTCAAATCCCTCATCCCATTTCACTTCCCCACGAAACAGCCCTTCATCCGAAAAAGTTTTGACATCTTCCATCTGAATCGCAGGTTCCTGTATAAATGTTGCATGAGGCAGGGCAATCTCTATCTCTTTGGTATCTTCATTCACTTTAATATCATCTGATGTAACTTCTTTCAGATTAACGCCTGCAATGACTGTCGCAGGAACTATCAATAATAACTCTCTTTTTGTACCTGGTAAATTAACCGAAATATCGTTCCCAAACAGTTTATTATCCTCTTGCTCAATGATTACTTTCATATGAGCTTCAGCGGTTGCGAGCATTGCTAATTCCTGAACCTGTTCCACAAATACTGTACTTTCTTTTTTAAAAGTAGTACCGAAAAATAACCAAGTACCCCCGAATGTGAAAAGAATAAGGAGCAATGCAATTAATAAAATTTTAAATCCCCAAAACTTAAATATAACTTTAAATATTGCTCCGGAAATATTGGAGTTTCCACTGCGTTGTCCTATAACCGCAGTGGCAGCACTTTCTTGCTCACTCTTTTTCAATTCCTGCAGTATTTTTTCAATTTGTGTTAATGCTTCATCTTTTTTACTCAAGGCGTCTCCTCCTCCCTTATTGTATTGAGGAAAGTTATAATTTCCATATTTATACTAGAATATCATATCAAATTATCTACTTTTGTTAGATTATAAAAGGTGATTACAACATATATCGGCCGATGTGTAATCCTTTTCATATTTTTCAAATCTTGTTAATAGCAATTTTCATCAAATACATTTAAACTATCGAATGGAATTATTTTAAGAGAGGTTACAAAATGAAAAAACAATCGTTGTTTATACGAGGGGCTCTATTTGCAACAATTATAATAGGTTTGTTCCTTGCACTTTTCAAAAGCGGTATCTCTGTTTCGGACCTGTCACCCCAGCTTATTTTGGAGCTTGCCCATAACAATCTAACTATCGTTATTTTAATAATGCTATTATTAATGTTCCTACAGAACTTATTTACATTTATCCCGTTAATTTTAGTCATTACGATTAATATTGCATTGTTTGGATTTTGGCGCGGTTATTTATTTAGTACATTCAGCAGTGTTATTGGAAGTACATCCATTTTCCTTTCGATTCGCTATTTTTTCGCAAATTTATTCACTTCTGAGAAACTACAAAAATATGAGCAGCAAATTAATAAAAATGGATTCCTATTTGTTCTGTCAGGGCGTATTTTGCCATTCCTTCCTACGAATTTAATAAACATCGTATCCGGTTTAAGCAAAATGAAAATATCGTATTTTATTTCAGCTACTACAATTGGCAACATGATTTATGGACTAGTATTAGCCTCTATTTCTTATGGAATTGTCTCTGTCTCACAGCAATATAGACAACTTTTTTATGTGCTTATTGCAATTGCAGCCATTATCGTTGCAGTCCGATTCATTAAAAAGCAACGTACAAGCAGTATTTAAAAAAAGAAGGTATCGCACCTTCTTTTTTATTTTGTTCTATTAGCTATATATCAACTGTACCTTAAGTACTCTTCCTTTTAATAAAGGAGATAATATTAATATATAAAGCAGTCATCTCTTCAGGGGTTTTGTCTAAATCATTTTGAACCCATTGTTCAATTAATCCTAGGAAAGCAGATGTGATAAATGCTAAAAAGTATTCCATCGGCACATTTAAGTTTGCGATGAAGCTTTCATTCCCCTCCAGGTTTACTCGTACTTTTTCTGAAAATGCTGCTCTAAATCGAAGGTGGAAGCCCGCTCTTCCATGTTCGCTTAAAAAGATTTTCAAAAGTGGTGCCTGCATTTTTATCGAATTAAATAACGAGGAAGCTAATTGTTCCTGTCCTTTTTCAAACGTATGTGTAGATGAATAGTTCGATTGCAATTCATCAATATGATCCCCTAGCTCTTCAAATAGTTGTATTTCAATCTGATCCAACAAATCAAATTTATCGATAAAGTGTAAATAAAACGTCCCACGATTAATCTTGGCTGTTTTCGCAATATCCCCCACTGTAATCGAATCAAAAGTTTTCTTCTCCAGCATCTCCATAAATGATTTTTGAATAAGCTCTTTTGTTCGTCGATTTTTTTCCGTATAAACGCTCAAAAAAACACCCTCTTTCCTCAAAATTGAACAATCTGTTTATTTTGTTGATTGCTTTGATTTCCCCTTAAATTATAAAATAAATGAGTAATAATAAACAACATGTTGAAATTTGAGAAAGGATGAAATTCAAATGAGATTATTTAAAGAAAAATTAGCATGGGCTGCTCCTATTGCTGTTATATTAATTATTGCTCTATTTTCAGTAAACCTATTCGCACAAGGGAATCCGCAAGTAAAAAATCTGCCGGTTGCTCTTATTGTTAATGATGAGGGTCAACACGTTGATACGATTCTTGAAGCCGTTGAGCAAATGAGTCAAGGTGTAGATGGTACAGAACCGGTTATGGCATTTACAAATGAAAAGGAAGAAAATATTGAGTCACTTTTTGCAGATAAAAAGTATTATGCAGCACTTGTCATCCCTGAAGGCTACAACGACACATTGCAAAATGCACTATCGAATAACGAAGCTGCCAAACTGCAAATATCTATTAACCAAGGCTTTAATATGACAGGCGCAAACTATGCGAAAACTGCTTTAAACGGGCTTGTCTCTGGAGTGAATGACCAATATTCGGCAAACTTTTTAGCACAGCTTGGTACTGATAAAATTGATGCTACACAAGCTGCAATCTTAGTAAATCCAATTGTTGCTGAAGAAAAAATATACAATCCTATTACAGCATCCACTGCTAACGGGAGTGCCCCAACTTTATTGGCAGTACCTGCATGGGTAGGTGCGCTAATCGGTGGATTCATTGTATTTTTAGCAACGTCAGGTATCTTGAAAAAAGAACTGTTAACTCGTAAACAATCATTACGTCTCATAGGCGGGCAAATTTTATTCGGCGTAATTATTGCCCTATTCTCGGGCTTTACTGTTGCAACACTTGCACAAATCGCAGGAATTAATATGCCAGGCTATTTCCTGGTTGCCTTCTTTGTATCATTTGCGGCATTCTGTTTCTATTTATTAGTATCTGCAATTACTGCATGGATCGGCAAACCAGCGATTACATTATTCATGGTCGTCATGCTTTTAGGTATGGGTGTTCTTATGACACCACAGGAAATGCTTCCAAGTTTCTTTGTAAACTTCATTCGTCCTTGGGTACCAATTCGCTTTGCTTCTGAAGGTTTACGAGAAATTTTCTACTTCGGCAGCGGATTTTACACGGGTGCTTCCTTCAATACAATTTTAGGAATTGGCATTGCAGGTTTAGTTATTTTCTTACTGTCTGTTTTCAAACCAGTAAAAGTGAAAGAACAACAAAACTAACAAATAGAAAAACGTTATTTTGCATTCGGTGCAAAATAACGTTTTTTTATTTCCCTCAATTTTTATTCTTTCGCTGATCCGTCATTTAAATAAACTTCGCCGCCTTTATAAACCATTTGTTCTGGGTAACGCAGATTTATAACGGCATCTTGAAGTTCTTGTGATGGTGCCCGTGTTGAAAGCGAAACAATGATATTAGTAGCGAAGGCAGCAATGGCTCCGAAAATACCTGCACCCGTATCAATGATGCCTAATATTGTATAGCCACCATACTTCGCACTGAAGATATAAATAAGTGTTACCGCTAAACCAACTAGCATTCCCGCTATTGTTCCTTTTGCATTAGCTCGTTTCCACCATACACCTAATACGAGTGCCGGGAAGAACGTACCTGTTGCAAGCGCAAATGCCCATGCAACAATTTGAGTAATGGCACCAGGAGGGTTTAATGCAATAATACCAGCCAATAATGTTGCAACAACAATTGAAATACGTCCTATTAACAGGCGTTTTTGTTCAGATGCTTGTGGATTGATGATGCGGTAATAAATATCGTGTGCAAATGAAGAGGAAATAGAAATCATTAAACCACCAGCTGTAGATAAGGCGGCTGCCATTGCGCCTGCAGCCACAAGTCCAATAACAAATACACCAAGATTTGCAATTTCAGGTGTAGCCATTACAACAATATCATTGGCAATTTGCAGTTCAGGCCATTGAAGAATGCCGTCACCATTTGCATCGGCTATCCCCAATTTCCCTGTATCTATCCATGATTGAGTCCAAGCAGGTAGCTCCGCAATTTTATTACCGGCAACTTCCGTCATTAATATAAAGCGAGCAAAAGCTGCATAAGCTGGTGCACTAAAATATAAAAGCCCGATAAACACTAATGCCCATGCACCTGACCAGCGAGCAGCCTTCATAGTACCAACTGTATAAAAACGTACGATTACATGCGGAAGTCCAGCCGTACCACACATTAACGTAAACATAAGAGCTAAAAACTGCCACTTAGTTCCATTTGTAAAAGGTGCAAAATACTCCGAAATACCGAGCTCCCTGTCGAGTTCACCCATTTTCGTTAAAATTTCACCATAAGAAATCCATGGTAATGGATTACTAGTCAAATGGAATGACATAAAAATAACAGGTACTAAATATGCGATAATTAAAATCAAATATTGGGCTACTTGTGTCCAAGTAATACCTTTCATACCACCAAATGCTGCATAAAATGCAATGAGTACAACGCCGATCATTGTTCCTATTTTCGCATCAATTTCAAAGAGACGTCCGATTACTACACCAGAACCTGATAGCTGTCCGATTGAATATGTGAAGCTTATAATAATTGTACATAAAGCTGCTATTATTAGTGCTGCCTTACTATTGAAACGGTCTCCGATGAATTCTGGCACAGTATAGCGGCCAAATTTACGAAGTTGCGGTGCAAGTAATATCGTTAAAAATAAATAACCACCAGTCCATCCCATAATATAAGCCAATCCGTCATAACCAAGCAGCATGATCGTACCAGCCATCCCGATGAAGGATGCTGCACTCATCCAGTCTGCCCCGATTGCCATACCATTAAAAATCGGTGGAACTCCACGACCTGCAACATAGAAGTCTGATGTTTGTTTAGCCGTATTATAAACGGCAATCCAAATATATAAAGCAAATGTAGCCAGTATAATTAACATCGAAACTATAAATTGAGTATCCATGAATTACCTCCCCCCATTAGTGATTAATCATATTGTTTGCGCCAATTTCTTCATTTCGTGCTTCACTAATACCATACTTTTTATCAATTTTGTCCCCAACAATTGCATTAACAAAGAGTAAAATAATGAAAGTAAGCAAAGCTCCAATTGCCCCCATAAAATAGTGGAACGGGAATCCCAAAAACTCAATATCAGTTAATGAGTCTGCAAGCGCTACCATAACAAAGGACACTAAAAACCAGATAGCAAAATAAACGGCCATGTACTTATTTTTCTCACGGAAATAGGCATCAGCAACTTTTTTGTCAATTTTTTTCATCTAGACCTTCTTTCTTCAAATTTTTATCGTAAATCAAAAATAAAAAGAATTGTTTCCTTTAAAGGAAGTGGTACTAAAATCACCTTAACAACCATTAAAATCATAAGTCCTATTATAGGAAAGGTGAGCGCGATAAAACGTTTTTTTATTAGTCCATAAGCAAGACAGCAAATGGAGAAAAGAATAATGAATAGAAGCAACTAATTCCCCCTATGTCTTTATGTTTTTTTTAATGTATGTTAAAAATGTCCAGGATAAAACGACTATAGAATAAAAAAATCATTTGAGTAGGGATAACTAAAAAAGACAAGCTTCAAAAATTAAAACCACCTAGTACGAAGAAAAATTAACGTTCCAGGTGGTTTTCATTAAAAATATCCCAACTTATGATATAGTTTATTTCCTATTTTATCGGATACATTTTTTCTTATAAACTTAAACACAGAATACATAATTATTAAAGGTTCCGCGGTTCCCTATGTTATATTGGAATAGTAGTAAATGACCAGCATTCTTTTGACATCGAAAATGTTTATTTAAAATGGTTAAATCAGCATTATTGGGTGCCAAACCCATTAGAGTTCTTCAGGAACAAAGAATTCTACCGCAGCATCTCCAAGTGAGATGCTGTCTTTTTTTTGCAGAAAAATTTAAAAAGCTTAGAGGTTATTAGCATTTAATTTCCTCTAAGCTTTTTTATGTTATTTTTATTAACCAGCGCTATCTTCCATACACGTTGCAGTGCCGTTCGTTGGAATAAGCCTTTTTTGCTCCCGCTGTTCTTCCAGAAGACTCATCATTAATGATTGAATCAACTTTGTTACGACATTTGCGTGTATAGGATTTGCAAGATTTTTTCTTTCAAGAGGATCTTTCGTAAGATTATACAGCTCATATTGTTCGGGCACAGGAATTGTTTTGGTTACTATTTTTGACAGAGAAACAGTGACCTCTTCATTAATTGGCGTTTGGCTCTGGATTTCCGTTACTTGATCTTCTACTCCGGGATTACTCCAAAATTGGGGGTTGTCGAAGTATCTGGAAAATTTCCAGAGCTCCTTTTCCCTATTTTGACCTGTTGAAAGATAAGCAATGACTGATTCTATATGATTTGGTTGGGTAACAGAATTATACGGTTGACCAGTAATACTAACCTGAGATAATCCTCTCGTTACATCATCATCGGTCATAAAATACACTGGTTCATTTCTCCTCAGGAAAGCATCTTCCCCATGGAGAAGTGGCGTTAAATCTCTTCCTACTGGTTGATGTACTTCAGTATGATTTTTCCTTAACTCCTGCTGAATTTTTTTGGCATCAATTTTTGCCAATCCCAGCAGAGTTGGCAAAATATCTACATGACTCGTCAGCATATCTGTAGTTTGCCTATTTGAAAACAACTTCGGACTATGAATGATAAATGGTACATGAGTCGCTTCTTCGTATGCGTTATACCACTTTTGAAATAATCCCCCATGAGCACCTAATAAATCCCCGTGATCAGAAGTAAAAATAATAATCGTATTATCATAAAACTTGCTCGATTTTAATTTATCGTATACTTTTCCCATTTCTTGATCGACTTTTTTATGGAGAGAAAAATAAAGCTGACGATAAAAAAGACTGTCTCTTGTTGGCTGGAAGGCTTTGTGATAGGTTTCCTTGTAGCTTTGTTGCGCAGTTGGCTTTGTGTGCAGTAATTCATCCGATGTAGGAGCAGGTGGAATAAAAGGTACAGAAGGGTCTACTTCAAAGTTGAATAGCGGGTGGTATTCAGTTGTTTGGCCGAACAATGTAATATCATGTGGATTTAAAAATGAAGATACGATCAACCAAGGCTGACCTTCATTAATGCTATCTGCTTCAAGTGTATGAAGTAAATCAACTACCTCTCTTGAATACACTTCATCACGCCCACTCGTTCCGATGGCAGCAGATGAAGCAGAATTTCGGGGATTTGATCCATGTGGTTCTGGACCAAGCCAGCCAGAAAAGCCGAATTCATTTAGTCGATCAGATTCCAAGTAAAAGTTTTCAAGTTTTCGGTCAGGAATACCTGTATTTGAGTCGTAACTAGGCAATGCATCTTGAGTTCCAGGAATTAAAATATCCTGAGGGCTCGCATGCCATTTCCCCTTCCAAAATGTACGGTAGCCTGCCGCACGAAAATAGTCTCCAAAAGTTGGAACTGTATTAGGATCTAACCAAAATACATCCGGTTCAAATGAAGAAGCAGCAGCCCCTATTGTTTTAGTCAGTCCATGTAATGATGGGTATTGTCCCGTATACAGTGTTGCTCTACTCGGTGAACAAGCAATGCTTCCAACATAATGGTTTAAAAATTCCATTCCATTTTCCCGTAATAATTCCTGTGTCTTTAAGTTTTCTTTACGCCATTTCTTCAGTTCCTTATTTTCGTAAACAGTCGGAAACCGTTGTTCATCCACTAGAAAGATAAGGATATTAGGTTTTGTTTCCCTTATGTTTTCCTCTTTCTGCAGTTCCAAATATTTTCCCCCTTGCAAACATCAATAATTAAAACATCTTATGTTTACAGTTTAAAAATTACGATACGCATTAGGGGGATATTACTCAGAAAGGCACCAACTGGCTCTGTATGCTTACTATTTAAGGGAATTCTCTACATTTCTTTCATTGAATAAGTTTCTTTCGTAATCTTTTTGTCCTCATACATACGTTTATCACACGTATGATATAAGGTTTCATAGTCTAAGCCATCTTCTTTTATAAAAGCAATACCTATACTTGGTACAACTTCGATTTCAATGTCATTCTTCTTATATAAATTCTTCTGGAATACATAACGTACCTTACTTATTTGCTTTAAAAACTTTTCCTTTGATTCAATCTGCTCAAAAAACATAATGAATTCATCACCGCCTAAGCGTGCAAGTATATGTGGGTTTGGTAAATTTTCACGCCAGCAATTTGATGCAAAAACTAACACATTATCTCCTGTTAGATGACCGTATACATCATTTATTTCTTTAAAGAAGTTTAAATCACAGAGCATTAATGCAGCATCTTTTTCTTTGGACTGTCTCAACTTCTTTTTAACTTCTTCTTCAAAATAAGTACGATTATATAACCCGGTTAATACGTCATGATGCGCTAAGTATTCAAACTGTCTAGATTGCAAAAGTAAGCTTTCTTCATACTTTATAGATTCCGTAATATCATGTAATATGAACATCTTTCCAATCGGCTTATTATTACTTCCATTTACATATGAAAAATGAACATTATAATATTTATCTCCCAGCTGCATTGATTGTGATGATCCGTTATCTATTTCAGCATTATGTTCAATGAATTGTACTAATAGCGGGAATTGAGATAGAATCTTTGCTGCCGATTTGCCGATCAATTTTTGATTAGGCTGCTCAAACAAACTATTAGCCGATTTATTATAAATTTTTAAATTATTATCTGTATCGAAAATGACTACAGCATCATTGATAGATTCGAAAACTTTTTTCATAGCCAAAGGAGATAATTTCAGCATATTAAATTGATAAATTCCCCATAGGTAAAATAATGAAGAAAAAATAAGTCCAAATGGCGAAATATCGATTGGAATTTTTATTGCACCTATAGAATGGATGAATGGAAAACCAAACACAAATAAAGAACCAATTATCATCAGGATTACTTGTTTTCTTTTCTCTTTATTTGCCTTAAAATACATTTGAAGTAATAATACAATACCAAACAAATGGTAACTATAAACGTAGAAAATATGTAAGTAAAATAGTAGGCCTCTATCCAAATCAATTAGCGGAAATCCCTGAGAAAAATCTAATGCCGCGCTCTTATAAAATAAGTGGTGCCATTCATTAGTAAAATGGGCAGTTAATGTATAAATGGGACCGATTAATAATAGGGGAATTATTCTTTTTGTTAAAAACCTTTGCTTACCTGTAAATTGTAATGTCATGATCACCCAAATAAATGGAGCAAAGGGAATTCCTATATATTGAATATGTATCCAAAACATCATTTGATCTACTGTCGTACTTAAAAGTTGAAATGCATAGCCAAATGTATAGAAAAATGCTGTCAAGACACCCAAGCCATAACTAATCGAAATAGGAGTTTCTCTATTTTGCCAAGCATAATACAGCAACATCATGTAACAAAAAACAAAAAGAAATAAAATGGATGAAAGTATAAAGTTATAGCTCATAATGTGTATTCCTCCGATAGAGTCTTTCAATAAATACTAAGTTATAAAGATAAGGATAGAACTATTTCAAATTGAAAAATCCATTTTAATATATCTATTCGTAATATTATCACGTGACTCTGATTTACAATAAACTTTTGCTTGCAAGATCTCCACTAGCACTCAGTTAAATCTTTCTCCATTCTTCTTTTGGAAATTAGACCATTGTTTTAATACATCCCTTTACATCTTTTTTCCCTTCTGATTGGTTGAATTCCTCCTTTTATTATCAAAATTAAAAAAGACATACCCATTTTATCTGGATATGCCTAAGTATGGATAAAATTATTGCAATTTGCATTGACTCATTGACTATAAAATTAATTATTAAGCTTATGCCATAAAATAATCTACTCTATGCTTATGTATCTTTATAGTAAGGCGAAAATCTAAAATTAGTTCTTCTGTTTTTGACTTGTATTATCTAGAAATTCTATCAGCTTATTAAATGTATTTTCAGCCTGAAGTGTATTCATCATAAATTGATACTCATGTCCTAACTTAGCTTCTTCAGTTGAATAGAAGATTTGGGAAACTTCTACACCCTTGTTTTTCAGTTTATCAGCTAATTCTTTCCCTTGATCATCAAATGACCCTATATTACCATCTGTTATAAACGTAGATGGAAAATTGCCAGAAACATGTTGAAGAATAGAAGCTTCCTTTACTTTATCTGAATTTGTCCAATTTCGCTCACCTATATAAGCCCAGCCAACTCGCTTAAACAGAAAATTTATTAAAAAGCTACTACTATTGGAAAGCTTTGAAACATCGTATGGTCCACAAAATAATAGCACACCTTTAATCTTGTCTGATGAAACAGTACCTTCTATTCCAAGCATATTTGCATAGCCTTTATCTACTTGAACATTCACAAATTGGCTAATAATTTGTGCACCTGCTGAATCCCCTGCAAAGTATAGACGATTCATATCAATACCATATTTTTTTGCATTTTTATCTATAAATTGAAAAGCTTCTTTTACTTATTATAACGGCGTGGGATATTTGGAATTCGGCGCTAAGCCATAATTAATGTTAATTACGATATAGCCTTTACTAGCAATCTGAACTGCATATTCAGTAATATCCGACTTGTCACCCCCCAAAAAAGCTCCTCCGTGTACCCAGAATATAACCGGCAAATACCCTTCATATTCCTTAGGTTTAATGATATCAAGTTTCCCACTATTATAATTTGAATTGTAAGAGAGATCATTTTCTATCTGAACCGATCTTTCAATTTCCTCATAGTTTGTCGGCTTAACCGCGACCCCACCTTCAAATAATCGGCGAACGAGTAGTGCCGTTGGTTTTGGCGTAACTATGAATAAAAAAACAATAGATAAACATATTGTTAGAATCACCCCTATTACTATCATCATTTTCACTCACTTCTTGTACTGATTTTTATTCTTTATACAATTCTCCGATGTCCTTACCCATTATAAGCATGGTAGAATTCATCCCTATAATCTTAGGGATAACTTTCGTTTTTGATTCTTTTCTATATACATACTTTTATCAGCCTCTATATACACATTTTCCATTTCATTAAACGATTGATCTCGAAAAGCCTTGCCGACTGACATTTGGAGATGAATTTCATCATTTTCCACTGTTGAATGATTAATTTTTTTTCGTAGTTGTTCACATAGGAAATCCACCTGTTCCCTAGACGTCTTTGGTAGAATAACGACAAATTCATCACCTCCCACTCGAGAAATAATTGTCGTATCGGGGAAGAAATCCGTTAAAAGCTTAGCTACTGCTTGTATAAGCTGATCTCCCCTTTTATGTCCATATGTATCATTTACAAATTTTAATTTATCAACATCACATAGAATCATACCAATCGAAACATTTTCTATTTCATTATAATAATGCAGCATTCTCTCAAAATAGCCACGATTATAAATATCAGTTAAGGCATCATGTGTGCTTTGATAATATAACTCTTGCTCCAGTTTTATTTTTTCATCAATATTACGCATAATACCTTGAATTGCAATGATTTTTCCATTTTCATAGATAGGCGTTGCATATTCTTCAAAATAATGATAGATTCCGTCTGTTCCTTTTAAACGTTGAATGATTCCCTCGTTATAATTAATCTCCCCTGAAACTTTCGACTCCATAATTGCTTTATCTTCTGGATGAATCATTTCAAAAGGCGTGTTTGAATCCTTATTTAGCGCTTCTAATGTACCTTTACCTAAAAAGAAATCTACAGAAGGACTAGTGTATATATGCTTATACACAGGCTTTACCTGATAATAATAAATAATATCTTTGGACCTCTCCACTAGTTTTAAGGGAATATTATCTTTTAAAAATTTTGATTTTCGATATTTTATATAACTCCTGTATATAGCCAACCCAATTACTAACCCAACTAAAAATAAAATCATTACTTAAGTCTCCTACCAGACATTTAAATTAGTTTAATTTTCCTGTATTTTCATTATAGTTATAAAATTTCAAGTAATCTACTACATAACTTAAATTCAATTTATAAGATCTATTTAACCTTTAATTTTTGTAATGAATAATTAAAAAGAACTGAATTGAAGGGGATTTTAGGGAGTATCCTTCTCTCCTTGACTAAGATAGGGTTTTTCAGGAAAACATATTCTTGGTATGATGTTAAGGTTGTGTAATTATTATGGTACACATTTACATTCATCTAAGAAAGAGGTATTTATGGACTCCACAAAATTATCAAAGCAATGCCCCAATTGTCGAGCTACTTTTGCTGAAATGGGCTCACTAAAAAACAGCCACACATGTCCTCCATTTCCAGATCTCGAACGTTCAATACTAACAGGTACATCAAGTTGTTGACATGTATCTACAAATGCTTGAATATCTTTTTGCCAATCACGTTTATCAAAATCTACTGCTAAAAACCAATACGTTTCATCTTTTAACAATGGGTATAGACCGATAGTAATCTCTCCTGAAAGATGCCGATAAATCGTTTCATCGCTAAGAGGTATTAGTTTTCTAACCTGACATTGCGAACATTTTATATTTGGCTTCTGACATAACGGAGGCTGCCACTCTAACGAACAGGCAGGTGTATAACCTGATTTATTATTTTTAGACTGCCATCGAACAGCATAAACATCGTCTCTTCCGCGGAATAAACTTTTAAAAATCTGCACTCTTTTTTGAAGGATTTTTTCTTTCAATTGTTCGTTATGATTAGCTCGCTTAACTGGCTCTACTATTTTATTTGGTTCAACTTGCTTTTGTTTAAGCAATCCCCTCAAATGTGCATTTTCTTTTTTTAAATGTTCGATTTCTAAAAGGGCTTGATGGAGTTGTTGTTCAATATTCATCAAATTGTGCCTTTCCGTTTTTTTAAAACTCAATTTTTATTCCGATTCATCTAAATTCTTTATAATTTTTTGCACCAGATTTTTGTATCCTTAAATTAAACTCAAAATTAGAAAAAGTGAAAAATAACCAATTATTTCGCTATCAAAATATCTCAACAAATTAACGTATCATTAATTTAAATTTAGCGTATAAATAGCGTATTTAAATTATAAATTAGCATACGAATAGCGTATAATTAACGTACGTTATTATATTCTATTTGAGGTGATTCATCTGTACACACCAAAATTTATTTACACGCAAGCTATTGTAAAAGATTTAATGTCAATTGAACGTTCTCGATCTATCGTAGAACTAATGCCTATTCCGGCACATATTGAAAGTGACTTAAAAGAACAAGCTAAATTAAAAGCAACCCATTACTCAACACGAATTGAAGGGAATACTTTAGATTTAGAACAGGTTGCACGTGTAGTTAAACAAAAGAAGGACGACTTAAGAATACCTGTCGAGGAAGAAGTACGAAATTATTGGGAAGCCCTTTCGTTTTTAACACAAGAAAAAAATAAAAATACACCCATAACTGAAGATTTTATTAAAAAGTTACACTCCATCATTGTTAAACATGGCTCAGGTAGAAAGTCTTCTAAAAGTAATTACCGTGGACCAATGCCTCCAGGAGTACTATTTGCTGTTTTCGATAATCAAACAAGACAACCCGATTATATTCCTCCAGAATACTCTGATGTCCCTGCGTTAATGAAATCTTTTGTTAAATGGATACAGTCAGAAAACGAAATGCCTGTTCCGATTAAAGCTGCAATTGTTACTTATCAACTACTAACGATTCATCCTTTTGAAGATGGTAATGGACGTACCGCACGAGCTTTAGCATCTTATGTTTTATCAACAACTAATTATGATGTGAAAGGCTTCCATTCTATTGAAGAATATTATGTTGAAGATTTACAAGGCTACTACAAACATTTACAAATGGGCTTACCCGCTCTTTATTATGATGGGCGTGAAAATCCAAAAAATTTAGCTCCATGGATTGAGTATTTCCTTAGAACAATGGCACTTGCCTATGAAAAAGTTGCTAATCTATCTATCCAATTTGCTACCTCCACTACAGATCAGCGTATCTTATCGTTAGAGCCAAAAGAAAAAACGTTACTTCGCTATTTAATTGAACGCAATAGACCTGTTAAACCAAAAGAAATTGCTGAACTGTTCCAAGTGAAACCAATAACGATTACAAAATGGGCTAATACTTGGTTAGAAAGAAATATAATTGAAGGGGCTAGTGGAAATCAGCGTATCACATCGTATAGAATTGGTAAAAATTATAAAGATTTAACTTTGAATGATTTAGGTTATAAAGAAGACTAAATAAAATCACGCCAAACATTATCAAATAAATGTTTGGCGTGGCAATATTGATCACTAATTCTTATCTCACTTCTTTAGCTTTCTTCTAGAATATGTTACGCCCTCCCGTAATCTATCTGCAAATTTCTATTTACTATCTAACAAAAACAAACCACCAACTACAATAAATCTACTGTAATCGATGGTTTATTAAAAACCGCCCTTACTTATGATACGGTTCACCGTAACGTTGGATAGGGTAAATCATAAATATTAATTAGATTTTCTTATATACAAATATTTGTTAAAATAAATGCGAGGTGAGGAATATTGGGGAAAATTGATAATGAGAAACTATTTGATTACAATAAACACAATCTTGTTTATATTAGCGAATATATTAAATTAGCAGATCAAAAAGCTAATATCCTTTTAACAATCAATATTGCATTGATTGGTTTCTTTGCAAACTATTTAAAAAATGCTAATTTGGATGAAAATGTAATTACCAAAGTATTTTTAATAATTGGAGTTGTAATTTTAATTATATCAGCCTCAATAATTCTAATTAAAATTCTCTGGCCAAGATATAATCTCAATGTAAATGAATATATGTCATGGGGTGGAATTGCTGCACATTTAGATAAAGATTCTTATACAGCAAAAATTAAGGATAAAGAATTTGATACTTTTCTTAAAGATATGGCTGAACAAAACTATGCATTAGCTAATGTTTGTAAGGCAAAATTTAAATATTTAAAAATGAGTACGTGGTTTTTTTCTACAGGCATTTTAGTCGTAGGTATTTCATGGTTATTAGACAAATAAAATAAAGGGACTAATTTAATGTCCCTTTATCATTGATTCATATGCTTTTGTAGCTTTCATTATAGTATCTTTAAAATCACTTACATAATCAGATACTTCAATACTATCTAACTCTTTTGGATCAAACCATTTTATATCAGAATGATTAGCTCTAGAATAATTTTCACTAACATCATCTGGATTTAAAACTCTAGCAATAAAAATTATCCCCGGGATTTTTCGTCCTTCTAATCTATCTTCCATAATATAAGTGCTTATTGGTGTTAATTTAGAATAAAAATCTATATTCGCACCAAAGTCTTCTTTATAACTTTCTGTTAAACATTCTGTGAAATCTTGAGCCTTTTTTAATTGACCGCACCCAAACTCCCAAACACCAGGGAATCTCCTCTTATCTGGCGGACGTTTAGCAATTAGTATGTGTCCATTTTCATTAAAACAAACTGCTACACAGTGTACTTCAGCTTGGTTATATTGGGATACACTAGGTAAAACATTTATAGGGGCTGCATCTTCCATGCATTTTTCAATACTTTTTACTTTATCTAAATTATCAACTTCAATAAATACTTTTTTTAATCTATCAATTTTCATTTCACTCGAGAAATCTTTATTTTTAATTTTATTAACAATTTCAGATTTAAAATGTTCGTCATATAGATACATTTCATCTGGTTTATCCCATGATTCATAATACCAAATTATAGGATAATGTCTATCGTTCCAAATTCCTTTTAGTCTTTCATAGGTAACTATTCTAAGGCTGTCTAAAACATTATAATTACATTCTTCTTCTATAATTCCACGTTCTTTATATAACAGATAAGCTAATTCTGCACTTACTACTACCTTGTCTCGCTCAGCAAATTTAGAAATTCTAAATCCTAAATCAATATCAGAACCTAAAAAATCCACATTTCTTTTTTGATTAATATCAAAGTTTATAATTAAATTGTTTAATAAAGTCTCGCTTTCAGCTAAGTTCTGAGATTTTACAAATGTTGCTTCTGCAATCCATAAAGTTGATTTTATATACAAAATATTTTTAGTTTCTGGATACTTAATATTTAAAGCTTCTAAAACTGTTTTTATAACTCGATAAGCAATTTTCGGAACATCGTACAAGTCCGATACTTTATCAACTTGCTTATAAAATAAAATCTCATCACCTGCATATCGCCATACCATGCTGTTAATAAAGTTTTTTAAAGCATGATTTTCAACTAGTTCATAGAATCTATGAAAAATAACTGGCCATTTTGTAGGGTAAAGCGATTTGAAAGCAGTAGAATTAACCAAATCAAATGATACAAATAAAAATGCTCCACTTTTATTATCATTATCATTTGAATTTACTACTAATTCCATATCAATAAGATTTTTCTTCAGTTTAGATAAATTATCCATTATAACCACCCAAATAAACCAAGAAATTTCCCTCTATTTGACACAGCTTGAGTAGAAACATCAAAATGGTTCGCAATCTCTTCTATATCATAAAATCCATTTTTAAAATTCTTCTGAGATATATCCATAAATTCTTCTAATGGCATTAATAAACATGCTGCAAACTCATTAGCTTCAAATTCTTCAATATTATAGCCATATCTATAATATACAGAGTCAACATATTCATTTGTACTATTCCATTTTTCTGGGTTAATCAAATATCCCATATGAAGGAATAAATGCCCTAACTCATGAGCTATAGAAAACCTTTTTCTCTTTTGATTTTTATCCGGATCAATTGTTATTTCAAAGGAGTTACCTAGTTTTTCTATTTTCGCTTCCATATTATCGTCAATATTTGTAGTCTCAATTAATCGACCACCTAATTGTTCCACTAATAATTTTAAATCAATAGGTGCTTCTAAGTTAAATGCATCTCTAATTACTCGTGTTATATCAGATATATATTCTTTTCTTGAATTCTCCATATTATCACCCCTTTTACTTTTATAAAAAAGTTATACCTTCAATATGTATTGAATATTTTTTACAACAAATACAGGAATAAATTTGATTGTAAAAAATCTATTTTAAAGGCTCCATTACCTCTACTATGGTATGAATTATCTGTTCGGATCCCTTAATACAATCGTCTAAAAAACGTAACAATTCTTCATCAATTGAATCAATTTTCACATAGTTAGCTTTTCCATCAATAATAGTAACCAAAGGCAATCCTCTATTAAAGGCAAATTGACCATCTGCTCTAAAAAAACTCATATATTCTATACCCTGTTTATTATAAACTTCAACAAACGCATTATCTACTGCTACTACACTTAATTTTTGATGTTTGCTCTCGTTACAAACTGTAGCAAATTTTGAAAGCCAATCACTATACTGAAACGATTCGAATAGCTTTATTATTTCCAAATTTATTTTATTCACTCCCGGTAAAGCCTTTTCTACTTTTTTATTTATTTCTTCGGGAGAATCTTCTGACTTAACTATAGGGAAATATATCCTTCTCGAAACCTTTCCAGTTATTCGTTCGACTACTTCCATTGCTGTATAATCTAAAGCAGATCTTAAATGCTCTAAAACTTCCTTCAGAACTATTTGTATTTCAACTGATACAATCCCATACAATATTGCTTCTTCATAAGGATCTCCATGATCACCTATTTCATTTCTTCTAAGCTTTGCTCTTTTAATTAATGCATATGCCATGTCAAACCTATTCATAACAACCTCCGGAAATAAAATCTATTATTAATTAATTTAAACTTTTTTTTATTAATCCCTTCTTTTTTAATTTTTTTAACAAATTTTTTCTCAGTACCTGGTCATTTATATAACAAAGGGGATACCCATGTTTCATGCCCCACCCCTATACATAAGTCGTTATGTATCCATTTGGATATGTAGCGGCTTTTTTGTGTTACAGCGAAAAAGGCGTAGTGAGAAGAGCGCCAGTAATGAAAGGAGGTGCAAACGATGACTAAAACATTATTGCGTATTTTAGTTCGTGCAAAGGAGGTAAACAAATGGGTTGCTACTAAACATCTTGTGGAAGTCTCATTGCAACGTTCGATTCTGTTGAATTTAGAAGATCGAGGACTGTTATTAGTAAAGCGTCAGCAAGAAGATGGCGTTCTCATCAAGTTGACGTTGAAAGGTTATCACCAATATAAAAATGTATCGGAGGAATAAACATGTTAAAACGATTCAAACAACGTTTCCAAGCATCGTCACAAGAAGATGGTGTTGATTTATCAACTAGGGAGATAAAAGAACTCCATCTGGATTTAACGCAGCAACTACAAACAGTAGATGAAAAAATTCTGCGTGCTATCGACCGAAATAATTACACATTATTTTCTGATTTAATCATTGAAAGAAAGAGAATTCATCTCGCTATTCATACCGTTGAAACGGCACTCGATCAAACAAATCAACGTCGTTTCTTTTCGTCTATAGCCATTGCTACGATGTCGACAAAGCTTGAGGATTCACTGTCATCCATCAACAATACATCAAGAAACATCACTGGCAACGTCATCAACCGCGCGGCAAAAGGATTAGCATATAGTTCTCAACTTAGTGAAAAAATGCAACATGCGCTTCAACAGTTGTCAACACGTCTATCTCAATTATCAGAGCAAGTTATTCATCAAGCAAAGGAGCGTAAAAACAAATGAAACAACCAAAACAAGAAGCTATAAACAACATCGTTCATCTACAAAAGGAAATAACTCCAAATCCGTCGTCGACATCGACATTGCCTGATTTAATTATTACATCGACAGAGGCAAAAGTGCGTATCGACAAGCTACAGGAATTCGTAAAGACGTCGATGGTGCGCGGTGTTGATTACGGCTCAATCGATGGTTTCTCGAAGCCTACATTGTTAAAGCCAGGTGCTGAAAAGTTATGTGATGCTTTTGGCTTCTCTAAAACTGTCGACGTCATCAACCGCATTGAGCAATGGGATGTTGGGATTTTTTCTTATGAAGTACGAGTGACATTATCAAATAAGGTAACAGCTGCCGTAGAGGCTGAAGGGATTGGCTCATGTAATAGCAAAGAAACAGCTTTCCGTTATCAAGATCCATTTACAATCGTCAACACACTACTGAAGATGGCAAAGAAACGTGCATTAATTGACGCTGTATTATCCGCTACAAGAGCATCTGGGCTATTTACGCAAGATATTGAGGACTTTCCTAAACCAGACCGTAAAGGAGGTGATGCCCCCGCTACTAAGCAGCAATTAACAACACTGTTTCGTATCGTTGAGCAAATGGATATGTCTAACGGTGTAGCAAAGGAGATGATGAAAATTAAGTTCGACGTCGACAAAAGCATCTTATTGACGAAGCAGCAAGCACATGAATTCATTCAAGATTTATTGTTACTACAATACGCTCAACAACATGGTAACGATGCTGTCATCGACCATATTCAACAACAGTAAAACCCATCCATTGCATACGCAGTAGATGGGCTTTTGTATGTGTAGATACATTTGGTAGATGCATCTACATTGATATTCAACGTAATTCAATTTTATCACATACAAGGGAGTGGCGTCGATGCTGCTCCTTTTTGCATTAAAAAACTTATACAAATCGGAGGAATATATTATGACTACAATCAACGAAAACACATTCAAATCATTAATCGCAACAACATTACGTGAGAAAGAGGATGGCTACATTCTATCAGAAATGTTCACTCGCTACCCATCGATCCAAGAATTATTAGATGTGACGGAAGAAGAGTTATTAAATATCAAGGGCATTGGTAAAACAAAAGCGCAACAAATCATCGCTGCATTACAGTTAGCACGTATGAATCCAGTAACAACAGAAGAACGGTTCCGTATTCGCTCGCCACAAGATGCATACACGTATCTACAAGATTTACAGCATCTACAACAAGAGCACTTTGTTATCTTAGGACTAAATACAAAGAATGAAGTAATGTTCCGTAAAACAGTCTTTATCGGCTCGTTAAATGCATCAATTTGCCACCCACGTGAAATCATGAAAGAACTTATCAAACGTTCATGTGCATGTACAATCCTTTCACACAACCACCCTTCAGGGGACGTAACACCATCTCCAGAAGATATACAAGTAACCGAGCGTTTAAAAGAAGCTGGTTTAATTGTAGGAATTGATGTCGTCGACCATATCATCGTCGGCTCAAACAAATATCTGTCGATGAAAGAAAAAGGATACTTCTAAACTGATAAGAGGTACGTCTATTGATTTAGGCGTGCCTTTCTTTTCTTCAATTTCGATAATGGGCGAAAGTTTGGTGTTTTGGGTACATTCTTTTGTAGTACCACCTAAAAGAACGATAAATCAACGTTTCCGCTTACCAGTATATTCATTAAGCGCGACCTACTTTAGCTGCTTATATTTATATACTAGTTGATTAGGCTAATTGTAACATTGGAAACCATATTTTTTACAGATGGGCTATTTTTCTTTTTAACTCTCTATGATTTTTGAAAGAAGTTTTCTTCCATTTCTTTAATTGAGCAGCAAATTCACTCTCCAAGTCAATAAGTGTAGGATATAGCTTACTTTGCTTTCTGTACTTTTCTTTAACAGACGGTGACATATGCAATTCCGCTTCTTTCAATGTATCGTACTTGCTAATATGCTTACCGATTGTCGTTCGTTTATCAATCTTATCAACATCAATCAGTTTAAGTTTTGCTATTGCCTGTGAAGATGAATACGAAAAGAATTCGATTAAAGTTGGTCTTTTAGAGGAATCCATTTTCTTTGTTTTCTCTATTCGGGTTATTACTTTATTTTCTATTCCCGCTTCTTTTGCTTTATCATACACTTTAGTTTGTTGTCCTCCTCTTTTGCCAGAATAATAGGTTGTATCTGCATAATCTTGCATAGAACGACTATGAGGAATCTTTAACCCCTTTACAACTTCATCTACAGTCATATTTTCAAGATCAACCTTCTCGTCGAAGGAGGCAACGTATACTTGAGATAAATCCTCAAATACATAGGCAAGTAAATCGAGGACTCCTTGTGGTGTTAGTTGTTGTTTATTCGGATTAATGCGTACCATTGTCGTCCACTTATTGTTACAAGTAACAGGAATCCAGTATACGTGAAATAAGTTCGATAGAAGTACGTGTTGATAATATGAGGATGGTTTTTTATTTGGTCTTTTGAAGCGATCAGCTAGTGCTAAAAAAGATGTTTTCGGCAGCGCTGTACTACAAAATGCAATCCCATCATATGGACATCCTTCAACTCTTTGTTTCTTGTAAACTTCTCTAACGGTATAAATACTACTCAAAAGCATATCTAAGGTACGTGATTTATATATGTACATTCCCATTCTCCTAATTTCATCATTTGAAGCCTAGAGCCCCATAGCTTTAATGCACTTTTACCGTCCAAATAGAGGGATAGTTATTACTTACAAAAAACAAATGCATTATCGTGATTATATTTAATATTAAATTCAATTTCAACATTAAATTTATATGATATAATAAAAGAAACTTATTTTTGGAGGATTACATATGAAAATCACCTTACATGCTTCAACGATTGAAGAGCTTCAATTCAAGGACATTGGTCAGCGGATAAGAATTTTACGAGAAGAATTACAGAAGATAAATAAATCTGATTTCACTGGAAAGACAGTTGCGTCAAGATTACCAAATATATCTCAATCAAAACTGAACTTTATTGAACGAGGAGAAACGTTGTCTATAGACGCTCAACTTCTGTATGAAATTTCGAAAGATTTCGGGGTACCTATGGAGATATTCTTTGATGATTTTTATTCCAATGTTTCCACTAAAGACACTATTTATATGGAGCCTAAAATTTATCAGTCCCTTAATGATTCTTCTCACAATGTAAAAAGGCTGAATAACGTTAATCCACTGGATGAAGAGAAATTCAAATTAAACATTCAGCTAAAACGCATTGCATCTAATGGGGATTATCAGATTGTTTCTTCTGATACTACGCATGTAACACATGATTTAGATACACTGAAAAACTTTTTAATTCAAATTAGACAGGCTATAGATTTAATTGATTATCATGCAGATCGACTGATTCACTCAAACAATGATATGAGTAATCATTTTAAGAATGTGGACGAGCTTGCTAAGCATATTAACAATCCTAATTCAGCATTCCCATTCTTCCCTCAGCAATCTATTGAAAAGTTGAATGAACTGTATGAAGAAGCACTTCAATATACAACGCAGTGCCAAGAAGATAAAGAAAAACGAAAGGAAGAGTAATATGGATAAATACATCGATACACATAATTTCATTATTCCTAGCGCACTCGAAATGTCAAAAACAATTCACGAACATCTTGAAGAAACTAAAACACAACAAAAGGAATTTATAGACGCTTTTAGTGATTTATTAATCAATGCTCTCAATAATAAAAAATTGGAGGAATTATAATGACATTAAAAGGCGTTATTTATGCTCGTGTAAGTACTGAAGAACAAGCTACAGAAGGATATAGTATTGCTGCCCAGAAAGAAGCATTGCAGGAGTATGCCAAGCTAAGACAAATTGACATTGTTGATCAGTATGTTGATGAAGGTCGGAGCGGTAAAAGCATCGATGGTCGACCAAAAATGCAACAGTTGTTACAGGCAGCAAAAGACCAAAAGTTTGATGTTGTACTCATCTATAAATTGGATCGTCTTTCTCGTAAAACAAAAGATTCTCTTGAAATCATTGAGACGCTAGATCAACACAACATTCAGTTAATGAGTTATTCAGAAAACATTGATACATCTACACCTGGCGGCAAAATGTTTTACACTGTGTTAAGTTCTGTTGCTGAAATGGAACGAGGCACTATTATTGACCGTGTAAAGATGGGAATGACACAACGTGCTAAACAGGGCAAGTGGAATGGTGGCGTTGTTTTCGGCTATGACAACGTCAAGAAAGAATTGATTATAAATGAGGCTGAAGCTGCAATCATCAAGGAGATTTTTGAACTTGCTAGTCGCGGGCATGGCTATAAAAAAATTACGAGTGAGTTGAACCGTAAAGGTTATAAGACAAAACGCAAGAAAGAATTTTCCGTAGGAACTGTAAAGGGCATATTAGAAAACCCTGTCTACATCGGAAAAATTCGTTTTAATCAACACGTCGACTGGTCTGAAAAACGGCGAAGAGGAAAGAACGCCAATCCTGAAATTATTAATGGTACTCATACGCCTATAATTTCTATACCACTTTGGGAAGAAGTTCATCATAAGAAAAAGAAGCGCTCGTATCGCCCTACACAATCCAAGAAACCATTCATACTGACAAAATTACTACGCTGTCCTGTCTGTGGTCATGGTATGGTTTCGGGGGCTTCAAATGGCATATATCGCTTTTACCAATGCGGACAATACAAAGCAAAGGGTGCAACAGCATGCAAAGCGTATTCCATTAATGCTGATGTTGCTGAAAAACAAGTGCTCGATGAATTAAGGCTTACAGTAGAAAAACCTTATTTTATCGATAAGCTTGTAGCGACGTTGAACGATCAGCGGTTGCATGCTGAACAGCCATTAGCCGCGGAAAGAAAGCGCCTTTATTCATCCAAAGCAAAGCTTGAGAAACAGATGGATAATATCGTAAATCAATTGATGGATATGCCTGAATTACAAGATGTATTCAAAAAGAAACTACTCGAATTAAAAGAAGTTGCATTGAATGTCGATGAACATATCCAAAGAGTCGAGAAAGAATTAAAATCCCTCGACACACAACCAATTGATGCAGAAGCACTTAGAAATCTGCTGTCTCATTTTGATGCTATTATTAGCCGCGCTTCGGCGATAGAAATTAAACAGCTACTTTCGCTTTTCATCAAAAACATCCAGATTACTAAGGAGCCTATAAGCTCTGAACATCGTCGTCAAAAAAGCCGTCAAATCTCGAAAATCAATCTACTCTTTGATTTCACAATTGAATCGATGGCTGGTGCTACTGGAGAATGGTTCAATGAAATGGCTTCTCTCGACTATATTCAACCTGTGGATTCGTCTCTTTTAGATTTACCTTCAAATAGCGAAAAAACAATAAGGGAAGCATTAGCCTCCCTTTCAGTTTTACCCTTATTTATGATACGGTTCGCCCTTAATAATTCTAAAGCTTCGGTAAATCTGCTCTACCAGCACTAGTTTCATCAACTGGTGAGGTAGGGTCATTTTTCCGAAGCATAGTTTTTCATCTGCGCGCTTAAGTACATCCGCATGCAATCCTAATGATCCGCCTATTACAAACACGACTTTGCTTTTCCCGTAGGTCATCAATGCCTCTAGATCTGCAGCCATTTCTTCGCTTGTTTTCATTTTACCTTCCAGTGCCAATGCGATGACATAGGTTCCGTCATTGATTTTCGCAAGGATACGTTCTCCTTCTTTACGTTTGACGATTTCCATATCAGCATCACTTAACTGTTCAGGTGCTTTCTCATCCGGTACTTCCACTAAGTCGATTTTTGCATAGCCGCCTAATCGCTTAACATATTCTTCGATACCCATTTTTAAATACTTTTCTTTTAACTTACCAACCGAGATGATAGTAATATTCACAACTTATCCACCTTTACGTTCCATTTACAAACAAGTTATCCACAAAAGTTATGCACATATCCCCAACTAAAAACTACATATTGTGTAAAGTTATTTACTTGATACAACATATGTTGCTGACTGTTCACAGTAAGAACAAGTTGTTGATAACTTTTCTTCTTCCGATAATAAATCCATCATCGGGAAATTTTCTGTTTCTGCCACATGCATATCCAACGCATGATCTATATGGGTTTCGCAGCTGTATGTCTTCATTTTTAAACCTTCTTTCTTTTCTGAAATTTCCACAAACTTATTCACAATTTTTGAAATGTTATCCACAACCCATTGTAACAGACAAAAAACGAGTAGAAAAGACAAGCCTTTTTCTTCTCTACCCGTTGTGTACAATTTCATTCTTTAATTAAGTTATCCACATTTATAATTGTGCAGTTTCCACTAACTTCAAATCGGCTTCTACTATTTTACCGTTACGATAAACTTTAATCTTTAATGTATCCCCAATAGATTTTTCATTATATAAATGTTTGCGTAACTCTATTGCATTATCGATTTTTTCGCCATCCATTTCCACAATGACATCGTACTGCTGTAAACCTGCTTTATCTGCTGCAGAACCTCTTACAACTTGAGAAATGACAACACCATTTGTTACTTCTTCCGGTAATTTCAATGTTTGCTGTTGATAGTAAGCCGGTACTTCCGTTAAATCGACTAAGGAAATACCCATTGTTGGGCGTTGTACTTCCCCGTGCTTTTCTAACTGTTCAATAATCGGAATGGCTGAATTGATTGGAATTGCAAATCCTAAGCCCTCAACTGAAGATTGGGCAATTTTCATTGAATTTATACCAATTAATTCACCAGCGATATTAACTAGGGCACCACCTGAGTTCCCTGAGTTGATTGCTGCATCCGTCTGTAGTACATCTGTTGACCAGTCCTCGACACCATCTTCATTTAAGTCAACCGGCACAGAACGGTCTTTACCCGAAATGACGCCTGTTGTTACCGAGCCATAAAAATCTAACCCGAGTGGATTTCCGATTGCAATTACTGTTTCACCTTGTTTTAATACATCCGAATCTCCAAAGTTGGCTACTGTATCTATTCCTTCACTTGGTATTGAAAGAATCGCCAAGTCTGTCCAAATATCAGAACCGATAAGCTCTGCTTTTACTTTTTCACCATCATCCAACGTTACTTCAATTTGTTCTGCACCATCCACAACATGGTGGTTTGTCACGATAAAGGCAAAGTTCCCTTCTTTTTTATAAACAACGCCCGAACCGCTACCTACCGCTTGAGCTTCTCCTGTACTTTGGTTCCAAAAGTTTGGGGCTACATTTTGAATATTTGTAATCCCTACAACGGCACTTGATACCTTTTCAACTGCATTTGTTACATCTGTTGTTACCTCTGTTGCAGTTTGGCTAATCGTTGAGTTTGGGGAATTATTTGTAACCGAGTTTACTTCATTTCCACCCGGTAACTGGTTTGCCAACGAGGGTAGCAGAAGCCATAAAAGTAAAGCACCAACGACAACACCACTTAAACCAGATAAAAAATAACCGCCTTTACTGCCGCCTCTTTTTTCTTTTCTATTTTGCCGCTGTTTTTTTTCTTCTTCTTCTCTTTTTAAACGAGCCTCAAGCTCTGCAATACGATCATTTTGGATTTCCTTCTTATCATCTTCAGGATAGTAACCCATATCCCTCATCCTTTCTTTGTTTTCCTTACTGATAGCATACACATTTAACATTAAAATTAGATGAAAATCACATAAAACCTAATTAAAAATATAAATAAAAAAGGTATGCTAAAAGTAGAAACTTTTAACACACCTATCTTTTACCCATATTTAGTTCAATTATGCTTTGCTGATATTAAACTGTCACAAGCTTTGTCGGCTCGTTTGCATCGGTATCATGCAGATGCAAATATTCTCCTGCAATAATGCCGCAAGACTGCAATGTCTGCTCTACGCTCATCCGCGCCAGATCTTTCATATTGTTGTCTTTACTTAAATGCGCCAAATAAATTTGCGTCGGTTTTTCTGCGACCACATCAGCCATTGCCACTGCAGCATCTTCATTTGAAACATGGCCTACATCCGATAATATACGGCGTTTAATACTCCAAGGGTATTTGCCCATTTGAAGCATACTCACATCGTGGTTACTTTCAAATACATAGGCATCTGCTGCTGAGATATAACCTTTCATCCGGTCACTGACATAACCTGTGTCTGTAATGACAACTAGCTTTCTCCCGTTCTCATAGAATGTGTAGAACATCGGTTCAGCAGCATCATGGGACACTGCAAATGATTGAATATCCAATCCGCCAAATGTTTTTACTGTTTCCATATCGAAATCGAAACATAAATCGGTTGGTATTGTTCCTACTAGCCCGTCCATCGCTGTCCATGTTTTTGCATTTGCAAATACAGGAATATTATATTTCCGTGCAATGACACCTAGTCCTTTAATATGGTCACTATGCTCATGTGTTACTAAAATACCTGATAAACTTTTCATATCACGATCTATATTAGCAAACAGTTGCTCCATTTTCTTTCCGCTTAAGCCTGCATCAATCAAAAATGAGTGTTCATCATTTTCTACGTAGACTGCGTTTCCTGTACTGCCACTTGCTAAAACGCTAAATCGCATTGTTAAAACTCCCTACTCTTCCAAATCCTCTGTCTGCTCGACAATTTCGGATAAGTCATTTTGGATCTCTACAATTCGTCCTTGTACCGCATTTACAAAATGTATTTCTTCTGTCTCATCAGCCCGCTTTACCCGGACTTCCCATGTCGGTGCAAATACCTGTGTTTGCGTTAATTGAACAATTGTAGAATAGCCTAGATTCATTTCCGTAATCTGAGAATCTGGTTTTAATAAATTCTTTCCATATAAAATCTGCAATACTTGTCTTGCAGTTAATAGATTTTGTTCTTTATCTAACTTTTCATGCTTTTCCAGCATTGTTTGTTCATAGGAAATAATACGGTTGTTATCATCCCAATAAAGTTTGATATACCCACGTACATTATAATACAATGTTACGTCGTTTACCTTCTGGAAAAATGTCGCTTCTTTTTTCTCTTCATCAATACCCCAAAGTACATAGGAATCACCTTCATATACATTATTATGAACGAAATCAGTATACGAATCACGCGTATCGCTTTTCTGTAGTTTCACAGGCTTGTCCATCGTGACAATCAGCTTATTGTTATTTTCGATTTTTGCGCTTTGATTTGTGAAATATGGCACTTCTGATGGAGAGAAATTTTTAATTTGTCCGGAATAATATGCTGCACTTTCCTTATTGTTCGGAAGGGCAATATACGTTATATTATCCCCTTTCAAACGTGCTTCGATTTCCATTGTTTCCCCTAAAACTTCTATTTTCTCCCCTTCTTTATAGCTCTCTAAATACTGCGTATATAAAAAGAGGTTCAATATTAGGAAAACCCATATAAAAATAGTTTTCGTTCTACTCCAATCCAACTTCGTCACCCCCTACTTCCATGGGTGAAAGGCGTTTCCATGTATTGTTTGTTACGGCAAACCATTTTGGTTCCAATACGAGGACTAAATCTGTATCCTGCTCTGAGTCCTCAAGTGTTAATTCGTACCCAACAGCGATTTCATCTGCTTCTCTAAATAATTTATTGTTTTCCGTACGAAGAGTCTCAACTATTTGTTCCCCTGATTCGAGTTCTTTCTGTACCCTTTGAAATATAGTACCCATCGAATAATAAGGGCGTCGGTAACGGAAAATACGGTTTTCACCCCAAGTAGTTGCGAGACGAGTCATTACATCACTGTATACAGGAAGCCCCTGTATAAACAGCTGATACTCTGTAATATGCCTTTCAATATTCATTGAAGACAAGCGGTAATCCATTGTAAACCCACCATGGTCATTTATAAAATTAAAGCTATCTATAAATAATCTTGCGGCGGGAATCGGTGCAGCACTTTCTGCAGTCGGATATACATAATTTATAACCCGATTTTGGCTGTCTACTGTCATTAATGATGTCCCATCAGTAAACCTTTCAGATTGAGGACTTTCAATATTCCGCTGTACAATTTTTAAATCGGTAAACAGGATTTTTTTAAATAAATCAGGTTCAATATCTTCAGCTAAATATCTTAACCTTGTTGATTGAATAGGTTCTTTCGGTACATATAAAGAACGTAAAGGTTCCCGTTCAACTTCAACATATTGGCTATAATTATTTGCCGGTTCAATTATCTTCTCCATGAAATAATCTTTGTCCGGCACACTCGCGTACGCTCTATACAATAATCGCGTTTCTGTGTTTAGGAAAAGTAACTGCAGCTGATTGCTACTCTCTACATTTGACCAGTCTACAATAAAATGTGTAAAGCTTGTATCTGGTATTTCATTATCATTAAATGACATAAGATTAGCGAAAACGCGCAAAGGAATTTCTTCATTAAAGAACATTGTTATACGATTATCCATACTTAGCATTTCGTTCATTTTACTATCTGAAAGTTCACTGTTAATTAAACCCATCTCGTAAACTTGCCATGACCGTAAGTGGCTGTATAAATTTTTTAATGGTGTTGAAGAGACTGTCCCATAAAATTGCTCATTTTGGCGATACAACATCCGGTACGGTTTTATTACTTCCTGTAATTCCTTCGGTTTGCCGACAAGTACTTCCTCAATCTGGGTCTCCTTAACCGTTTCATATTCAGGTTTGTAAGTCCAAATAAGAAGTGTGAAGACGATGCTGAGTAAAACAAGGAATGCTAATAAAAGTGATTTTATCTGTTCAATATATTTCATTCCCAATCCCCCGCTTCATCCAATTCATATGGCAATGTGAAGAATATCGTAGTACCTTGGCCTTCCTCACTTTCTGCCCAAATTTTCCCGCCATGTGCTTCAATCATTTCACGAGCGATTGCAAGACCTAATCCTGTTCCACCCATGGACCTTGCTCTTGCTCGGTCTACGCGATAGAAACGATCAAAAATTCTTGTCACATTTTCTTTCGGAATCCCCATACCGTCATCTGAAATCATAACGCGAATCATATTATCATGAACGGTAAAGCCAAAACGAATATTGCCGCCATCCGGAGAGTATTTCAATGCATTTGAAATAATATTATCGATTACCTGTGTAAGCTTATCGGTATCAATATCAACAAAATAGCTTTTTTCCGGAAGCAATCGGATAAATTCTACATTCTGTGACTTCGACATTTCAAAACGGTCGATAATTTGCGTGAAAAACTTGTTAAATTCCACAAACTCCAGGTTCAGTTCATATTCCTGGCTGTCCATTTTTGACAATTGCAGCAAATCATTTACAAGGCGAATCATACGCTCTGTTTCTGTTTGCGTAACATTTAAAAATGCCGGCGCTATATTTTCATCTTTCCATGCACCTTCTGCAAGTGCTTCTAAATAGCTGCGCATCGTCGTTAACGGCGTACGCAATTCATGGGATACATTCGCAACAAATTCACGACGTTCCATATCGATTTTTTCCTGTTCAGTAATATCATGCAATACCGTAATCAGACCATTTACAAAACCTGTTTCCTTTTGAATTACAGAAAAGTTTGCTCGTAATACATATGGAGCATCATTCATACTAAAATCAAGATTCACAGGATCTTTCATATGAATCAAGTCTTCAAAACTATATTCCTGGTCTAAACGCAAAACAGACGCAATTGGACGATTTAAAGTTGTTTCACGTGAATCATGAAGCAATTCCAATGCGGGGTCGTTAATCAATATAATTTTTCCTTTACGGTCTGTTGCAATTACACCATCTGTCATATTACTAAGTACGCTTGCCAGCTTCCGCCGTTCTGCTTCTGTTGTGGATTGTGCTTCCTGCAGACGATTGGTCAGATGGTTGAAAGCAATGGCTAACTGACCGATTTCATCTGTTCCGTATACACGAACTTTCCTTGCATAATTCCCTTTAGACATTGCCTGTGCCTGTTTTCGCATATCGGAAATAGGGCGAGTTATAGTTCGCGCAACTAAAATTCCTAATATGATTGTAATGGCAAGCGATACTGCGATACCTGCCGCAAAAATTCGGTTAATTTCATTTAGTTGCTCGTAAACCTTTTCAATATTCGACTGAACATAAATAACACCCTTTAATTCCTCTTTAGGACCTGCGTTATCCATAATAGGGACTGCTAGTATCCAAATGCGCTGCCCTGTATCCCGATCCAATGAAATCTTATCCAACAGTGTTTCCGAAGACGCGGCCTGTTGTATAATTTCTTCATTTATACGCTGACCTACAACTGCCTGATCATCATCGGAAGTAGCCAATATACGATCGTTACGATCCACTACATTAATCTTGTTAATATCTTCTGTAGAAAATCCTTCTAAAATCGTTTTTAAACTATACTCTATAGTTGGGGGAGTATTTTCATCCCGGTCTTTTAACATTTCTTCACGTACACTATAATGCACAAGCTCTATTCTTTGGCGAATCGAATCTTGGAAATTCGTTTTTAAATTCGTCTCCAGCTGCTTTGAGAAATAAATGCCTATAATTTGAAGAGCAATAATAATTAATAGGACATAAATCAATACAAGCTTTACATGGATGGACTTAAAAAAGCTCACTTTTTGCATGTATTTTACTCCTGTTCAGGGTTTCGTAGGTAATAGCCGACTCCTCGTCTCGTAACAATCCATAAAGGATGACTTGGATTATCTTCAATTTTTTCACGTAGACGGCGGATTGTTACATCCACTGTTCTTACATCACCGAAATAATCATAACCCCATACCGTTTGCAGCAAATGCTCACGTGTCATTACTTGACCAATATGTTTTGCCAAATAATGCAGTAATTCAAATTCACGGTGTGTTAATTCAATAGACTCATCACGCTTTAATACTAAATAGGCATCCGGCTGAATCGTTAAAGAGCCTACTACAATATCATTCGTTTCTGCTTGTGCTTCTTCTATTTGAGCAGGCACATTTAATCGACGCATATTCGCTTTAACACGGGCGATTAATTCACGTGTACTGAACGGCTTTGTTACATAATCGTCAGCACCCATTTCCAGTCCGAGCACTTTATCGATTTCCGATCCTTTTGCCGTTAACATAATAATCGGGAAATCATATTTTTTACGTACTTCACGACATACTTCCATGCCGTCGCGTTTAGGCAGCATAATATCAAGCAGCATTAAATCCGGCTGCTCCTCTTCCACTCTTTGAAGCGCTTCGTCCCCATCATATGCACAAATTACGCGGTAACCTTCTTTTATTAAATTAAACTGTAGAATGTCCGCAATTGGTTTTTCATCATCTACAACTAATATCGTTTTATCCATCATCTAATTCCTCTTTTCTCATAAATTCTCTATATAATTATGAAAGGGTATGTTTATTTTTACTATAACTACTCTATCATGGTTTGCCATTTGGTGCATTATACAGCTATACTGCTATGATTATTTTCCGGGAAATATTCCTCTCATTTAAGAATTATTTTTGAATTTTATCCACCTAAATAATATGGAGACCATTTTATAGAAAAAGCAGCCCAATTCTATTTTGGACTGCTAAAAATCAATTTAAATATGATAACGGATTTACTTCTTTACCGTTTTTATGAACTTCAAAATGTAAATGTGTTCCAGTTGAACGGCCTGTAGAACCCATTTGTCCTAAAGCGGACCCTTGTTCTAGGACTTGTCCTACCTCTACATCAATGCGAGATAAATGAGCATATAACGTTTCAAAGCCGTTATTGTGATTAATCACTACATAATTTCCATATGTTGAATGCTTACCTGCAGTTTTGACAACACCATTATCTGAAGCTTTAATCGTGTAATTTGATGGTCGGGCAATATCAATTCCGTAGTGGTAACGGCCCCAACGCTCTCCCATATTACTTGATATATAACCTCCGACTGCCGGCCAAGCAAAATTACCTGTTCCAATAGAAGGAACTACCTTCGTGCCGACAACAACAATACGATTTTCAGGTTCTGATATTACATTTTCCTCTGATTGTATTCTTTCAGTTCGGACGCCATTCTCTTCTGTAATTAAATATGAAACTTCTTTTTTACCCTTTTCGCCTTCTTGCTTCACTACTTTTTTACCTTTAAGCATCGTAGCATCTTCTTTGACGATTTTCGCAAAGTCGATTCCCTCTACTCTTTTCTTCTCATAAACTGCCTTGACCGTAACAAATGGTTTTTGAACCGTTACATTGACTTGTTCACCAATTTGCAGGACCGTATCCGCTTTAAGGTTAGGGTTGATCTCTAATAATTCAGCAGTTGTTAAATCATGTGCTTTGGCAATTGAACCTAACACATCTCCTGCTTTTACAGTATATACTTCTTGCTCCAATGCACCCGTTTGCAAAAGTTGAACCGCTTGTTTTGCAGAAACAATATTTGCCGGTTCGGCTAATACTTCGTCTCCGGTAATTGGGGTAGATAATGTAAGATCTACCAGACGTGTTTCATCCTTTTGTAATTCGGGTAAAGAATCTTTAGATGCATTGTTTTGCAATTCTTTTAAATCATTTTGTGTCACAAATTGAAGCTTTAATCCGTCAATTACAGCTTCAAACTCTTCTCTATCCTTCACTGATGCAACGACTGTTTCTCCCACTTTTAGTGAGTAGGCTTTTGCCTGAACAGTTATTGCCTCTTGAAGGTTTTTTAACGTCTGCTCTTCATTGGCATCGACTGTAAATACTTGCTCTGGAATTAGTGAGATATCGGCGCCTGCGTCAATTACTAAATCTTCATATTGTTCGCTTGCCTCTTGCTCTTTTTTCTCGACAAACTCGTTTACTGTTGCTTCATCTGCAACAGAACCTACGTATGTATCAGCTACATAAACGTGAAAAACTTTAGCGAATTTTTCTTTATCTGTTTCATTCGCGAAACCTATATTGAATGTCACAGTAGAAGCAAGTAAGGCAAATAATGCAGCCATTTTAAATTTTCTATTATGACGATTCATTAGACTTAGATTTGATTTTTTTAAGTCTAACTTGTTTCCTTTTGAACTCATGATAAAGCTCCTTTCAACTAGATCTGTTCTATAAAAATGATGTATTTTCATTAAAATAATGAGCGGTGACTAAAAACACACTTTGCTAATGTAGCATATTTCACATTTCAAATGAACCGTTCCGGTCTTTTTGTAATGTAAATGTATTATTTTCTAAATGAATGTTACATTTTTAGTAGGTAAATTAGTACATACCCCCACTTTATATCCATTTATAGTTTTTCTTACTAACAAAAAAAAGCGTATTAAAAGCCGGCTAGACTTTTAATACACTCTTCTAATTCAAACTCATTATTTCCAGATTTCATTTACGATATTTGTTTGCTCACGAGATGGACCCACTGAGAAAGTCATCAATGAAATACCTGTAAGCTCAACAATACGCTGTACGTAATTTTTTGCATTTTCAGGTAGGTCATCAAATGCACGAACGTTTGTAATATCTTCTGACCAACCTGGTAGTTCTTCATAGACTGGTTTACATTGTTCAATGATTTCCAGGTTTGCCGGGTATTCTGTAATTTGTTCGCCGTTATATTCATACGCTGTACAAATTTTAACTGTTTCAAGCCCTGATAATACATCAATAGAGTTTAAAGCAAGATCTGTTATTCCTGAAACTCGGCGCGAATGACGAACGACAACCGCGTCAAACCATCCAACACGACGTGGACGGCCTGTTGTTGTACCATACTCACGGCCTACTTCACGAATCTGCTGACCAATTTCATCATGAAGTTCAGATGGGAATGGGCCGTCTCCTACACGCGATGTATATGCTTTACAAACACCAACAACACGTTCTACAGCTGTTGGACCTACACCTGATCCGATTGCTATACCGCCTGCCACTGGATTTGAAGATGTTACATATGGATATGTTCCTTGATCGACATCTAGCATAATTCCTTGTGCACCTTCAAACAGGACTTTGCCGCCTTCATCAATAACATCATTCAGCACTTTTGATGTATCCGTTACATATTGGGCAATTTCTTGACCAAATGCATAGTATTCCTCAAAAATATCATCGAATTGTAAGCCTTCTACTTCATAAAACTTCGTAAATAAACGATTTTTTAGTGTTAAATTTGCACGTAATTTTTTTTCAAATATTTCTTTATCTAAAAGATCTGCTACACGGATCCCGATTCGGGCAACTTTATCTTGGTAGCATGGACCAATTCCTTTTGCTGTCGTTCCTATCTTTTCATCACCACGTGCCTCTTCTTCTACAATATCCTGATAAATATGATATGGCAAAATAACATGTGCACGGTTGGAAATTCTTAAATTGGAAGTATCAATTCCTCTAGCTTGCAGTCCTTTTAATTCCGTTACAATTGACTTTGGATTAAGAACTACACCATTTCCTATAACCGAAAGTTTATCCGGATAAAAAATTCCTGAGGGGATTAAATGCAATTTATATGTCTCTTCACCAATTTTAATTGTATGTCCCGCGTTATCTCCACCAGCATAACGTGCGATTGCATCTGCTCTTTTTGAAAGGAAATCCGTAATTTTACCTTTTCCTTCATCTCCCCATTGCGTACCTACTACAACTACAGCTGTCATCTATATGCACCTCCGACGAATGATTCACCTAATGATTATGTATTAAGTATTTCATTCTTATTCATAAGAATTTACCTTTTAATTCCGTAATGATGAAACATGAACATTTTAACAAGTTCAAATCCTAAATGTCAATAAAAAACACGAACATCCACATTTAACTAATGTAGAATGTTCGTGTTTAAGTGTCATTCCTCTCGAGGAGGGGGGGTAAATTCTAAGTTCAGGAACTTATTATACTCTTTACGGAAAGCCAAACTTACCGTACCTGTTGGACCGTTACGCTGTTTTGCAATAATGATTTCGATAATATCCTTACTTTCCGATTCTTTATCGTAGTAATCATCACGGTATAAAAAGGCTACGATATCGGCATCCTGCTCAATCGAACCCGATTCACGCAAGTCACTCATCATTGGCCGTTTATCTTGACGCTGCTCTACACCACGTGACAGCTGCGATAGAGCAATTACCGGCACTTTTAGTTCACGCGCTAAACCTTTTAAAGAACGGGAAATTTCCGATACTTCCTGCTGACGGTTTTCACCTGGCTTACCGCTACCTAAAATAAGCTGCAAGTAATCGATTAAGATCATCCCTAAACCGCTTTCCTTAGCCAGTCGTCGGCATTTCGCACGGATATCCGTCATCCGCACACCCGGAGAGTCATCGATATAAATACCTGAATTCGATAAACTTCCCATAGCCATCGTCAGCTTACTCCAGTCCTCTGTCTCTAAAGCACCTGTACGCAAGCGTTGTGCATCAATATTTCCCTCTGCACATAACATACGCATGACAAGTTGGTCCGCGCCCATCTCAAGTGAGAAGATGGCCACATTTTCACGTGCCTTTACAGCAACACTCTGGGCTACATTGAGGGCAAAGGCTGTTTTACCAACTGATGGACGGGCAGCTACAATAATTAAATCATTGCGTTGGAAACCGGCCGTCATCTTGTCCAAATCACGGAAACCAGTTGGAATACCAGTTACATCTCCGTCACGTGACTGGAGCTGTTCAATATTATCAAATGTTTGAACGAGAACATCTTTTACGTGCTTAAAGTCGCCTGCATTTTTACGGTTCGAAACTTCAAGCATTTTCTTTTCAGCTTCTGCTAAAAGAACCTCTACTTCATCTTCACGCGTATACCCGTCATCCGCAATTTTAGATGCAACGCGAATAAGGCGACGCAGAATCGCCTTTTCTTCAACTATCTTTGCGTAATGGGCGATATTGGCGGCTGTCGGAACAGCACTCGCCAATTCCGTAATATAGCTTAATCCGCCGATATCCTCAAGCTCTTTTTTTGCTGATAATTCTTCCGTTACAGTGACAAGATCAATTGCTTTTCCCTGATCGCTCAAGTTCAGCATCGTTTGGAAAATCTTTTGATGGGCAATATGATAAAAATCATCTGCAATCACAATTTCAGATGCTGTTATAAGAGCTTGCGGTTCAAGGAAAACGGCTCCAATGACCGATTGTTCCGCTTCACTATTATGTGGAGGAACACGGTCCATCATGGATTCGTTCATTGTTGTCGCTCCTTATTCTTCAATTACATGTACCTTTAAAGTAGCCTTTACATCATGATGTAACTTCACTGGTACATTGGCATAACCTAATGAACGAAGTCCGTCATTACAATCCATTTTGCGTTTGTCTACTTTAAAACCATGTTTCTTTTGTAATGCATCTGCAATTTGCTTAGTAGATACTGAACCGAATAGGCGACCACCTTCACCTGATTTCGCTTTTACTTCTACTGTAATTGCTTCTAACTGTTCTTTTAAATCTTTTGCTGCCTGTAATTCTGCTGCAGCATTTTTTTCTTCTAGACGTTTTTGACCTTGCAGTTCGCTGATTGCCTGGTTGTTTGCTTCTTTTGCATAACCGTTTTTAATTAAGAAGTTGCGTGCATAACCTTCTGCCACTTCTTTAATTTCACCTTTTTTGCCTTTACCTTTTACGTCTTTTAAAAATACTACTTTCATGATTCTTTACTCCCTTCGACTACTTCATTAATTGCTTCATTTAATAGTTTTTTCACTTCATCAATGGATTGTGCTTCCACTTGGGTAGCGGCATTTGTTAAATGACCACCACCGCCAAGCTTTTCCATGACGAGCTGGACATTCACTTCTCCCAATGAACGGGCACTAATGCCGATTAATCCATCATTACGATGCGCAATGACAAATGAGGCACCGACATCCTTCATTGTGAGTAAAATGTCCGCCGTTTGTGCGATTAATACTGAATCGTATACTTTTGAATCTTCACCGTGTGCAACCGCAATTCCTGCAAACGGAAATTCAACAGTTTGAATAATTTTCGAACGGGCGACATATGTTTCTACATCTTCTTTTAACAGACGTTGAATCAGCACCGTATCAGCACCAAATGTACGTAAATATGAAGCGGCTTCAAATGTACGTGCACCTGTTCTTAATGTAAAGCTTTTTGTATCCACAATAATACCAGATAATAAGGCTGTCGCTTCAAGCGGCAACAACTTTTCATTTTGAGGCTGGTATTCCAGGAGCTCCGTAACGAGTTCTGCTGTAGAAGATGCATATGGCTCCATATATACTAATGTCGGATTATTGATAAATTCTTCCCCGCGACGGTGATGGTCGATAACAACAACCTTATCCGTTCTGCTTAATAAGCGACTATCAATGACCATACTCGGCTTATGTGTATCGACAATAACTACGAGTGATTTTGGAGTGATTTTTGATAACGCTTCGTCCGGTGTGATAAAGCGATCGTAAAAATCGGTTTTTTCCTCCAACTCGGTCATTAACCTGTCTACACTTCCGCGTACTTCATCGAAATTAACTACGACAGACCCTTCAATTCCGTTCATCGCAACCATTTTACGTACACCGACACATGCTCCTATTGAGTCCATGTCCGGATTTTTATGTCCCATTACGAAAACGCGGTCGCTATCCTGAATTAAATCACTCAGTGCATGTGATATTACGCGGGCACGTACTCTTGTGCGCTTTTCAACTGGGTTTGTTTTACCGCCATAAAAGCGAATTTTACCATTGGACTGCTTAATCGCAACTTGGTCACCACCACGGCCCAGAACGAGGTCAAGTCCCGACTGTGCTAACTGTCCAAGCTCCACAAGAGATTGAGAACCTGCTCCAATACCGATACTTAATGTTAATGATAGGTTTTTCTGCATCAAAGTTCGTTCACGGATTACATCTAAAATTGAAAAACGCTTCTGCTCAAGCTCTGATAAAATCGATTCATTTAACACAGCCATGTAACGGTCCGATGCGATTCTTTTAACAAAGATATCATAATGTGCTGCCCATTCATTTATAATCGATGTCATCATCGTATTAGTAACGCTTCGTGCCTGGTCATCCATACCTGATGTAAGCTCATCATAGTTATCGATAAATAGAATGGCGAGTACTGTACGGTCCGCCATATATTGCTTTTCAATCTGTACTTGCTTTGTAATATCAAAGAAATAGAAAAGTTTTTCTTCTTCTTTATAGTAAATATGATATTTCCGATCATTGATGGCAATGACCGTTTCATTTTTCTGGTCTTGATTAACTAGTAGAGGCAGTTCCTCTGAAATCATTTCAAGTTCATATCCGACTAGCGATTCCTGCTGCAGGACGCGAAGCATAAACGGGTTTGCCCATTCCACCGTCAGTTCATCATTCAAGATCAGGATTCCGAACGGCATTTCAAGAAATGCCTCTTTTCCGACATCCTCCATCCGGTAGGAAAGTGATTGAATATGCTTTTCCGTTTCTACATATGTTAATAATTCAACTTTTACCGTGTAGTAAGCTGCTATTGAATAAATAGCTATAAAGGCTATTCCCACCCATACATTCCACATCATCATAAGGATAGCTGCTACTGCACCCAGTAAAAACAATACTAATAGTGGATATCGAATTGGTCTTTTACGAAAAATCCCCATTCCCATCAGCTCCTCATTTCTGACTCTTTTCACGAATGTAATTACGTGCATTAAAGCCTAAATCAACAATACCTACTAAAATAACAATCGAATAGAGAGGTATCGCTAAAATTGTACTTAAAACTTTTATAAACTTCGGATAACCAAATGCATCAATGACAAAATGTATAAAAGAAATACCTTGTATTGTTAATAATACCCATAATACCATTGAAATATTTAGCATAATAATAGCCAATGTTGAATCGGCTTCTGGACGAACGAATAAATTCACTGATAAAACGATTAAGTAATACCATAATACCGATCGTGGTAAACGTAATTCACTAAACTTCGCAAACTTTGGTACGTCTACTTTTAAACGCTTTAAAATCGGCAAGTTAACGGTAATGATAATAAATGTTAAAAATAACATGGCAAATGTAATGGAAGCCGGTATTGTCATTTCCAACGTATTTAACATTGTATTCGCCATTTCCATTGTTTCTTTGGGCACAGGTTGTCCAGTCAAACTTTCCGTCATTTTAATCGATTCCATATAGCTCGTCTTCATGAGCGCAAGAGAATCCCGAATAAAGTCTACTTCAAACAAACGCAATGAAATTAAATACTGAATCGCAAATGTGATCAGCAGGACAATACTTGTTGAAAGAAACATAAATACTTTACTTTTTTTAGTAAAAATAGCATCCCCTATCGCTACACCTGCTGCCGCAAATATTAATGAAGCGGGTAGTAATAGCAGTCCACCAATAAAAAAAGTAATTAATACAGCAATCACTGCGACTAAAATCGATGACTTCCGATTATAGTTTGCGCTATACCAAATCATCGGTAATGGAGCAATAATCGCCGCGATAATATTCACCAATGGAATATAAAATACGATTGCCATCAGCACAGTGAACAGCGCAATCATCATTGCACCTTGTGCCAGCTTTCTTGATTGATTATTTTGCATGGAGAACCTTCCTTATCTGTTGTTCGTAAGACTATAATGCAAGGAATATTAAAAATTTGCTATTACTTTTGGCCAGCTTTTCGGCCAGTCTACTTTCAACTTTTCTCACCTTCCTATTGTACCATTTTTGCAAGTTCAAACAAAATAACCGTTACGACAAGAACAATGAATTAAACCAATCCATTGCGACAGACCCTTTTAACTTCTCCTCTTTTGAAAAATCCCCCTAAATCTAAAGCTATAAATACATGTAAAAACTGTCATATGACCAATATATAGGTTAGAAATCCATCATATAAAGTGTTAAAGAAATGAATAGTATGTCATTATGATTTTTTCAGTATAACTTAATATGGAGTATTTTTTGTTTGAATAACTAGTTTTTACGTATTAAAAGCCTTTTTTCTGTCTTTTATGTACTTTATTTCGTTGACAATTCGTATTGTATAGCATATATTATGTAACCGGTAACACATTTTGTTTCAGGGGGCGGAGATATGGTTAACATTAAAGATGTAGCTAAGGTTGCAAATCTTTCTGTGGCGACAGTATCACGCTACTTAAACCAAAATGGTTATGTCAGTAAAAAATCGTCAGAACGTATTGAACAGGCAATACTTGAGCTGGATTATAAGCCAAGCAGTGTTGCACGTTCATTAAGTAAAAAACAATCCAATATTATTGGTCTTATTGTTCCAGATATAAAAAATCCATATTTCCCTGAACTTGCTCGTGCTGTGGAAGACATGGCATGGTCTTTTGGTTATACAGTTGTTCTTTGTAATTCAGACGACCAAACAGATAAAGAATTGTTATATTTGGAACGCCTGTCACAAACATATGTGGCCGGCTTAATAGTAGCAACGAGCTTACTGGACCCTTCTGTTTATATGTCCATCAATACGCCGATTGTTGCACTTGACCGAATAATCGATGCAACGATCCCGACCGTGGCAACCGATAACCAAAAAGGAGCCCGGATAGGGGCCGAGTATTTAGTTACGAATGGGGCTGGAAATTTACTATGTATACGTGGTCCGCAAGGTTTAAAAACTGCAGATGATCGACTTATTGGGTTTCTTGAAGTAACGGATAAACAAGGACTAGAGCCAATCATTATAACAACACCATTTGATTTTAAAGTTGCTGCTGAAACGATTGAACAGACCCTATTAGCAAATCCGCAGATTGATGGTATTTTTGCAAGCAGCGATACATTAGCCATTGCTGCCCTCCATATTGCGCATAAGCTTGGGAAGCGCATACCGGAAGACCTGCAAATTGTTGGTTTTGATGGTATTGCACTTGGCGAAATGGTATCACCCCCATTAACGACGGTTGGTCAGGACTTATACAAAATGGGGACTGCAGCTGCAACAATGTTAATTGAACAGATTGAAGGCAAAGAAATCATACAGACAGTATTAAATATAGATCCACAACTAATTGTACGAGGGACGACAAGAAAGGAAGCTGCAAAATGATCACAGTAATTGGAAGCATCAATATGGACTTGGTCGTTCAAATGGATGTATTCCCTAAAAAAGGGGAAACTGTTCTTGGAAGCTTATTCACAACAGTTCCAGGCGGTAAAGGTGCGAACCAGGCAGTAGCTGCTGCACGATTAGGCAGCCAAGTTAAAATGTTAGGTGCTGTCGGCACAGACAGCTTCGGTACGGAGCTGCGTGCGAATCTGAATGAAGAAAATATAGATACAAGCTTAGTTATAAATACAATTGGTGCTACAGGTATTGCAAATATTTTACTCCACGAATCGGACAACCGTATTGTCGTTGTACCCGGTGCGAACTCGAAAGTAACACCAGAAGAAATTGCTGCAGCAAAAACTGTTATCGGAAACAGTCAGTTAGTTGTTATGCAGCTTGAAATTCCAGTAGAAACGATTGAGTACAGCTTGAAATTATGTAAAGAGCTTCAAGTACCCGTACTATTCAATCCTGCACCGGCAGCAAATTTCAACATTGAGTGGATGCCGTATATTAAATACTTAACACCAAACGAAACTGAATGTGCCTTACTTTTCGGAAACGATGTTGAAGCAGCATTGGAAAAATATCCAAATCAGTTAATCGTAACATTAGGTGAAGATGGTGCACGTTACTTCAATGGAACAAAACATGTTCATGTAAAAGGATATAAAACGACAGCTGTTGATACAACAGGTGCCGGTGATACATTTAACGGTGCATTTGCACATGCTATTACAAACGGTCAGTCAATTGAAGAAGCAGTATTTTTTGCAAATATTGCAGCGTCATTATCCGTTGAAAAATTTGGAGCCCAAGGTGGTATGCCAAAACTAGAAGAAGTAACTGCTCGAAAGGAAGGCGCAAAATGAAAAAACAGGGCATTTTAAATCGCGAATTAGCCGGTATATTTGCACGTTTAGGCCATACAGATAAAATTGTTATCGCTGATTGCGGCTTGCCGATTCCAGAAGGCGTTACATGTATCGATTTAGCATACAAACTGGGTGAACCTGGATTTATGACAATATTAGAAGTTGTTCTAGAAGATTTAAAAGTGGAACACAGTTTTTTAGCTGAAGAAATAGTAACTGCAAACGAACCTATCCACTCCTCTTTATTGAAAATTGTGGAACCGGTTACATATATATCCCACGAACAGTTTAAAAAGATGACGAGTGAAGCAAAGGTCATTATTCGTACAGGCGAAATAACACCATACGCCAATATCATGCTACAAAGCGGCGTAATTTTCTAAGGTAGGTGACGGAACATGATTGAAATGAAGAGCATAAGAAAAGCATTCAATGGCAACGTCGTATTAAACAATGTTGAGTTCACCCTGTTAGACGGGGAAATTCACGCCTTAATGGGTGAAAATGGTGCCGGTAAGTCAACAATGATGAAAATTTTGGCCGGCATCTACTCGCGTGATAACGGTGATGTGCTAGTTGATGGTCAGTCGTATACATTTACTTCAGCAAAAGACGCTGAAAGCTTAGGCATTCACGTAATTCATCAGGAATTAAACATTCTGCCGCATTTATCTGTAGCGGAAAACCTGTTTTTAGGAAAAGAAAAAACAGTCGGTCGTACAGGCTTCCTGCGTATACGTGAAATGAATAAAGAAGCAACGACACTGCTTGCAAAACTCGGTCTGCATATTGATGTACGTCAGCCTGCCGGTTCGCTATCAGTCGGAAAACAACAGCTGATTGAAATTGCAAAAGCCATCAATTCAGAGGCAAAGTATATCGTAATGGATGAACCGACAGCCGCCCTTACAGATCGTGAAATTGAAACTCTTTTTGAAACGATCAGAGAACTGAAAGCAAAAGGTATTTCATTTGTTTATATTTCACATCGTATGGAAGAGATTTTTGCAATTTGTGATCGTATTACGATTTTACGAGATGGTGAGTATGTTGGGGTCCGTGAAATCCCAAAAACAACGTTTGATGAAATCGTTAAAATGATGGTCGGACGTGAGCTTGGTGAACGTTATCCTAGCCGTAATGCAAAAATAGGCGAAGTTGCTTTGGAAGTAAAAGGGCTAACATGTCCTTCATTATGCAAAGATATTAACTTCCAGATCCGAAAAGGAGAAATCCTGGCATTCGCCGGTTTAATGGGAGCAGGCCGTACTGAAGTAGCCCAGGCTATTTTCGGCAACCTTAAAAAGTCCAAAGGTGATATTTACATCCACGGGAAAAAAGCATCGATTAAAAACCCGATACAGGCAATGAAACACGGTATTGGATTTGTGACGGAAGACCGTAAAACAGAAGGTCTTGTACTCGATTTTTCAATTAAGGAAAATATGTTTTTAACTAATTTAAAAACGATCGCAAAAAGTGGCTTTATTCAACCACAACAAGAGCAAATACATGCTTCAAAATATATTGAGCAGCTAAATATTCGCTGCAGTGATGCGACACAGGCTGTCGGTTCACTAAGCGGCGGTAATCAGCAAAAAGTAGTTATCGCAAAGTGGTTAAGTACAAAACCGGATATTTTAATATTGGACGAACCTACTCGCGGTGTTGATATCGGTGCCAAAAAGGAAATCTACTCGATTATGAATCAGTTAGCCGAGGAAGGTGTTGCCATTTTAATGATTTCCTCAGAGTTAACGGAAGTGCTAGGTATGGCGGACCGTGTCATGATTATGCACGAAGGACGTCAAACAGCTGTTTTAGACAATGTTGACTTAACACAAGAAACTATTATGCATTACGCAACAGGAGGAGAAGAAATTGCTAAAAACTAGCTCAAAAGAAATGTTAGGAAAGCTAGGTCCTCTTTTAGGATTATTTTTAATTGTAATTGTCATTACGATTTTAAATCCAAGCTTTATGACAACAGATAATGTTTTGAATATATTACGTCAAGTATCGATTAGTGCATTAATTGCATTTGGTATGACTTTTGTTATTTTAACCGGCGGCATCGATCTATCAGTTGGCTCCACATTGGCCCTTACAGGTGCAGTAGCTGCCACAATGCTTGCTTCAGGAATAGATCCTGTATTAACGATGCTGGCTGCCTTATTGTTAGGTGCCGTTCTTGGCGCTATTAATGGTGTCATCATTGCAAAAGGAAAAGTAGCACCATTCATCGCAACATTGGCAACAATGACAATATACCGTGGCTTAACATTAGTGTATACGGATGGTCGTCCGGTTTCAGACTTAGGAAATGAAATTACATTCCAAATGTTAGGTAAAGGATATTTCTTCGGTATCCCAGTTCCGGTATGTACAATGATTTTAGCTTTCATTGCGTTATATGTCATTATGCATAAAACAACATTCGGTCGCCGTGTTTATGCAGTAGGCGGCAATGAAGCGGCTTCTAAATTATCAGGAATCAATGTCGATCGTATAAAAATTGCAGTTTATTCATTAACAGGTATGTTAGCTGCTTTATCTGCGCTGATTTTAACTTCACGTTTAAACTCTGCACAGCCAACAGCCGGGACATCTTATGAATTGGATGCAATTGCAGCAGTTGTTTTAGGTGGGACAAGCTTAACAGGCGGTAAAGGCTGGATTTTCGGTACATTAGTAGGTGCCTTGATAATCGGTGTGTTGAATAACGGATTGAACTTAATCGGTGTTTCTTCATTCTTCCAGCAAGTAGTAAAGGGAATTGTTATTTTAATCGCGGTATTAATTGACCGTAAAAAAACAGCGTAAAAGGAGGTCATCAGCGTGAAAAAACAATTAATCTTATTAATGGCACTTTTGGCCACTGTGTTGCTGTCGGCGTGTTCGGTAAAACCAGGATTCTCTTTGGAGCCTTCTTTCGGAACATCGGCTACATCAACGGAAAGCAGTAACGATACATTGACAATTGGGTTATCTGTTTCAACTTTAAACAATCCTTTCTTCGTAACACTAAGTGAAAATGCACAAGCAAAGGCAAAAGAGCTTGGTGTGAAAACAACGATTGTAGATGCGCAGGATAATGCATCAAAACAAGCTTCCGATATTGAAGATTTAATCCAACAAAACGTTGATCTGATCATTATTAACCCGGTAGATTCTGTTGCGGTTGCAACTGCTGTTGAATCTGCTAATGCTTTAAATATTCCGGTCATCACAGTTGACCGTTCATCTGAAGGTGGCGAAGTCGTATCACATATCGCTTCTGATAACGTAGCTGGCGGTAAGCTGGCTGGTGAATATATTACAGAGTTGGTTGGTGAAGGTGCCAAAGTTGCAGAATTGGAAGGTGTCGCAGGATCGTCTGCTGCACGTGATCGCGGGCAAGGATTTAATGAAGCTGTCACGGGTATATTAGACGTCGTTGCAAAGCAAACAGCGAACTTTAACCGTTCAGAAGGCTTAACAGTAATGGAGAATATTCTACAGTCTAATCCGGATATTACAGCCGTATTTGCCCACAATGATGAAATGGCATTAGGTGCGCAAGAAGCCATATCAGCTTCTGGTAAGAAGATCGTAGTGGTCGGCTTTGATGCGACTGACGATGCGGTAGCTGCTGTTAAAGCAGGAAGTCTGGCTGCAACAGTTGCGCAAAAACCTGATGAGATCGGAAAGATTGCAATGGAAACAGCGATTGCTTATTTAAACGGTGAAACGGTTGAAGAAGTCATCCCGGTCAATCTTGAATTAATTACAAAATAATAATGCAACAGCCTGCACATAGGCTATTGCACGTCTCAGGCTGTCACAAGTAACTCTGTGGCAGCCTTTGTTATTATGGAAAGATAAAAAACTCATACAATAAAAAAGTACAGCAGAGGCCGAATAAGCCAATGCTGTACTTTTAAGCAAAATTATTTTTCTTCAGCTACGAATGGTAATAATGCCATAATACGTGAAACTTTGATTGCGTTTGTAAGTTTACGTTGGTATTTAGCAGAAGTACCAGTTACGCGACGTGGTAAAATTTTACCGCGCTCAGAGATGAATTTCTTTAAAAGATCTACATCTTTGTAGTCGATGTGCGTAATGTTATTTGAAGTGAAGTAGCAAACTTTACGGCGTTTGCGGCCTCCGCGACGTGGTGCCATTATCGTGTTCCTCCTTTTAATTTTTAATTATAGATGTGAAGTTCTTAGAACGGTAAATCGTCTTCAGACACTTCAATCGGTCCTTTGCTGTTTGCAAATGGATCTTCATCTACACGTGTATAGTTTTGCTGATTTTGAGATGGCTGTTGATAAGAACCGTATGAATCCTGGGATTGCGCGCCTCCAAATTGTTGGTTAGGCTGATTATAAGATGGCTGACCACCATAATTTTGCCCACCACTGTATTGTTGGCTTTGTGCACCTTGTGATGCATTAGCTCCTCCACGTGGTTCTAAGAACTGCACTGAATCAGCAACGACATCTGTTGTATACACACGCTTTCCATCTTGTCCTTCAAAGCTACCTGTTTGAATACGACCTTCTACACCAATCAAACTCCCTTTTCTCATGAAGTTTGCTAAGTTTTCAGCTTGTTTTCTCCAGGCGATACAGCCTATGAAATCTGCTTCACGTTCACCAGACTGGCTCGAAAATGTACGGTTTACGGCAATCGTAAAACGTGCCATTGGAACTCCACTCGGTGTGTAACGAAGCTCTGGATCCTTTGTAAGTCTTCCGACTAATACGACACGGTTAATCATCAATGCACCCTCCTTTTTTTCAGCATTTAAGTTAAAAATTATTTGTCTTCTTCGCGTACTGCGATGTGACGGATGATGTCTTCGCTGATGTTAGCTAGACGAGTGTACTCGTTGATAGCTTCAGTACCAGCGTTAACTTTCACGATTTGGTAGAAACCTTCGCGGAAGTCATTGATTTCGTAAGCTAAACGACGCTTACCCCAATCTTTTGCTTCTGTGATCTCTGCACCATTTGAAGTTAAGATTTCTTGGAAACGCTCTACTAAAGCTTTCTTCGCTTCTTCTTCAATGTTTGGGCGGATGATGTACATTAATTCGTACTTTCTCATTTGTGTTTGCACCTCCTTATGGACTTGGGCTCTCCTACTAAATAGGGAGCAAGGAGTAAGTAACTTCTATTACTCACATCAATGAATTGTATCATAGTTACCCATTAGGTGCAACCTCAGATGTCTTTTAAAAATACTTTATAAAGTATGATTCGAAATAAAGTTTACTTTCCTGATAAGAGCAGCTCACCTTTTGCAAATAAAACTAAAATTTATTTTTACAGTTTTCCCTATCTTTTATTATTAATCCGCATTTTTACCATACTAATAGACCTATATTGAATAATCCTTTTTAATCAATTATTTACCTGCTTGATTTAAAGACATTAAGAGGACAACAATTAACAGAAATTTCCGATAAAATATTTCCTATTAAAGGAAAAAGGAGGTTTTTTATGTTCAGTCAATTGTTTATAAAAGGATTTAAATTGATTATTGTTGCAGTTATGGTCCTTACTGTGTCGTTAGGATTTAGTAACCTCTCCTATGCAAACGATGAAAATGTAGTGGCCCAGTTAAAAAACCGCGGTTTTAAAGAACCCGTCAACTTAGGCGTCGGGGCTTCCGAGGTAGTTCTAATTAATGCTGTCTTTGGACGGGAAGATGGAAAAGACGTTGTTTATTCAACAGCTAACGGCGGTATTTTCAATATCGTCGATGTTCAAACAAATGAATTGTTATTCTCTAAACAAATGGATAATATCTCTCAAGTTTGGAGTCACTCAATTTCAAAAGATGGCACTGTCTTTATCGCTGCATTAACAAATACAAATGTTGGTGAAGTCTGGAGCTATTCTCCCCAAACAAAACAGCTTTCCAAACTGGGTACACCGAATGCCGATCATCAATTATGGAGCAGTACTACAGATGAGGCCGGAAACTTATATGTAGGTTCCTACGCTGAAGGCAATGGACGAATTTTCAAATATGATTCAGCTGCAAAACAGTTCATTGATTTAGGAAAGATCGATGATGGAGCGGCGAGCTATGTACGTTCTTTAGAATATTACGAAGGCTATTTATATGCCGGATTAGGTGTTTCCGGAAAGGTATATCGTATTAATGCAACTACATTTGAAAAAGAGGATATTACGAAAAATGTTCCGGAAATAATCGGTAAACCAGTAGAAGAAATTAATTTTGCATATGATATGTCAATCGTCGGCCAGTATTTAGTGACACGTTTTGATGAAGGAAAAGAAGGAGCTATTTTAATTTATAATCTGCAAACTCAGCAGTGGGTCGAAGATTTTAAACTCGGTAAATTACATGATGGTTCAATAGATGATGTTGGCAGCTTTGGCTTTATTCAGCTTCCTTCAAAAGATAACAAAATGTATGTAGTACACAATCGTGAATTTGTAGAAGTTGATATGACAACACTTGAAATACGTCGAACAGGTATCAGCTATGCTGCAGGACTGCGTGGTGGTGCTATCCTACAATTTAATACTACTGAATTGCCGGGCGATTCAATTGTAACAATGTCACGGTTAGGACAGCTTGTCGTTGCAAACCTGCAAACAGGGAAATCTCAAACTTTACCTGGTGTAATGGTTGCCTCTCCTTTAAAATTGCACAATTTAGGAGAAGGTCCTGATGGGAATCTTTATATGACGACTTACCCAGGCGGTCCAAAAGGTTCTAGGTTTAATACAAAAACAAATCAGTTTGTTACTTATAGTCAAGGACAGGCAGAAGGAATAATCGCCGGTAATAACAGTGACCTTTATTTCGGTATTTACCCAGGTGCCGTAATTCAAAAGATGAACACTGACACATTAGCAAGTGAAACGCTGTTTGAATTAAAAACGGATTACAATCAGGATCGCCCTTACATTATGAAATTTGAAGACAATAAATTATTAATCGGGACAATTCCTAACTATCAAAAGCTAGGCGGATCTCTTACGATTTTTGATACAACGACAAATGAACGAAATACGTATACCAATATTGTGAAAGACCAAAGTATTGTTGGCTTGGCAATGCACAACGGCAAAATTTACGGTTCCACAACAATTCGTGGCGGTTTGGATATTAATCCGACTGCATCTGAAGCTAAACTGTTTATTTGGGATATTGCCGAAGAACGTGTCATAAAGGAAACAGAGCTGGCGATTGACGAATTAGATGCACCACCAATGATAAGCGGCTTAACATTCGGACTAGATGATTTATTGTGGGGAGCGGTAGATGGTATTATTTTTGCTTTAAATCCTGAAACGCTCGATGTTGTGAAATATAAAAACTTGTATCCGTCTATTAAAAACCGTGGTATGTGGCGGCCAGTTCATATCGAATTTGGAAAGGACGGCCTATTATATACAGATGTTGCAGGTAAACTTACAGTAATAGATCCTGAAACGTTGGACTCTGTTTCACTTATTTCAAACGGTCCTGAAATAGACTTCATGGTATTAGCCGAAGATGCAGCCGGGAATGAAAATATTTATTACATCGATGCTACTGCAACTCATCTTTATATGATTCCTGTAGTTGAAGGTGGCCAGGTTGTAACGCCTGAAATACCTGAAATGGAGATAATTTATGTTGAAATGGAAAACAGTAGCTTTGAAGAACCGGTAATAGATAACAAAATTTCCGGTTGGTCTTCATTGTTCGGTACATTTTCTCCAAATGCAATGTTTGAGGTAAGTTCTGTACGTGCTCACAGTGGTGAAAATAGTTTAAAAATAGTGGACACTGCTCAAAACGAAACAGTATTTGCTCAGTCTGATCTTATCCCGATTGATGCTGGACAGACCTATACTGCCTCAACAAAGCTATTTTTGGAAGATGGCAGTGCTACACTTCTATTCCGTTACTATGATGAAAACGGGGTACAGACAGGTACGGATATAGATAATGAAAGTATTATTCACGTACGTGGCGGTCATAAGGAATGGCAAACTGTTCAAGCTGTAGTAACAGCACCAGCAGAAGCTAAATATGCTCGTATTCATGTTGGTACTTCAAATTACTTCACAACGAATGGTGCCTATTTTGACAATATGCAATTAACGTTTGAAAGGGAAAAAGTAAGTACCCCGGAAGAACCTGAGCAACCTGTAAAACCAGGCAAAGGCAATCAACCTGAAAAACCTGGTAAGGGGAATCAGCCAGATAAACCCGGTAAAGGAAACCAACCAGAAAAGCCTGGTAAAGGCAATCAGCCAGACAAACCTGGTAAAGGGAATAACTGATAAATAGAAAAAGGGATACTTCGAATATTACTATCCGGAGTATCCCTTTGCTTTATTTTATACGTTGAATAAGAATTCCATAACGTCGCCGTCTTGAACTACATACTCTTTACCTTCAGCGCGTACTTTGCCTGCTTCTTTTGCAGCCGGTTTTGAACCGTACTCTACTAAATCCGTAAATGCTACTGTTTCAGCACGGATAAAGCCACGTTCAAAGTCAGTATGAATAATACCGGCACATTGAGGTGCTTTCATCCCTTTGCGGAATGTCCATGCACGAACTTCCTGTACACCTGCTGTAAAGTAAGTAGCTAAACCTAATAGGCTATATGAAGCTTTAATCAATTGGTCTAAACCTGATTCAGCAATTCCTAATTCAGCTAAAAATTCTTTTTTCTCGTCGTCTTCCAACTCAGAAATTTCTTCTTCAATTTTCGCACAAACTGTAATAACTTGTGCGCCTTCAGCTGCTGCGTACTCTTGTACCATTTTTACATACTTGTTTTCAGATGGATCCGCTACCTCATCTTCAGAAACGTTCGCAACATAAAGCATTGGTTTGATTGTTAATAGGTGTAAACCTTTAATTACTTTTTTCTCATCATCTGAAAGGTCTGCGGCACGCGCAGGTTTTTCAGCTTCCAATACTTCTTTTAGCTTTTGAAGAATCGGCTCTTCAACCATTGCATCTTTATCTTTTTGCTTTGCCATTTTTGCTACACGTGCAATACGTTTATCCACTGATTCCATATCCGCTAAAATTAACTCCAAGTTAATAACTTCAATGTCATCGATCGGGTTTACTGTACCTGAAACGTGCGTAATATTCTCATCCTCAAAACAACGAACAACTTGGCAAATCGCATCTACTTCACGAATGTGAGCAAGGAATTTGTTACCTAAACCTTCACCAGTAGAAGCACCTTTAACGATACCTGCGATGTCTGTGAATTCAAAAGTTGTCGGAACTGTTTTCTTTGGTACTACTAATTCTGTTAATTTGTCTAAACGCTCATCCGGAACCGTTACACTACCAACGTTCGGTTCGATTGTTGCGAACGGATAGTTAGCCGCAAGTGCGCCTGCTTTTGTAATTGCGTTGAATAAAGTCGATTTCCCAACGTTAGGTAAACCAACAATACCAGCTGTTAATGCCATATTGACACAACCTTTCTATGTTCAGTTCATTTAAATTTATGATTAATTCTTTTATGGATTTTTCTGTCCATTAAATTTTACAACCTTGTCTATTATATTGATTGCGCGCTCAAAAGTCTATTTTGCTTTTAGACTTCTTCTGCCTGGCGTAAAATTTTCTTCATTTTTTTCTCGAACTCGCGGCGTGGAATCATAACGCTATGTCCGCAACCTTCACATTTTATGCGAATATCAGCACCTAATCGAATTACTTTCCATTCGTTTGTGCCACAAGGATGTTGTTTTTTCATTTCCACAACGTCATTTAGACCGTACTGCTTTGCTTCCATCTATTATTCTCCTCTCTGATTTCGCTCATAGAACATCATTTTCGGTACAGCAAGTGGAATACCGTTGCGCGTTAGGATGTCGATCACATCTTTCCGAATAGTACGCGATATTGAATATTGCTGTAATGGTAATGTTTCTATTGTAATAGCAATCGTTGCTTCTGTGCTTGTCGTATTTGTGACACCTAAAAAGACAGGAGCTGAAACAAGCTCCTCATATTTTTGCGGTAACGTATCCAAATAGTTTTGGATGACCATCTGCACTTTTTCAATATTTGCATCGAGCGAAATTTGCATATTTATCGTAGCTTTTGAGTTATTGATGGAATAGTTGATGACATCTACAATACTGCCGTTCGGAATAATAAACTGTTCTCCTGTTACTCCCTTTACTTTCGTTGTGCGAAGACCGATTTCCATAACGGTACCTTCTGCTGTATTGATTTTCACAAAATCCCCTACACCAAACTGGTCTTCTAAAATAATGAAGAATCCTGTAATGACATCCTTCACTAAGTTTTGCGCACCAAAGGCGATGGCTACAGAAGCAATCCCGGCCCCTGCCAGCAATCCGGCAACTTGGATATTCATAGCCGATAAAACCCCCATAATGGCAGAGAAGTACACTAAATAGCTCAGAACGCTTTGCAGCAGTTTTACAATTGTAAGATGCCGGCGTTCATTCGTTCTTACACGCAGCATAAACACACGATGAATGATCTTTTTGCCGATAAAAACGACAAGATATGAAATAACGATAATCGCCAGAATCTTCGCGCTGGCTATAATAATAGCGTCCCAAAATTCAGCACTTGTGACGTAATCCCACAGCCTTGTCGTGTAGTGTGCGAGTCCCTTTAAGTCTGTTTCAGAGAATTCTTCTAAATCTAATTTCAAATCTTCTTCCAAATTTACCACCTCTTGTATAACAAACTTTAAAATTGAATATACTGCATAAATATATCGTATTTCAGCTTATTTCTCGAGTAATCTACTTAAATCAGAAAATTAAAGGAGTGATAATATGACACAAGCCTGTCCACAAAATTATAGCGTTCATTACGAGCAAACGAGCGCTGTTTGGGAGCTGAGCGAAATCTTTTTAAAAACGATTCCGTTTGACCATGAAGAACTTATTTTTTGCTGTATCGGTACTGACCGGTCTACAGGTGATGCACTAGGTCCGATCATTGGGAGCCAGCTGCACCAAACTTTCTCATTTCCATTTCCGGTAGTTGGAACATTGCAGGCACCGCTTCATGCGCTCAATATCGTAGAACGCTATGAACAGCTTATTAACGAAAAAGAACAACCTTTTATTATTGCAATTGATGCTTGCTTAGGTGAATCAAATGCAATTGGTTCTATTCTAATCCAACAGGGTCCTCTTTATCCCGGTAAAGCCGTGAAAAAGGAATTGCCCCCTATTGGTAACATCTCTGTTAAAGGAATTGTTAACGTAGGAGGCTTTATGGAAGCGAAAGTATTACAAAATACAAGATTGCATGTTACGTATTCTATGAGTGATAAAATTGTTCGTGCCCTCGTTTTAGCATGGCAGCGTCATTTACTGAAACGGAAAAGTGAGCGCAACGAGTATCCCGACCATCAAAATCGCTGGCAGCAGATTGGCTATACGGATTTTCGTTAAACCAGCAATATTCAAACCGATTGCCATTATCATAATCCCGCCTGTTGCCGTCATTTCTGTAATGAATAGATCCAGCGCTTCACTAGGAATATATGTACTAATAACACCGGCAAACAATGCAATCGAACCTTGATATAAAAGTACAGGAATGGCCGATAATAAGACACCGATCCCTAAAGTTGAACTTAATATTATCGACATAAATCCATCGATAATCCCTTTAGTGATGAGGATATTATGATCATTGCGCAATCCGCTATCGAGAGCACCGAGAATTCCCATTGAGCCAATAACAAAAATGAGCGTTGCGGTAACAAACCCCTCTGCTATCGTTCCTTTTTGTGCGCGCTTACCGAAGAGTGATTCAATCCAATGACCGAAGCGATTAAACTTTCCTTCAAGGTCGAGCCTTTCACCGATGACCGCACCTATGATTAAACTGATGATAAGGATAATAAAATTCGTACTTTCCAATCCCATTTGGATACCTAACAGTGCAACGACTAAACCGATAATGGATAGCACTGTCTGCTGCATGGATTCCGGGATATTTTTAAAAATACGGCCGACCAATGCACCGATAATGATAAATAATGCATTTAACAGTGAACCAAGTAGTACCATGAAATTTCCTCTTTCTATTTGCTGTCTACAAATTATTCAATTGTATGTATTTATACTTTTAATATTATAACTGTTCATAAAAAAAGTGCTGGAACTTTTCGCTCAGCACTTTTTACTGTTGTTCCATATTTAATATTTCTAAAATACGGTGCAAATCATCATCTGAGTAAAACTCGATTTCGATTTTACCTTTATTCTTAGCTTTTTTGATTTGTACTTGTGTTCCAAAGTAATCACGTAACTGGGACTCTGTTGCCTGTGTATGAATATCCTTTTTTGTAGGCTTTGTTTCACGTGAAACGGCCTCATTTAAATCTTGAATATACTTTTCCAATTGGCGAACATTAAGGTGATCCTTTATTACTTTATGAGCTACTTCAGGTATGCGTCGCTTGTTTTTTAATCCGAGCAATGCACGGCCATGCCCCATAGTCAGTTTTCCTTCATTGACAAGGTCTCGAATATCTTCCGGCAACTGCAGTAGACGTATTAAGTTAGCAATATGCGGTCGGCTTTTTCCTAACCGTTTTGCTAAATCATCTTGTGTAAAATTCAGTTTCACAATTAAACTGTTATATGCCTCTGCCTCTTCAATTGGAGTTAAATCTTCACGTTGCAAGTTCTCCAAAATAGCTACTTCCATCATTTGCTGCTCATTAAAGTCTTTTACGATAACAGGTACTTCTGTTAAACCTGCACTTACAGCCGCACGATAACGGCGTTCACCGGCTACAATTTCATATTTCCTAGCATTTTTACGGACAACAATCGGTTGAATAATACCATGTTCAATAATAGAGCTGGCTAATTCTTCAATTGCAGTTTCATCAAAGATTTTACGTGGCTGAAATGGATTTGCTAAAATTTTCCCGACTGCAATTTGCTGTACCTGGTCTTCTTTATGTACGGCCTCTTCACGAAAAAGCGCATCAATTCCTTTACCTAAACCTTTAACCATTTTTAATCACTTCCCTTGCAAACTCTAAGTAGATTTCCGCTCCGCGTGATTTTGCATCATATAAAATTACCGGTTTCCCATGGCTTGGTGCTTCACTTAACCGGACATTACGCGGAATAATCGAACGATATACTTTATCCTGGAAATAGCGTTTTACTTCATCGATTACTTGAAGTCCTAAATTCGTACGTGCATCCAGCATTGTGAGCAATACGCCATCGATCATTAACTCCTTGTTCAAATGCTTTTGGACAAGGCGCACTGTCGAGAGCAACTGGCTCAACCCCTCTAATGCATAATATTCGCATTGGACCGGGATAATCAGTGCATCGGATGCCGTCAGTGCATTGATTGTTAATAAGCCAAGCGATGGCGGACAATCAATAATAATGAAATCGAAGTTATTTTTAATCTCCTGTAATGATTTCTTCAATCGAACTTCACGTGAAATTGTGGATACAAGCTCAATTTCAGCCCCTGCCAGAGATATTGTCGCAGGAACAATATATAAATTTTCTACATCCGTTTGTTGAATGACACCTTTAATATCTTCATCATTGATCAATACGTCGTATACACAGCTCTCTAAATCACCTTTTCGAACACCTAATCCGCTTGAAGCGTTACCTTGTGGGTCGATATCGATTATTAATACTTTCTTTCCTAAAAAAGCTAAACATGCACTTAAGTTAACAGAGGTTGTCGTTTTTCCAACGCCACCTTTTTGATTGGCTATCGCAATAATACGTCCCAATATCCGCACCTGCTTTCATCACTTCAATTTAGGTATATTTTTAAAGTCTAAAAATCTCGGATGACTAAATCTTCCTTTTACATTACTGTTTCTTTTATCTTAACAAAAAATGTTAGAAAACGATGCTATGAAACATAATTTATTTCAAAAAAACTTGCTGATTCTAGTACTCTACTAAAAAAACTGCCTAGAAAGTCATTATCTTTCGGGCAGTTCAGTAATTTATTTTCTCTTCGGAATTTTTACAGTGATTTGGTAGTAATCGTCTGTATCCTCTTCCTCCGTTTTTACATTTATTCCACTTTTCGTCACCATAGACAACGACTGCTTGATCGTATTAAGGGCAATACGCACATCTTTGCTAATCGCTTTTCTGCTTGGTTTACGTTTTTTTATCTCTGGCTCATCGGGATTTAGAATTTTTTGAATTTGCTCTTCAAGCTGTCTAACATTCCAATCAAACTCTTTCGTCGCTGCAATGAGTTGCATTTGCAATTGCTCATCCTTGACTACAATTAAAGCCCGGGCATGACGTTCCGAAATTTCACGATTTAAAATAGCATCCTGAACAAATTGAGGCAACTTTAATAAACGCAATTTATTAGCAACTGTTGATTGTCCCTTACCAAGACGTTGTGCAAGCGCTTCTTGTGTAAGCTGATGCAACCCTAATAACTGTTGATAAGCAAGCGCTTCTTCAATTGCTGTTAATTCCTCACGTTGAAGGTTTTCAATCAGGGCAATAGACGCCGTTTCTCGATCATTTAAATTGCGTACAATGGCAGGCACTTCTGTCCATTGCAAAGATTTCATCGCTCGATAACGTCGCTCACCGGCAATTATTTCATATTTATCTGGGTCATTATCTATTGGACGAATCACAATCGGTTGAATGACGCCATGTGTATGAATCGTTCTTGCTAATTCTTCAATCTTCTCATCATCAAAAACTGTACGTGGCTGATAACGGTTCGGAATGATTTTGTCTATTGGAATTTTAACTACTTCTTCTGAAGCCATCGAGATATTCTCTATTACTTCTACTTCACTTTTTACTTCAGGCTCTTTGCTCCCGCCTCCGAAAAAACGTGAAAAAGTACTTTTCATCCGTGTGGCACCACCTTTAGGAAACTGTCTACCTCATATACAATATTATTTCTGATTCATTCAAAAATGTACAGTGTTCAATGAATAGTAATTTACGAGAAAGACCGATTTCGTCTTAAAAAGGACAAAATAATGTCTTTACCCATTTCTATTTCAAAATAAACTTATATTTTTCTATCCACTAAAAAAACATAAATATAAATATATATGCAGCAAAAGACGGATATATTTCAAATTTCGTTAATTTTTTTATTTAATTGGTGTTTTATTAGGAACACCTGGTTTACGTGGGTATTTTTTCGGTGTTGATTTCACTTTATCAAATACATAAAGGGAACGTTCGCTTTCCTCTACAGGTAAATGGAATGCAAACTCCTCTATTAATTTACCGCCTAATGTAGAGATGGCTTTTGCCGCATCTTTTAATTCTTCAGCACCTGCTGCTGCTTTTAACGCAACAAAATAACCGCCTTCTTTAGCTAATGGAATACATAGCTCTGACAATACAGAAAGACGTGCAACCGCGCGGGCTGTGACAACATCGAACTTTTCACGGTATGCTGCATTTTGACCAAACTCTTCAGCACGTGCGTGAACAAATGTCATATGATCCAAGTTTAACTCATTTGTTAAATGATTTAAAAATGTAATTCGTTTATTAAGCGAGTCGACAATCGTAATTTGTAAATGCGGGAAACAAATTTTAATCGGGATACTTGGGAAGCCCGCACCTGCACCAACATCACATACTGTTGTCACTTTTGTAAATTCAAAATAAAATGATGCACTGATTGAATCATAGAAGTGTTTTAAATATACGCCTTCCAAATCTGTAATCGCCGTTAAGTTCATCTTTTCATTCCACTCAACCAAAAGCTCAAAATATTTTCTAAACTGCGCAATCTGGTGTTCGGAAAGCTCAATACCCTTTTCCTTCAATGCCTCGATAAACTGCTTTTCGTTCATAAAATGACACCTCCATATTAAAGAATGAGCGCCTTTTTGGATAAAGACGCTCACATCATTCAGTTCGTAGTTACTTTTGCAATTTTACCTTGCTCAATATAGACAAGTAAAATTGAAACATCTGCAGGGTTTACACCTGAAATACGCGATGCTTGAGCAATTGATAGCGGCTGAACACTTTTCAGCTTCATACGCGCTTCTGTCGCCAAGCTAGGAATAGCATCATAATCGATATTTTCAGGGATTTTCTTATCCTCAAGCTTCTTCATTTTTTCTACTTGCTGAAGTGCTTTTTGAATATACCCTTCATATTTTAATTGAATTTCAATCTGCTCTTTTACATCATCCGTAAGTTCCACTTCTGATGGAGTTAGGGAAGCAACTAAATCATACGTCATTTCTGTACGTTTTAAAAGGTCTGCTCCGCGGATACCATCTTTTAGCTCCGCGCCGCCAGCATTTCGGATTACTTCTTGTGTCGTCGCGTTTGGCTTAATGATGATTTCACGCAGACGGGCGATCTCCTGTTCAATCATTGCTCTTTTCGCTTGGAACTTCGCGTAACGATCTTCCGTAATCATTCCTGCTTTATAACCGATTTCCGTTAAACGTAAATCTGCATTGTCATGACGTAATAGAAGACGGTACTCTGCACGAGAAGTTAATAAACGGTAAGGTTCATTCGTACCTTTTGTAACAAGGTCATCGATTAACACACCAATATAGGCATCTGAACGGTCTAAAATAATTTCTTCACGGCCTAAAACTTTCGCAGCGGCATTCATTCCGGCCATTAAGCCTTGTCCTGCTGCTTCTTCATAGCCTGAAGTACCGTTAATTTGACCTGCTGTATAAAGACCTTGGATTTTTTTCGTTTCTAATGTTGGCCATAATTGTGTAGGAATCACTGAATCGTACTCAATCGCATAGCCTGCACGCATCATTTCAGCATTTTCCAAACCAGGAATCGATGCAATTAATTTTTTCTGAACATGCTCAGGTAAGCTTGTCGATAAGCCTTGAACATATACTTCACGTGTATTGCGTCCTTCAGGCTCCAGGAAAATCTGGTGACGCGGTTTGTCGTTAAAGCGTGTTACTTTATCTTCAATTGATGGGCAATAACGAGGACCTGTCCCTTTAATCATCCCTGAAAACATTGGAGAAAGATGCAGGTTTTCCTCAATTGTACGATGTGTTTCTTCTGTTGTATAAGTTAACCAGCAAGGAAGCTGATCCATAATATATTCAGTTGTTTCAAAACTGAACGCACGGGGTACATCATCACCAGGCTGTATTTCCGTTTTTGAATAATCAATTGTACGGTTGTTTACACGTGGTGGTGTCCCTGTTTTAAATCGGATTAAGTCAAATCCTAATTCTTTTAAGTTATCCGCTAATTTGATTGATGGCTGCTGGTTGTTTGGACCTGAAGAATATTTCAGATTTCCTAAAATAATTTCCCCGCGTAAAAATGTACCTGTTGTAATGATTACAGCCGGTGCACGGTAAATTGCTCCAACTTGAGTAATAACACCTTTTACTGCGCCATCCTCTACAATTAGTTCATCGACCATTGCCTGATGAATTTGAAGGTTTTCTTCTTCTTCCAAAACCCGTTTCATCTCATGCTGGTACTGGAATTTATCCGCCTGTGCACGTAATGCGCGTACTGCAGGACCTTTTCCGGTATTTAACATACGCATTTGAATATGTGTTTTATCGATAATGCGTCCCATTAAACCGCCAAGTGCATCAATTTCACGAACAACGATTCCTTTTGCAGGTCCGCCGACTGATGGATTACATGGCATAAACGCAATCATATCTAAGTTAATTGTAAGCATGAGTGTTTTTGCACCCATTTTTGCAGCTGCATATGCAGATTCCACACCTGCATGTCCTGCACCAACAACGATTACGTCAAAATTACCTGCTTCGTATTGTATTGACATGTTGTTCTTCCTCTCTTTTATTCCAATTTATTTCCCTAAACAGAACTGCGAGAATAGCTGATTAATTAAGCTTTCCTGTACAGTATCTCCAATAATTTCACCAAGAATCTCCCATGTACGTGTCACATCGATTTGAATCATATCGACAGGTACACCTGATTCGGCTGCAGCAAGCGCATCTTCAATTACCTGTTGAGCTTGATGCAATAGCGCAATATGTCGCGCATTTGATACATATGTTAAATCATTCGCTTCCACTTGCCCTTCAAAGAACAATGCTGCAATCGCTTCTTCCAGCTCAATTACACCTTCTTCTTTCAATAACGAAGTCGTTACGACACGATGTTTTCCAGCCAATTCATGAACACGGTTTAAATCGATTTTACGTTCGATATCTGTCTTGTTGACAACGACAATATAATCCATCGCCTGAATCGTTTCAAAAAGGCGTTCATCTTCTTCAGTAAGCTCTTCTCCGTAATTTAATACAAGCAATATTAAATCAGCATCTTTTAATGCCTCTCTCGAACGCTCAACACCAATTCGTTCAACGATATCTTCTGTTTCCCGAATACCTGCTGTATCAACTAAACGTAAAGGAACTCCACGTACGTTTACGTATTCTTCAATAATATCACGAGTTGTGCCTGCAATGTCGGTTACAATCGCTTTATTTTCTTGAACTAAACTATTTAAAAGAGATGATTTACCTACGTTCGGACGTCCTAAAATAACGGTAGATAAACCTTCACGTAAAATTTTGCCTTGAGATGATGTTTGAAGTAATTTAATTATTTCCTCTCGTACCCAACCGCATTTTTCAAGAAGTACAGGAATCGTCATTTCTTCTACATCGTCATATTCCGGATAATCAATGTTTACTTCCACTTGTGCCAATGTCTCTAATAATGCCTGGCGCAAAGATGTAATAAGACGAGAAAGCTTTCCATCCATCTGTCCGAGTGCAACATTCATTGCACGATCGGTTTTTGCACGAATTAAATCCATTACCGCTTCTGCCTGTGACAAGTCGATACGGCCATTTAAAAATGCACGCTTCGTAAATTCCCCAGGCTCTGCTAAACGTGCACCGTAGCGTAATACAAGCTGAAGTACTCGGTTAACAGATACAATACCGCCATGACAATTGATTTCGACAACATCTTCACGCGTAAATGTTTTAGGTCCGCGCATTAAGCTCAACATAACTTCCTCTACCACTTCATCGGTTTTCGGGTCGATCAAATGTCCGTAATGGATCGTATGTGTCGCAACTTCCGATAACCGCTTATGATTTGGTGATTTAAATATTTTATCTGCAATTGCTACCGCCTCATCGCCGCTCAGACGAACAATCGCAATAGCTCCTTCTCCCATCGGAGTGGAAATCGCAGCAATCGTATCGAATTCCATTTATATCCTCCTATTTCAGTGTTATCCACATGTGGATAAATCACATCCGTGCTATACTAACTAACAATTTAGACTAACATATTTTTATTAAAATCTAAAGTAATGTAGATTTTCCATTCTTCATTAAAAAAACGACCTATCCAAAAGAATAGGTCGAAATATGTCTGTATATTATTTTACTGGCTCAATCACTAAATATCGATTTGGTTCGACACCTTCTGAGTGTGTTTCGATATCTATGCGATTTGCCAAAGCATTATGAATAATTTTTCGTTCATAAGATGCCATTGGTTCAAATGATACGGGTTTTCGTGTTCGAATAGCCTTGTCCGCCATGCGTAATGCAAGCTGTTCAAGTGCTGCTTGACGTCGCTCACGATAATCTTCCACATCCATTTGTAAAATCATAAACGATTTGGCCGTTTTATTAAGAATGAGCTGAGTTAAATGTTGAAGCGCATTTAATGTAAGGCCACGCTTTCCAATTAATAACGCTGCTTTCTCGCTCGATAACTTAAATGAAACATGTTTGCCATCTGTTTCATGGTCAATTGTTAAATCTGTAATTCCCATTCCTAAAGCAATATTCGTTAAATACTGTTTTGCCTCTTCAATAGGATCCACTTGTTGTTGTTCATGGTGAATTGGTTGATCTTCATTAGCTAAAACCGGCTCATTCTCGATTGTTTCCTCGACAATTGTCAGTTCTTCCACATCTGATCCAGAACCTGAAGTCGTCTCTTGATCCACTTGCTGCTGAACAATTTCCTTTACAGTGACACGAACTTCAGCATTTCGTGCCCCAAAACCTAAAAATCCTTTTTTGCCCTCTTGTAAAACTTCCACATCAACTTGTTCACGAGTATGGCCAAGCTTTTGTAACGCTAATGAGATCGCTTCTTCTACTGTTGCGCCTATTTGCGTAGTTTGTTTCACTTATTTCGCTCCTTTGGCATCGGTAGCATCCGGTTTATTTTTATTCCAAGGTTTGTAAATAACAAGGTTTTGTAATACAGATACAAAGTTTCCGACTACCCAATACAATGATAACGCGGCAGGTAAAATAATACCGAAACCAACGATCATTAATGGCATGATGTACATCATAATTTTCATTTGCGGGTTATCTACTGCTGGTCCAGTCATTAATACAACGTACTGGATAAGACCTGCGATAACAGCAAATATAATACTAGGCTCAGCTAATGGAACCGCTAAAAATGTCCCTAATTCAAAGGCATCCGGTGTTGCATTCATACGGCTGATCGCATGATAGAAACCGATTAAGATCGGCATCTGGATAAGAATCGGTAAACATCCAGCTAACGGGTTAACACCTGAAGTCTGCATTAACTGCATCATTTCCTGCTGGTATTTTTGCTGAGTTGCCGCGTCTTTTGAGCTGTATTTTGCTTGCAGCTCTTTTAACTTCGGTTGCATTTCCTGCATTTTCTTAGAACTTTTTACTTGTTTGATAGTTAAAGGTAGAATGATTAGACGAATAATAACAGTTACGATAATAATTGCAAATGCATAATTCGCAGCATTACCTTCAAACATATCAGCAAAAAGCTTGATAAATGATACTAATGGCCAAACAATATATTCATTCCAAAAGCCATCACTTTCAGATGAAATTGGTTGGTCAAATTCTGTACAGCCTGATAGCAGTAATACTACTGAAACAAGTGACAGCATTATCCATAGATTTTTCTTCAACCTTCTTCCTCCTAAAGCAAACCTATTCAATTTTTATGACAATATTTTACCATGTACGGACGTTCGTACACTACTAATTGTTCCGTAAATCCAAAGTTTAGAGCAATGAATGATAAACAATTAATTGCGGAACTATCCTTTATATACTCTTGCAACCTTCAAAACATGCTGCAAGCTCTTTTTGGTTTCGTGAAAATCCAGTGTGGCCGCCTGCGTTCTGGCGATAATAACATAATCCATATCTTGTTTTACTTCATCTTTTAATTCCAGAAAAGCTTGGCGAATATAGCGTTTCACTTGAACCCGAGTGACCGCATTTCCTACTTTTTTGCTCACTGATAAGCCAATACGAAACGCCTGTTGCTCTTCCTTTTTCAAGCAATATACAACAAATTGGCGATTCGCAAACGACTTACCTTTTTTAAACACCTTTTGAAAATCTTCATTTTTCTTTATACGTTGGCGTTTATTCATGATCCATTCACCTGCTCCATCTAATCATTGGTACTTTTTTTGCTCATTCAACAACGATAAAAGAAAAAAAAGACCACTGATGTGGCTCAGTGGACTTATGCTGATAATACTTTTCTTCCTTTTTTACGACGGCGAGCTAATACGTTACGGCCGTTTTTAGTGCTCATACGAGCGCGGAAACCGTGAACTTTAGAGTGCTTACGTTTTTTAGGTTGGTACGTGCGTTTCATTTATATACACCTCCTGAATTCGAGCGTTACTATATCTATCTCTACATACAGACCATGATATTATATAAAGAATAAAACCTGTTTGTCAATGCTTCAATTTTATTTTTCTCTTTTTCCTTATAAACCTTATATAATCCCCTTGCTGATCTACCCTCCCACTTATCCACAATTTATAAAATTAATTTCCGTTTATGCTGTGAATAGTATTTTTGCCTTTAAAAATTATCCACAACGTTTATCTACAGGTTTTTCACATATAAGAAACCTGTGGACAACTGTTATGTATATAACATATGATTATGTGGATAAGATCGTTTAACTATTGAAATACCTAACTTTATTTGATACGATAATTGTGTTTTACTTTGTGGAATTCTTTTCTGGGAAATATATTATCCACAATTGTTGATAATCTGTGGACAAAGATTTCCCCTACTCCAGAACAACCTTTATCCACAAGTTGTGGTTATGTGTATGAACTCCTTTTTAATTATAAAATATATATTTTATAGCTCTGTTTCCTATTAACTATCTAACAGAGCCTTTCTTTTTTCGTAAGCAAGAAAGTTTGCATTTGTAAGGAAATTCACATAAAAAAGAGACTCTCAACTAATCTTTGTTAGTATGAGCTTTGTCATTTAAATATACGAATCGAATGTGAAATGAATTAATGAAAGGAAGAAAGAGC